>NZ_JAWXQV010000043.1:0-160105 GCF_033843325.1 Klebsiella sp. JN_Kp126 | reverse complement strand
AGTGCGCCCCTATGGGGCGAAATCAATGCCACCTGCTATGCAGGTGGTTTTTTACGGCTAATCCGTTACAACCTTACCGGATCGATATGCCAGATATGGTCGGCATACTCCTTAATCGTGCGGTCGGAAGAGAAGTAGCCCATATTGGCGATATTCAGCATCGCTTTATTGGCCCACTCCTCCGGATGACGGTACAGCTCATCCACCTTATCCTGACAATCCACGTAGCTACGGTAATCCGCCAGAACCTGATAGTGGTCGCCGAAGTTAATCAGCGAATCCAGCAGGTCACGGTAGCGTCCCGGCTCCGATGGGCTGAACAGGCCGGTGCCGATCTGCGTCAGCGCCTGGTGCAGCTCTTCATCCTGCTCATAGTAATCACGCGGTTTGTAGCCGTTAGCCCGCAGGGCTTCAACCTCTTCCGCCGTATTACCGAAGATAAAGAAATTATCCGCCCCGACGTGCTCCTGCATCTCAACGTTAGCCCCGTCCAGGGTACCGATGGTTAACGCGCCGTTAAGCGCGAACTTCATGTTGCTGGTACCGGACGCCTCCGTCCCCGCCAGCGAGATCTGCTCGGAGAGATCCGCTGCCGGAATGATGAGCTGCGCGAGGCTTACGCTGTAGTTAGGAATGAACACCACTTTCAGCTTATCGCCAACGTCCGGATCGTTATTCACCACCGCCGCGACGTCATTGATTAAATGAATAATATGCTTCGCCATGTAGTAAGCCGAAGCCGCCTTGCCGGCGAAGATATTCACGCGCGGTACCCACTCGGCGTCGGGATCGGCCTTAATGCGATTGTAGCGGGTGATCACATGCAGCACGTTCATTAGCTGGCGTTTGTACTCGTGAATACGCTTGATCTGCACATCGAACAGGGCTTTCGGGTTGACCACCACGTTAAGCTGCTGGCCGATGTAGTTCGCCAGCCGCTGCTTGTTTTCCAGCTTGGCCTGGCGCACCGCCTGGTTAACCTTCGGAAAGTCAATATGCTGCTCCAGCTCCTTCAGCTGGCTTAAATCCGTACGCCAGGTGTGGCCGATATTTTCATCCAGCACTTTCGACAGCGGCGGATTCGCCAGCGCCAGCCAGCGGCGCGGAGTGACGCCGTTCGTGACGTTGGTAAAGCGCATCGGGAAGATTTTGGCAAATTCGGCAAACAGCGACTCGACCATCAGCCGGGAGTGCAGCTCCGACACGCCGTTGACCTTGTGGCTTACCACCACCGCCAGCCACGCCATGCGTACGCGACGCCCGTTAGACTCGTCGATAATCGACGTACGGCCCAACATCGCCGTATCGTTGGGATACTGCTCCTGCAGGGTCTTCAGGAAGTAGTCGTTAATCTCGAAAATAATCTGCAAATGGCGCGGCAGGATTTTACCTAGCATATCGACGGGCCAGGTCTCCAGCGCTTCGCTCATCAGGGTATGGTTGGTATAGGAGAAGACCTGGCAGGTCACCTCGAACGCCTCATCCCAGCTAAACTTATGCTCATCAATCAGCAGGCGCATCAGCTCCGGAATCGACAGCACCGGGTGCGTGTCGTTGAGGTGAATCGCGATTTTGTCCGCCAGATTGGCGTAGGTTTTATGCAGCTGGTAGTGACGGCTGAGGATATCCTGTACCGTCGCCGACACGAGGAAATACTCCTGGCGCAGGCGCAGCTCGCGCCCGGAATAGGTGGAGTCGTCCGGATAGAGCACCCGCGACACGTTCTCAGAGTGGTTTTTATCTTCCACCGCCGCGAAGTAGTCGCCCTGGTTGAATTTACCGAGGTTGATCTCGCTGCTGGCCTGCGCGCTCCACAGACGCAGCGTGTTGGTAGCGTCGGTGTCGAAACCCGGGATGATCTGATCGTAGGCTTCGGCAATAATCTCTTCGGTCTCCACCCAGCGGGAATGTTTACCTTCCTGCTGAATGCGGCCGCCGAAGCGCACTTTGTAGCGCGTATTGTGGCGCTCGAACTCCCACGGGTTGCCGTACTCCAGCCAGTAGTCCGGGGACTCTTTCTGCCGCCCGTCGACGATATTCTGCTTAAACATCCCGTAGTCGTAGCGAATACCGTAGCCGCGGCCCGGCAAACCCAGCGCCGCCAGCGAGTCGAGGAAGCAGGCAGCCAGACGACCAAGACCGCCGTTGCCCAGGCCCGGGTCGTTCTCTTCGTCAATCAGCTCTTCAAGATTCAGCCCCATCTCTTCCAGCGCGCTGTTCACGTCCTCATAAATACCGAGCGATAGCAGCGCGTTGGACAAGGTACGGCCAATCAAAAACTCCATCGACAGATAGTAAACCTGGCGCACTTCCTGAGAGAGCTGCGCCCGGTTTGAACGCAGCCAGCGCTCGACCATGCGATCGCGAACGGCGAACAGCGTGGCGTTGAGCCATTCATGTTTGTTAGCGATAGCCGGATCTTTGCCGATGATAAACATCAGCTTATAAGCAATAGAGTGCTTTAACGCCTCAACGCTCAGGGTGGGTGATGAGTAGCTAAAAGGTACATTCATAGCTTTGGCTCCTGGTTACAGCAAGCGTTGATAAAGTTCGCGGTAAGAATTTGCGGCAACCTGCCAGCTAAAATCCATATTCATCGCCTGACGCTGGACGTAGCGCCAGAGCGACGGGCGCGACCACAGGACGAATGTACGTCGAATAGCCCGCAGCAGCGACAAAGCGTTGCTATCTTCAAAAACAAAGCCGGTAGCCATACCGTCGGCGAGATTCTCCAGCGAGCAATCGGACACGGTGTCCGCCAGTCCGCCGGTACGCCGCACCAGCGGTAGCGTGCCGTACTTCAGGCCGTACAGCTGGGTTAAGCCGCACGGTTCAAAACGGCTGGGCACCAGAATCACATCGGCGCCGCCCATAATGCGGTGCGAGAAGGCTTCATGGTAGCCAATCTGTACGCCGACCTTGCCCGGATGCTCGGCCGCGGCGGCCAGGAAGCCCTCCTGCAGCACCGGATCGCCCGCCCCCAGCAGCGCCAGCTGACCGCCCTGCTCCAGCAGGCCCGGCAGCGCCTCAAGCACCAGGTCGAGCCCCTTCTGGCTGGTCAAACGGCTGACAACGGCAAACAGCGGCGCTTTGTCATCCACCTTCAGCCCCATGGCGATTTGCAGCTGGCGTTTGTTTTCCGCTTTTTCTTCCAGCCGATCGCGATCGTAGCGCGCGGCCAGCAGCAGGTCGCTTTCCGGATTCCAGATATGGTCATCCACCCCGTTGAGGATCCCGGAGAGGCGGCCCTCATGCTGCCGCTGACGCAGCAGCCCTTCCATGCCGTAAGCGAACTGCGGCTCGGTGATTTCGCGCGCATAGGTCGGGCTGACCGCCGTAATATGGTCGGCGTAGTAGAGCCCCGACTTCAGAAAGGAGATCTGGCCGTTAAATTCAAGGCCATGAACGTTATAGAACGACCACGGCAGCTCAATGTCGTTCATATGCCACGAGTAGAACATCCCCTGGTAGGCCAGGTTATGCACCGTAAAGACCGACTTAGCCGGGTGGCCGCGCGCCGCCAGGTAGGCCGGGGTCAGGCCCGCATGCCAGTCGTGGGCGTGAACAACGTCAGGGCGCCAGAAAGGATCCAGGCCGCAGGCCATCTCGCTACCGACCCATCCCAGCAGCGCAAAGCGCAGCACGTTGTCGGTATAGGCGTGCTGATTAGTATCGTGATAAGGGCTCCCTGGGCGATCGTAGAGATGCGGGGCATCAATCAAATAGATGCCCACGCCGTTAAAGTGACCGAACAGCAGAGTGATGCGCCCGGCAAACGTCTCGCGGCGCGTCACCACCTGCGCATCCGTCACGCCGCGGCGGATATCAGGAAACGCGGGCAGCAGTACGCGCGTGTCGACGCCCCCGGCAATTTGCGCTGCAGGCAGCGCGCCGATCACATCCGCCAGTCCACCGGTTTTTAACAGCGGGAACATCTCTGAACATACATGTAATACCTGCATTAGCGCTCCTGTGGATACCCCAATTTCCGCAGCATGTCGCGGGTGACCAGCACGATACCTTCCTCCGAGCGGTAGAAACGGCGTGCATCCTCTTCCGCGTTCTCCCCAACAACCATACCTTCAGGGATCACGCAGGCGCGGTCAATAATGCAGCGACGCAGGCGGCACGAACGGCCAACCCAAACCTCTGGCAACAAGACTGCCGAATCAATATTACAGAATGAATTCACCCGCACGCGCGGGAACAGCACCGACTGCACAACCACCGATCCGGAGATAATACAGCCGCCTGAAACCAGCGAGTTCAGGGTCATCCCGTGGCTGCCCGAGCGGTCCTGGACGAATTTTGCCGGAGGCAAAGGCTCCATATGGGTGCGAATCGGCCAGTTCTGATCGTACATGTCCAGTTCCGGGGTCACCGAAGCCAGATCGAGGTTGGCTTTCCAGTACGCTTCCAGGGTCCCGACATCACGCCAGTAGGGCTCAGACTGCGGATCGGACTGCACGCAGGAGAGCGGGAAAGGATGTGCATAAGCCATGCCAGCTTTGGTGATTTTCGGAATGATGTCTTTACCAAAATCGTGGCTGGAGCTTTCATCGCTGTCGTCTTCTTCCAGAAGCTCATAAAGGTAATCCGCGTCAAAGACATAGATACCCATACTCGCCAGCGATTTGCTGGCATCGCCCGGCATCGCAGGCGGATTAGCCGGTTTTTCGACGAAATCGATAATCTTATCGCTCTCGTCCACCGCCATGACCCCGAACGCCCGTGCTTCTTCAATAGGCACCGGCATACAGGCCACGGTGCAACGCGCGCCTTTTTCGACGTGATCGATAAGCATGCGCGAGTAGTCTTGTTTGTAAATATGGTCGCCCGCGAGGATAACGACGTACTCCGCCTTGTAACGACGAATGATGTCGAGGTTCTGCGTCACCGCATCCGCCGTGCCGCGATACCAGTTTTCCCCCTGCATCCTTTGCTGGGCGGGCAGCAGGTCAACAAACTCGTTCATCTCTTCATTGAAGAACGACCAGCCGCGCTGGATATGCTGCACCAGCGTATGCGATTGATACTGGGTGATGACGCCGATGCGTCGAATGCCTGAGTTAATACAGTTAGATAACGCAAAATCGATAATGCGGAACTTGCCGCCGAAATGGACAGCAGGTTTCGCGCGTTTATTGGTCAGATCCTTCAGACGGGTACCACGTCCCCCGGCAAGGATCAGCGCAACGGATTTGATCGGCAACTGACGCGCCAGCATCAATGGATCGTTCTTTTCTACCCCAACCATAATTAACTCCTTTTTTACTCCCCAGCTTGCCTGCCCTTCTCGTCGCGCCGCCGCTTCGAGACCAACCGGAAGCCCCGAGGTTACGACCTTTGAAATACGCACACTCCGTGCGCGGGCCCATGCCAGACAGCTATAGTGACCGGATTATCCTCTCCGGCGAAAGGTGGAATGGCGCGCCATTCCCCCGCGGGTAAAACCATCTCTGCCACCTCGGCGGTGGCGTTGAGCGCCATCAGCCAGCGATCGGACAATATGATCTGCATACGCGGCGCACCGTGCTGCCATTCATCGGCGGACAGCGGCTGCGCATGTTGGTTTAACCAGCGAACGCTGCCGTCTCCCTCCTGCCACCAGCGATTCTCGGTTAAAGCCGGAACGCGCTGGCGCAGATGAATTAACGCGGCGGTGAACGCGGTCAGCCCGCGGTTAGTATGGTTCCAGTCCAGCCAGGTCAACGCATTGTCCTGACAGTAAGCATTGTTGTTGCCATGCTGGCTGTGACCGTGTTCGTCACCCGCCAGCAGCATCGGCGTTCCCTGCGCCAGCAGTAAAGTCGCCAGAAGAGCGTGAACGCTGGCACGGCGCCGTTCAATCACGGCAAGACTCCCTTCTAATCCTTCTATACCATGATTGTTGCTGTAGTTATTGTTAGTCCCATCGCGATTCTCCTCCCCGTTTGCCTCATTATGTTTCTGATTGAAACAAACGCAGTCGCGCAGGGTGAAACCATCGTGCGCGGTGACCAGGTTAACCGCCGCCGAAGGCGCTCTGCCGTTACGCTGAAAAACGTCGCTGGATGCGGCAAAACGCTGAGCGAAGTCGCCCAGCGAGACGTTCTGCTGCAGCCAGAATCGACGCGCGGTATCGCGGAAATGGTCGTTCCACTCGGCGAACAGCGGCGGAAAGTTACCCACCTGGTAGCCGCCCGGGCCGATATCCCAGGGTTCCGCGATCAGCTTGACCTCAGCCAGACGCGGGTCGTTACGGATGGCCTCAAACAGCGGCGCATCCTGACGAAACGCCGGCGTCCGCCCCATCACCGAGGCGAGGTCGAAACGAAAGCCGTCAACGTGGCACTCGTCAACCCAAAAGCGCAGGCACTGGCGGGCATACTCCACCACGCCGGGGTGGCTGAGGTTGAGGGTGTTCCCGCAGCCGGTCCAGTTGTGGTAATCGCCGTCTTCCCTGATCCAATAATAGCTACGGTTATCGATTCCGCGCAGGGAGAAGGTCGGCCCTTCCAGGTCTATCTCCGCGCTATGGTTCAGCACCACGTCAAGGATCACTTCGATGCCCGCCGCATGCAGCGCTTTTACCGCATCGCGAAACTCGTTTAACGCCTGCTCCGGCGCGATGGCGTAGCGCGTGTCGAGGGCGAAAATCGCCAGCGGGTTGTAGCCCCAATAGTTGCTTAACCCCATCCGCTGAAGGCGCGGTTCGCTGGCGAACTGCGCCACCGGCATTAACTCTAGTGCAGTAATGCCCAGCATGCGGAAGTAATCGATCATCACCGGATGACCGAGCGCTTTATAGGTGCCGCGGACATTCTCCGGCAGATCGGGGTGCAGATACGTCAGCCCCTTGACGTGGGCTTCATAAATCACCGTCTGGCCCCACGGCGTGCGCGGCGGCTTATCGCCGCGCCAGTCGTAATGCAGGTCGATCACCCGCGACTTCGGCGCTATCGCCGCGCTGTCGCGACGATCGGGAACGCGATCGCCGCCGTGGAGACGTTCATCGTCAGGCAACCCGCCGTCTACCTGATGGCAGCAGGGGTCAAGCAGCAGCTTCGCCGGGTTGAAGCGGTGCCCTTGCGTTGGGTCCCAGGGCCCGTGGACGCGGTAGCCGTAGCGCAGGCCAGGCCCGACATCGGCGAGCCAGCCGTGCCAGATATCGCCGCTGCGCGCGGGCAGGTCGACGCGTCGCTCATTGCCCTGCTCGTCAAACACGCAGAGTTCCACCCGCTCCGCGTGGGCGGAAAAGAGCGCGAAATTCACGCCCTTACCGTCGTAGCTGGCCCCTAAAGGCGCGGGCTGTCCTGCCGCGAGTGCGATCATTGCGCCTCCCGCACCAGCCACACCGTCGCCAGCGGAGGCAGCGTAATGGAGAGGGAGTGTTCACGACCGTGGCTGGCGATCGGGTCGCTCTCAACGACGCCGCCGTTGCCGGTGTTGCTGCCGTGGTAATGCATGGAGTCGGTGTTGAGCTCTTCACGCCAGCGGCCGGGCTGGTTGATGCCAAAACGGTACTCATGACGCGGGACCGGGGTGAAGTTGCTGGCGACGATAATTTCATTGCCCGCCCTGTCGCGACGAACAAAGATAAATACCGAACGCTCATGGTCGTCCACCACCAGCCATTCGAAGCCGTAGGGATCGAAATCCAGCTCGTGCAGCGCTTTATGGTGACGATAGGTATGGTTGAGGTCGCGCACCAGCCGCTGGACGCCGTGGTGCCAGTTATCGCCGCCCTCCAGCAGATGCCAGTCGAGGCTTGCGTCGTGGTTCCATTCGCGTCCCTGAGCAAACTCATTGCCCATAAACAGCAGCTTTTTACCCGGGAAGGCAAACAGCCAGCCGTAGTAGGCGCGCAGGTTAGCGAACTTCTGCCAGGCGTCGCCCGGCATGCGGTCGAGTAACGATTTTTTGCCGTGCACCACTTCATCATGAGAGAGCGGCAGGACAAAGTTTTCGGTGTAGTTGTAGAGCATACCGAAGGTCATCTTGTCGTGATGATGACGGCGATGCACCGGGTCCAGCTTCATGTAGTCGAGGGTGTCGTGCATCCAGCCGAGGTTCCACTTGAACCAGAAACCCAGCCCGCCGGTGGAGGAAGGACGGGAAACGCCGGGAAAATCGGTCGACTCTTCCGCCATGGTTACCGCGCCCGGCGTCTGTTCGCCCAGCACGCGGTTGGTATTGCGCAGAAACTCAATCGCTTCAAGGTTTTCCCGACCGCCGAATTCGTTCGGCACCCACTCGCCCTGCTTGCGGCTGTAGTCGCGATAAATCATCGACGCCACCGCATCAACCCGCAGCGCGTCAATGCCGAAGCGTTCGATCCAGTACAGCGCATTGCCGACCAGGTAATTGCTGACCTCGCGGCGGCCGTAGTTGTAAATCAGGGTGTTCCAGTCCTGATGGTAGCCTTCGCGCGGGTCGCTATGTTCATACAGCGAGGTGCCGTCAAACGAGGCGAGCGCAAAATCATCCGCCGGGAAATGACCGGGCACCCAGTCCAGAATAACGTTAAGCCCCGCGGCGTGCGCGGCGTTGATAAAGTAGCGGAAATCCTCCCGGGTACCGAAGCGACGGGTGGGCGCGTACAGCCCGGTCGGCTGGTAGCCCCAGCTGCCGTCAAACGGATGCTCGTTAACCGGCAGCAGTTCGAGGTGGGTAAAGCCCATCCATTTGGCATACGGGACCAGCTGGTCGGCAAGCTCGCGATAGCTCAGCCAGAAGTTATTATCGGTGTGGCGGCGCCAGGAGCCGAGGTGTACTTCATAAATCGAGATCGGCGCATCAAACTGGTTAGCCTGCTTGCGCTCCGGCGGCTGTGCGACCTTTTCCGGCAGCCCGCAGATGAGCGAGGCGCTCTCCGGACGCATTTGCGCTTCAAAAGCGTAAGGGTCGGACTTCACCCGCAGGTTGCCGTGGGCATCGATAAGCTCGAATTTATACAGCTGGCCGTTCAGCGCGCCGGGAACAAACAGCTCCCAGATGCCGGACTCTTTACGCAGGCGCATCGGGTGGCGGCGGCCGTCCCAGTAGTTAAACTGGCCGACGACCGATACCCGGCGGGCATTCGGCGCCCATACGGAGAAACGCGTACCGACCACGCCGTCCATGGTATCGGCATGCGCGCCCAGCGTTTCATAAGGACGCAGATGCGTGCCTTCCGACAGCAGCCAGACATCGAGATCCTGCAACAGCGGACCAAAACGGTACGGGTCATCAATCAGGTTCTGCTGCCCGTGCCAGGTGACGGCCAGCTGATAGCGAAAAGGATTTTTACGACGCGGCAGAACGCCGCTGAAGAAACCGCGCGAGTCGAGGCATTCCAGCTTGCCGACTTTGCGTCCGGTTTTTGGTTCAATGACCCACACATCGGTGGCATCGGGTAATAATGCACGAACTTCCAGCCCGGCGTCGGTGTAATGCATGCCAAGCACGGAAAAAGGATCCGCAAAATGGCCGGCGATAAGCGCATTAATCACGTCCTTATCAATACGATTAGACATGGTTTCATCCTGTTGTAGGTGTCGCCCTTTCCTGTATCCGGCGACTTTTTTTTGACCTGAACGGCGCAGCACGTTATGCGTCCCCCTGCTCCGTCCCACCTTCAGGTAAGGAGACATCGTGACTCCTTACTTAAAGCATAGCCAAGGCTGAGTTACCTCCGTTGGGAAAAATCTAACATTCGCGTTTACTCCTTGTATTACGCAAAAAAAAGGGGTGTTTCAACACCCCTTTTCTCATCTTGTGACGACTACGCCAGCTGTCTTAGCATGCGGCGGAGCGGCTCGGCGGCCCCCCACAGCAGCTGGTCACCAACGGTGAAGGCCGACAGATACTCCGGCCCCATGTTCAGTTTACGCAGGCGACCCACCGGGGTGGTCAGGGTGCCGGTAACGGCAGCCGGAGTCAGCTCACGCATGGTGATATCACGATCGTTCGGTACCACTTTGGCCCACGGGTTATGCGCGGCCAGCAGTTCCTCAACGGTCGGAATAGAAACATCTTTTTTCAGCTTGATGGTGAACGCCTGGCTATGGCAGCGCAGCGCGCCAACGCGAACGCACAGGCCGTCTACCGGAATCGGTGAGGCGGTCGCGAGAATTTTGTTGGTCTCCGCCTGGCCTTTCCACTCTTCACGGCTCTGGCCGTTATCCAGCTGTTTGTCGATCCATGGGATCAGGCTGCCCGCCAGAGGAACGCCAAAGTTGTCTACCGCCAGCTCGCCGCTGCGGGTCAACGAGGTGACCTTGCGTTCAATATCCAGGATCGCGGAAGCCGGATCCGCCAGCTCAGCCGCAACATGGCTGTGCAGCTGGCCCATCTGGGTCAGCAGCTCGCGCATATGCCGCGCACCGCCGCCGGAAGCCGCCTGATAAGTCGCCACGCTAACCCACTCAACCAGATCCTGAGCAAACAGGCCGCCGAGAGACATCAGCATCAGGCTGACGGTACAGTTGCCGCCGACAAAGGTTTTAACGCCGTTGTTCAGACCGGCGGTGATAACGTCCTGGTTCACCGGGTCGAGAATGATGATGGCGTCGTCTTTCATGCGCAGCGAAGAGGCGGCGTCAATCCAGTAGCCCTGCCAGCCGCTTTCACGCAGCTTCGGGTAAATATCGTTGGTGTAATCGCCGCCCTGACACGTGACAATAATGTCCAGCGCCTTCAGTGCTTCCAGATCGAATGCATCCTGAAGCGTGCCACCGGTACTGCCACCAAAGGATGGAGCAGGTTGCCCCAGCTGGGAGGTGGAGAAAAAAACAGGGCGAATGGCATCAAAATCGCGCTCTTCAACCATGCGTTGCATGAGGACAGAGCCGACCATTCCGCGCCAGCCGATAAAACCAACATTTTTCATAACGTATTCCTGCGAGGTGTGTGCTGTTTGTTCCAGGCCAGTTTCCTACTGGTTAGTCCTTCACATTACAAAATGCAGCTAAAGTCGCAAGTGAAATTAATCAATGATTGCCAGGCAATCAGTAACGTAACTAATTTTGCATAGCGGCAGCCGTCGCTGGCCCCCCGGAATACCCTAATAATTATCAGGGAATTTATATCGCGAAGGAAATATTTTCCGCCGCTATTTTATTGATCAGGATTATGGATTACGGCAGAAATTCGGTTGTTTTGCTCTTGCTAACCAAACCGGTTAAAGCCAGGCGTGGCGCGGGTTTGTGAGCCGTATGACGTTTATCGTATTTCTGATAGTGGCAGATCGGGAGAGGGGTAAAGCTAAGGGTTTTCGATATAAGTAGAGCGGAAAAATTAACCCGGCATCGCCTCGCTCCGCCGGGTGTTTCACTTTGTCGTTTAGCTCAATAGCGTAAACGCAATCATGCCGACAATCGCCCCGACGGTGCCGAGGATGGTTTCCATCATCGTCCAGGTCTTCAGCGTTTGCGCTTCGGTCGCGCCGGTAAACTTACCGAACAGCCAGAAGCCCGCGTCGTTAACGTGGCTGACGACAATAGAGCCGCCGGCGATGCAGATAGAGAGCGCCGCCATCTGCGCGCCGCTGTAGTGCAGCTGTTCGATAACCGGCATCACCAGCCCAACGGCCGTCAGACAGGCAACGGTCGCGGAGCCCTGAATAATACGCACCGCCGCCGCCAGCACGAAGCAGGTGATAGCAATCGGCAGGCCCATGCCGGTCAACGCTTCGCCGAGGGCAGGACCGACGCCAGAGTCGACCAGCACCTGTTTGAACACGCCGCCCGCACCGATGACCAGCAGGATAATGCCCGCAGGCTGGAGCGCATGACCGCAAATCTCCATCACCCGATCTTTGGCCATCCCCTGACGTACCGCAAGGCCATAGATAGCCACCAGGCACGCCACCAGAATCGCGGTAAACGGATGGCCGATAAACTCAAACCATTCGTAGGCGGTAGAGCCTTCCGGCACAAAGCGCGCGGCGATGGTTTTCAGGCCAACCAGCACCAGCGGCAGCAGAATCAGCGACAGGCTGAAGCCGAATGACGGCATTTTGCCTTCGCCGAGGTGCGGCTCGCTAATATCGTCCGGAATATGCAGCTCAACGTAACGGCTGATAAAGTTACCCCACAGCGGTCCGGCGATAATCATCCCCGGGATCGCGGCGCACAGGCCAATCAGGATCATCCAGCCAAAGTCGGCGTGCATCTGCGAGGCCAGCAGCATCGGCGCGGGCCCCGGCAGCAGGAACGCGGCCGCAGCGGCTACGCCAGCAAACAGCGGGATCACCAGCTTCACCAGGTTGGTGCCGGTGTGGCGCGCCATTGAGAAAGCCACGCTGATCAGCAGCACGATCGCCACTTCGAAAAACAGCGGCAGCGCGCAGATAAGTCCGGCCAGGCCTATCGCATAGTGGGCGCGATTGTGGCCGAAAGATTTCAGCATCTTCACGGCAATCTGGTCGACCGCGCCGGTTTCATGCAGGATCTTACCGAACATAGCCCCCAGCGCGACGACGATAGCCAGAAAGCCCAGCGTGCCGCCCATGCCTTTTTCCATCGTCGCCGCGATCTTGTCCAACGGCATTCCGGAAAAAAGCCCTGCTCCAATAGAAACCACCATCAAAGCCACGAAGGCATGCATACGCGCCTTCATCACTAAAAACAGCAGCAGCAAAACGGAGCCGACTGCTGTTAAAACAAGCGTTAATGTACTCACTATTTACTGCCTTTGTTGATCACCTCAATGGTGCTGGCGACCACGCCTTCCAATGACTGGTCGATATCGACGATTAAAACATCGTTTTCATCCGCGCCCGGTTCCTGCAGCGTTTCAAACTGCGTGACCAGCATCTGAGTTTTAAAGAAGTGGCCTTTACGCGCCTTCAGACGTTGTTCGATAACCTCGAAGTCGCCTTTCAGGTAGATAAATGAGAGGTTCGGGTTACCTTTACGCAGGATGTCGCGGTAGCTCTTTTTCAGCGCGGAGCAGACAATCAGCGACACTTTATTGGTACGCTGCATGGCAAACGCGGCATCGTTCAGCGCCTGCAGCCACGGGGTGCGGTCATCGTCATTTAACGGTTCGCCGGAAGCCATCTTGTTGATGTTGCTGCGCGGATGCAGAAAGTCGCCGTCGAGAAACGCGGCGTGCAGTTGATGCGCCACTTCGCTGGCGACAGCGGATTTGCCGCTGCCGGAAACGCCCATCAGGACATAGATGTGGTGATCATGGTTAGTCGTGCTCAAAGCTTCCTCCCACTGGACACATACGCGCAGCCTGGCAGCGTTTAACGGCGTGGAATACTGGCGTACAGGTTAATTGTTACGGGTAACTGTTATCGGTAACATTGTCATGCCGGAGTTGTGGAGAAGCAATAACCATTCGTGCCAGATGTGAATATGTGTGATCTACTTCAAATTTGTCAGTTTAAATAGATCCGCCCGGTGACAATGTGAAACCTAAATCTAACATCTTAGGCGTCACCGCTTCACCGCGAATACGCGCCAGCAGTCGTTCAGCACCAATCCGCCCCATCCGCTCGCGCGGCGTCAGCACGCTGGCCAGACGCGGCTCCATCACCTGGCCGATATCGTGGCCGTGGAAACCGGCAATCGCCATATCGTCAGGGATTTTAAGCCCCAGCCGCTGGCACTCAAACGCCGCGCCGACCGCAAGGTCATCGTTGGTACAGAAAATGCCGTCAAGCTGCGGATATTCGCGACGCGCCTGGCGCATCAGCTCAATCCCCGATGAATAAGAGGAAGACTGCTCAACCATCACGCTGTAGGGCGTCATTCCGGCATCAAGCATCGCCTGCTCATACCCCTTCTGTTTGATGATAGTACGTTCATCAAGACGTGCGCCAAGATAGGCAACGTGACGATGGCCATGATTGATAATCGCCGCGGTCATCTGCCGGGCCGCTTCAAAGTTATCAAAGCCGACGGCGATATCGAGGCACGGCGACTGGCTGTCCATCAGCTCCACAACCGGGATACCCGCCACTTCAATCATCTTCAGGGTGCGCGGCGTATGGGTTCGTTCGGTAAGGATCAGGCCGTCAATATTCCAGGAAAGCATGGATTCCAGGCGTTTTTCTTCCATTTCCGGCTTATAGCCGTAGTGCGCCAGCATCGTCTGGTAACCGAAAGAGTCGGTCACGCTTTCAATACCGCGCAGCACTTCTGAGAAAACCTGGTTAGTTAACGAGGGCAGCAGCACGCCAATAGCGCGGCTGGTGGCATTCGAGAGGATGTCGGGGGCGCGATTAGGAATATAACCCAGTTCATCGAGAGCAACGGCTATCTTGCCACGCAGCGCTTCGGAAACCTGTTCCGGGTTACGTAAGTAGCGACTGACCGTCATTTTGGTCACGCCGACAAGATCGGCTACATCCTGAAGTACGGGTCTTTTCTTTTTCATCGTCCTGACTGCGATCAACGGGGAAACATTTTCTCAGTTTATCACGGACAAAGCGCAACCTTCCCTAACATCAGGGAAGGTTGCGCAATTTATTTAGACCCGATCGGAGAACGATCAGAC
Organism: Klebsiella sp. JN_Kp126; assembly: GCF_033843325.1. Taxonomy (NCBI): domain Bacteria; kingdom Pseudomonadati; phylum Pseudomonadota; class Gammaproteobacteria; order Enterobacterales; family Enterobacteriaceae; genus Klebsiella; species Klebsiella sp. JN_Kp126. Next base: position 145,633 of record NZ_JAWXQV010000043.1, on the reverse strand, counting down.
GGGCGGCAGATCGAACAGCAGAATTTCGCTATCGCCGTCGGCGTGTACGGAAATCGCCTGCTCGTCCCAAATGGCCAGGCCATCGCTGGTGGTGGCCTTCGTTCCGTTGATGGTGACGTCACCTTTCACCACCTGGATCCACACCCGCCGTTCAGCGGCAATCTGGTGCACCGACTGCTCGTCTTTCAGCAGCGCCCAGCGGTACAGTTCCATATCCTGGTACACCTTCAGCGAACCTTCGCGGGCATCCGGCGAAAGTACCAGCTGTTTGCCCTGCGCGGCGTCAAAGCGGCGCTGTTCGTAGCGCGGCGTGATGCCATTTTTTTCCGGCATAATCCAGATCTGGTACAGATGCAGTTTTTCCGTGTTGCTTGGGTTGTACTCCGAGTGACGAATCCCGGTACCCGCACTCATGATCTGGAACTCACCCGCCGGCACCTGCTCTTTATTCCCCATGCTGTCCTGGTGCTCAACGGCCCCTTCCAGCACGTAGGTCAGAATTTCCATATCTTTATGCGGATGGGTACCGAAGCCCTGGCCTGCATCAATCACGTCGTCATTGATCACCCGCAGCGCCGAGAAGCCCATAAAGTTAGGGTCGTAATAGTTCGCGAAAGAGAAAGTATGCCAGGAATCCAGCCAGCCGTGGTTAGCGTGGCCGCGTTCGTTAGCTTTGCGTAAGTAGATCATGTTGCACCCCCGTATGTTTTCGATGGGATAAGTGTGGACCCAATCCCCTGGCGATCATAGAGGGTGAAAATTGACTCCTCTGTTCAAAAAATATGAACGAGTGCAGAGGAGCCATGAGGGCTTATCGGGTAAGGGTAATTGTGGCCGGAGATGGCTGTTCAAAGCCGCGTTCGAGGATCTCCAGATTCGTGAGAACGTCAGATTCCTTGACGAAATTTGGCTGACCGTTAACGAGGGTTTCATACAGCGAATCATAGACCCGCCCATAGTCGCCGGTTTCAAGCGGGATCTCTTCCCGTACGGTTTCGCCCGCCTCATTGACGTACTCCAGCAGACCAACCGTCTCGTCCGCGCCGAATCCCGGCTCGCCCGGCATAATATTGGCCTTCAGGCTGGTCTCCTGCTGGTCGATACCGTATTTAATAAACGACCCTTTATGACCATGGACGATGAATTTTGGATAGGGCAGCTTCACCAGATGGCTGGTTTTGACAATCGCCTTCAGGTTGCCGTAGAACAGCTGGGCCTCAAAGGTATCGTCCGGATTGGCCTTGTTGCGCAGGCTACGGATGTCGTAAGAGACATGGTCAGGGCGACCGAACAGGGAGATAATTTGGTCCAGGGTATGGACGCCCAGGCCGTAAAACGTGCCGTCCTGAGGCAGGCCGGGTTTCCCTCCATCTACCGGGCGATAGTTGTCAAAATGGTTTTCAATCTCGACGATCTCGCCCAGCTTTCCGCTCTCAATCACTTTCTTCGTGGTCAGGAAGCAGGAGTCGAAGCGACGATTCTGGTACGGCGTGACCGTCAATCCCTTGCTTTTCGCCAGGGCGAATAGCGTTTTTGCCTCATCAAGGGTCGGGGTAAAGGGCTTTTCGACCAGTACATTTTTGCCCGCCTCCAGCGCCCTTTTGGCATAGGCAAAATGACTGTCCGCGTGGGTGCACACAATCACCAGCTTGACCTGCGGATCGTTAAGCACTTCGTCGAGGTCGCTGGTGAAGTGAATATGCGAGTATGCCGGTGCCTGTTCCTCTGGCTTTGCGCTGCGGCGAAAGATATGCGCCACGTGCCAGCGGTCTTTTCGGTGCAGGACATAGGGAAGATGATAGCGGGTGGTGCTTTTGCCGAATCCAATAAATGCGCAGTGCAAAGTCATAACGCGGTCCTTTGTTAGGTCTCTGCTATTAACCATAGCGCAAGCTGGCTGCGAACTTAACCCCTTCAATAAGTGTGCCAAATTCTTAAATGTAAAATTTAACGCTCAAATTCATTGACCCTACGGCCTGAATTCTGGATAAGAGGGCCCTCGGGAAAAGAACGTTTTTTATCCAGCGCGTGGGAGCATGACGCCGCATCGCGCTCGCCGTTTCCCAAAACACGATGACTAAAGGAGTAGCCATCTCGTTCGTATGGAAAGCAAGTATATCGCCCTGAATAGCGCCCTTCTCTTTTGGCTGCTTGGCCTGATGGCCTGGTGCTGCGAATCCACGTATCTGGCCTGGCTATCGGGCTCTTTCTCCTTGTCATCTTTCGTTTTTCATTTTCAATATCATCGGATTAACCATATGTTTAAAAAGAATAAAAACGTTGAAGCGACGCCACAGACGGTGGCTACGCCGGTACTCAACAGCGCATCCCCGTTAGCCGTTTCCCGCAAACCTGCCGCCACGGTTATCGCCAGCGGCATCCGCTTTGACGGCAATATTATCGCCGAGGGAGATGTCGATATTTACGGTACCGTAAGCGGCAATATCGACGCCGAAGAGAGCCAGATTAAGATTATGGCCGGAGGCCTGGTCGAGGGAAATATCACCTGCCGCGAGCTGATTATCGACGGCTGCATCCTCGGTCAGTGCCGCAGCGAGACGATTGAAATCGATAAGAACGGCCAGGTCACCGGCACGTTGGCCTACCGCACGCTGGCCATTAACAAGGGCGGCGTTTTTTCCGGCCAGGCAGAGCTGCTGCCTGCGGCGGCAGATAAGAGCAACGTGGTGGGGTTTATCGCGGATACCGCGGCTGAAACCAAAAACAGAGCAGACAGACACGCCGCAGAAGCGGCGCAGTAGCGTCTTCGGGTGCAGGCTGAAAAAAAGCAAAAAAAAAAGCCAGCACCCGGCTGGCTAAAGTAATACTGGAAGCAATGTGAGCAATGTCGTGCTTTCAGGCTTTCCGCAAGGGTCTCCCTGAATGCAGAGCAATAATAATCATTCTCATTCGCACTTGTCCACCTCTTTTTGCAAAAAATAGGCGTTGCTCCCTTTTTTAAAGTCAGCGATCTTTAAGGGGACGATTAACTCAAAAAGGAAAATGAAGAATGAGCGACATAGTGATACGCCATGCCGAAGCCAAAGATTACGACACAATCCGTCAGATCCATGCTCAGCCGGAGGTATATCACAATACGCTACAGGTTCCTCATCCTTCCAGCCATATGTGGCACGAGCGACTAACCGACCGACCGGGCGTCAAACAGCTGGTCGCCAGCATAGATGACCAGGTCGTGGGACACCTCGCCATTGAGGTTATCCAACGCCCGCGCCGGAGCCACGTCGCCGATTTCGGCATTTGCGTGGATTCACGATGGCACAATCGCGGCGTTGCCAGTGAGCTGATTCGCACCATGATCGACATGTGCGACAACTGGCTCCGCGTTGACCGTATTGAGTTGACGGTGTTTGTGGATAACGCTCCCGCGGTGGCGGTGTATCAGAAATTAGGCTTTGAAATTGAAGGGACGGGGAGAAAGTATGCCCTGCGCAACGGCGAATATGTCGATGCCTACTTTATGGCGCGGCTGAAGGGGTGACGCTCAACTAACCCTCTCCCGGCAGGGAGAGGGTCGGAGTGAGGGTAAACCTAATACCCTGCCGTTAAATCATCCGGGGAACGCGGATCGGATGCGCCGTACAGCGTGCCGTCCGGGCCAACCATAATACTCTGGGTGCTGCCCATCGCCTCTTTCACCGCCACTTTCTGCCCTTTGCTCTCCAGCAGCTTCAGCGTATCCGGGCTAAATCCCTTCTCTACCCGCAGTTCGTCCGGCAGCCATTGATGATGGAAGCGCGGGGCGTTGGTGGCTTCCGCGACGTTCATTCCGAAATCAATGGTATTCACCACCATCTGCAGGACGGTGGTGATAATGCGGCTGCCGCCGGGGCTACCGGTCACCAGCCAGGTTTTGCCATCTTTCACCACAATCGTTGGCGACATCGACGACAGCGGACGTTTTTTCGGCTCGACGGCGTTGGCGTCACCGCCCACCAGCCCGTAGACGTTTGGCACGCCGGGTTTAGCTGAGAAATCATCCATCTGATTATTCAACAGAATGCCGGAGTTCCCCGCCACGATGCCGGTTCCAAAGGTCGTATTCAGCGTATAGGTCACGGCAACGGCGTTACCGTCCTTATCCACCACCGAGAAATGGGTGGTCTGATTGCTTTCATACGGCGCCAGCTTACCGGGGCGAATCTGGCTCGACGGCTTCGCCTTATTGATATCAATCTGCTCAGCAATCGATTTGGCGTACGCTTTGCTGGTCAGCGCCTGCCACGGCACCTTGACGAAGTCCGGATCGCCAAGGTATTCCGAACGGTCGGCATAGGCGTGCTTTTCGGCTTCCGCCATCACCTGCATGGCGTCGGCGCTGCCGAAGCCGTACTTATGCATATCGAAGTTTTCGAGGATATTCAGGATCTGCACGATATGAATGCCCCCGGACGATGGGGGCGGCATTGAGAACACCTGATAGCCGCGATACTCGCCGCTCACCGGCGTACGTTCGACCGCTTTGTAATTCGCCAGATCCGCTTTGGTGATAAGCCCGCCGTTATTCTTCATCTCAGCGGCAATCTGGTCGGCAATCGCGCCTTTATAGAAGGCATCCGGCCCCAGCTCGGCAATCAGCTCCAGGCTTTTCCCCAGCTGTTTTTGCACCAGCTTATCGCCCTTTTTCAGCGGCTCGCCGTTTTTCCAGAAGATAGCCCGGCTGTTGGCATGGTCGGGGATCACTTCGCTGCCGTAGGTTTTCAGGTCGTCGGCCAGCGCATCATTTACCGTGAAGCCCTCTTCGGCCAGCTTAATCGCCGGGCGAATCACTTTGTTGAGCGGCATTGTGCCGTATTTTTCCAGCGCGAGGGAGAACCCGGCGACGGTGCCCGGCGTGCCGGAAGCCAGATGCGAGGTCAGCGATTTCTTGCTGTCCGGGTTGCCCTGATCGTCGAGAAACATATCCCGGGTGGCCTGTTCCGGGGCCATCTCGCGGAAGTCGATCGCCGTGGTATTACCGTCTTTGGTCCGCAGCATCATAAACCCGCCGCCGCCGATATTACCGGCCTGCGGATGGGTGACCGCCAGCGCGTAGCCCACCGCCACGGCGGCATCGACCGCGTTGCCGCCCTGACGCAGAATATCCACGCCTACCTTCGTTGCCAGCGCGTCCACCGAGGCCACCATCCCCTGCTGAGCGCGGACCGGGTGAAAAACATCTTCCTCTACGCCATAAGATACCGGCGGAGGGGCGGGATCTGCCGCGACGGTAAAACTGCCGCCCGCCAGCAACGCAGCGATGACCACCTGACGCCAGAGCGTTGTTTTTATCATTGTCATACTCCTGAATGATGTTTTTATTTATCCATAATCCTGGATGATAAGTCTTAAAAAATCATTGTTGCGCCGGAAAGGGAGTAAACTTAAGCGATCCCACGAAGTGAGGAGAGAACAATGAAAGCAATGTTATATCTGGCGGCGCTGCTGCCGCTGAGCGTCATGGCGCAGCCGATCAATATCGACAATAACCCCAATCAGCCGGGGTACGTGGTGCCCAGCCAGCAGCGGATGCAAAATCAGATGCAGACCCAGCAAATGCAGCAGCAAAACAATCTTAAGCAGAGTATTCAAAGCCAGTCGCGCGCGCAGCAGCAGCATCTTCAGACGCAGTTGAATAACGATCGGCAGCGGGTACAGCAGAATAACAATCTGACCCGTGAGCAGCCTCTCCCTAACACCAACGGTGGGATGCTGCAGCGCCAGACGACCCCGTAAGGGCCGCCTGACGCAGAAGCGGATTACGCCGGGAAATTGGGGCCGATGACGTCAATCGCATCGGTGCAGATGCTGTCCACGCCCCAACGCAGCAGCTCGGCGGCGCGCTGCGGTTTGTTAACGGTATAGACCAGAATATGCAGGCCCGCGGCCTTCAGGCTCGCCACGTGCGCTTCATCCAGCAGCTTATGGTTGAGGTGAATAGAGACGCAGCCGAGACGCGCGGTCAGTTCGCGCCAGTCGTTGCGCCACTCATCCAGCAGCAGCCCGCGCGGCAGTTCGGGCACCGCCTCCTGCGCGGCTTCCAGCGCATCAACGTCAAACGATGAGAGCAGCGGCGGCGTCATCTCCTGCCACAGCTCACGCGCCGCCAGCGCCACCGCTTTGCCGGTCAGCGGCCCGGTGCCGGTGGTCGGTTTAATTTCGATATTGGCCATCATGCCGTGCTGACGGCAGCGGTCGGCCACCTCGCTCAGCAGCGGCAGCGGCTCGCCTTTGAACTCGCCGCTGTACCAGCTGCCGGCATCCACTTTTAGCAGATCGTTCCACGCCAGTTCGCCCGCCACGCCCCAGCCGTTGCTGGTGCGTTCGAGATTGTCATCGTGCAGTAAAAAAATCTGCCCGTCTTTCGATAACTTAGCGTCAAACTCAATCATCGTATGGCCGTAACGAGCGCCGGTATCGATGGCCGCCAGGGTATTTTCCGGGGCCAGTTTACCGCCGCCGCGGTGGGCGACGATATGAGGATAAGGCCAGTGACTCATGCGCGTTGTCCTGTTTCACTATCAAAAAGATGCAGACTTTCCTGCGGCAGATGCAGCCACAGGGTGCTGCCCGCCTGCGGACGCTGCTGGTGCGGCAGCCGGACCACCAGCTTTTGCTCGCCCCAGCGCCCGTGGGCGAGGTTATCGGCACCTAAAATTTCCAGCGTATCCATCACCAGCGGTACGCCACCTTCCGCCTCGGAGCTTAATGCAAAATGTTCCGGACGGATACCCAGGGTCATCTTACGCCCGGCATAGCGGCGATGCTCGCTGTTGATGGGTAAAAGCATCCCGCCCTCAAGCTCGAAGCGGCTACCGTCGTCGCTGACCCGGCCTTCCAGCAGGTTCATTGCCGGGCTGCCGATAAAGCTCGCCACAAAGCGGCTGGCCGGTTTTTCGTAGACCTCGACCGGCGTACCAATCTGCTCGGCGATACCTTTATTCATCACCATCACCCGCTGCGCGAGGGTCATGGCTTCCACCTGATCGTGCGTCACGTACAGCGAGGTGGTTTTCAGCCGACGGTGCAGCTGCTGCAGCTCCAGACGCATCTGCACGCGCAGTTTGGCATCGAGGTTGGAGAGCGGCTCATCAAACAGGAATACCGCCGGGTCGCGCACGATAGCCCGCCCCATCGCCACGCGCTGGCGCTGGCCGCCGGAGAGTTCGCGCGGACGGCGCTTCAGCAGGCCATCCAGCTCCAGAATGCGCGCCGCTTCCTGGACACGTTCGGCAATTAATCCTTTACCTAAACCGCGAATTTTCAGGCCCCACGCCATATTCTCTTCCACGCTCATATGCGGGTAGAGGGCGTAGTTCTGGAACACCATCGCAATACCGCGATCTTTCGGTTCCATTTCGGTGACGCGCTTGCGGTCGATCCAGATATCGCCGCTGGTGACCCGCTCCAGGCCCGCCACCATGCGCAGCAGGGTTGATTTTCCGCAGCCCGAGGGGCCCACCATCACAATAAATTCGCCGTCCGCGACGTCCAGCGTCAGCGGCTGGATCACCTGGGTTTTGCCATCCCAGCTTTTGGTTACTGCCTGTAGCTTAAGTCCTGCCATTTTATTTCTCACTATCCACTAAACCACGCACAAACGCGCGCTGCATGGCTAAAACGATGACAACCGGAGGAATCAGCGTGAGCAGCATCGCCGCCATCACCTGATTCCACTGCGTGGTACCCTGGCCGATGGCGATCATCCCTTTGATGCCCGCGACCGCCGTGCCGAGATTCACGTCGGTAATGATCAGCAGCGGCCACAGATACTGGTTCCAGCCGTAGATAAAGGTGATGACGAACAGCGCCGCCAGGTTGGTTATCGACAGCGGCAGCACGATGTCGCGGAAGAAGCGCATCGGCGACGCGCCGTCGATACGTGCGGCCTCTATCAGCTCGTCCGGCAGGGTCATAAAGAACTGGCGGAACAGGAAGGTGGCGGTCGCCGAGGCCATCAGCGGCAGCGTGAGCCCGGCATAGCTGTCGAGCATTTTCAGGTTGGCGATCACTTCCACCGTCGGGAAAATACGCACCTCAACCGGCAGCATCAGCGTGATGAAAATCATCCAGAAGAACAGGTTGCGCAGCGGAAAACGAAACCAGACGATGGCGAAAGCGGAGAGCATCGAGACCGTAATTTTGCCCACCGTGATGCCGAAGGCCATGATGAAGCTGTTGAGCATCATCAGCCAGAACGGCGCGCTATTGGCCCCTACGCCGTTCACCCAGATAAATTTCATATTTTCGAGCAGATGCCCGCCGGGAATCAGCGTCATCGGCGTATCAAAAACCGCTTTACTGTCCAGCGTCGCCGCGACAAAGGCGACATACAGCGGGAACAGAATGACCGCGATCCCTAAAATCAGCATGGTGTGGCTGAAAATCGTCAGCCCGCGTCGATTCTCAATCATTGGTAGCGCACCTTTCGTTCAACGTAGCGGAACTGCACCACCGTCAGAATAATGACGAGGAACATCAGCACCACCGACTGGGCGGCGGAAGCGGAAAGGTCGAGCCCGGCAAAACCTTCACGATAGATCTTATAAATCAGCGTTGTCGTCGCCTGAACCGGCCCGCCGCCGGTTGCGGCATCGATAACCGGGAAGGTATCGAAGAAGGCGTATACCAGGTTCACCACCAGCAGGAAGAAGCTCACCGGGGCGATCAGCGGTAGCGCCAGTCTGAAGAAGCGGCGAACCGGGCCGGCGCCGTCAATCGCGGCGGCTTCTACCAGCGAGCGGGGAATAGATTGCAGCGCGGCGAAGAAGAACAGGAAGTTGTAACTAATCTGCTTCCAGACCGAGGCGAAAACCACAAGGAACATCGCCTGACCGCTGTTCTGCGCGTGGTTCCAGTCGTAGCCCATCTCACCGAGGAGATGCGTAATCAGCCCGCGTCCGGGGTTGAACAAGAAGATCCATAGCACCGCCGCCACCGCGGGCGCAACGGCATAGGGCAGGAGCATCAGCGTCTGATAGAAGCGGCTGCCGCGCACCACGTAATCCACCAGCGCGGCGAAAAACAGCGAGATCAGCAGGCCGCTGACGGTAACCATTGTGCTGAACTTAATGGTGGTCCAGAAGGAGTCCAGGTAGTACGGGTCCTGGAAGAGGGCTAAAAAGTTATCCAGGCCAACAAACTGGCTGGAGAGCCCAAACGGATCGACGCTCTGCAGTGAATACCACAGCGCTTCGCCCGCGGGCCAGATAAAAAAGATGACGGTGATAACCAGCTGCGGCGCGACCAGCACATAGGGCAGCCAACGCGAGCGGAACACCGGACGGGATGATGACATAGTTAAACTCTGAGTTGGTTTCCCCTCATCCCGGCCCTCTCCCTAAACGGACAAGAGTGAAAAAACGGCTCCGGGCGGTCCCCTCTCCCGGCCGGGGAGAGGGTGAGGGGCTGGCTATAAGATTACGACCTGGTTGACTGCTCGAAACGGCGCAGCAGCTGATTACCGCGCTCAACCGCGGCGTCCAGCGCCTGCTGAGGCGTTTTCTTCCCGGTCCATACGCTTTCCAGTTCTTCATCCACGATGGTGCGAATCTGCGGCATATTGCCCAGGCGCAGACCTTTGGTGAACGGCAGCGGCGGCTTGTTCAGCATCTGGCGCGTCGCGATATCGGCACCGGGGTTCTTATCATAGAAGCCCTGTTCGCGGGTCAGGTTGTAAGCGGCGGTGGTAATCGGCAGATAGCCGGTTTTCTGATGCCATTCGGCGGCGTTTTCCGGCTTAGTCAGGAAATCGAGGAATTTGGCGACGCCGGTATAGGTTTCTTTGTCTTTACCCTGCATCACCCACAGGCTGGCCCCGCCGATAATGGCGTTTTGCGGCGCGCCCTTCACGTCGGCGTCGTACGGCATCATCCCTACGCCATAGTTGAACTTCGCGTACTGGCGAATATCCGCGAGGGAGCCGGAAGAGGCGGTGGTAATGGCGCAGTCGCCGTTATAGAACTTCTCGGTGGATTCGTCTTTACGCCCGAAGTAGCTGAAGTCGCCTTTCTTGTTCAGTTCTTCGAGCAGAGCGATATGCTTCACCTGCTCCGGCTTGTTGAACTCCAGTACCGCATCGGTACCGTCGAAGCCGTTGTTTTTGGTCGCCACCGGCAGGCCGTGCCAGGCGCTGAAGTTTTCAATCTGAATCCAGCCCTGCCAGCCGCTGGCGTAGCCGCATTTCATCCCGGCGGCTTTCAGCTTCGCGGTATACGCCGCCAGATCCTGCCAGGTTTTCGGCGGCTGTTCCGGATCTAATCCGGCTTTTTTAAAGGCGTCTTTGTTGTAGTACAGCACCGGCGTGGAGCTGTTAAACGGCTGGGAGAGCAGATGGCCGGTTTTGGAGTCGGTGTAATATCCGGAGACGGTTGGCACGAACTGCGTTTCATCAAACTGAATGCCCGCATCGCTGAACACCTGATAGACCGGCTTAATCGCCTTCGAGGCCATCATCGTCGCGGTGCCGACTTCGTAAACCTGCAGAATAGCCGGCGCGTTGCCGGTACGGAAGGCGGCGATGCCGGCGCTCAGGCTCTGCTCATAGTTGCCTTTATACACCGGAACAATTTTGTAGTCCGGGTTGGCTGCGTTGAAACGTTGCGCCAGTGAATCAACTTCTTTACCCAACTCCCCTTCCATCGAGTGCCAGAACGGGATAGTGGTTACCGCCAGGGCTTGTCCGGCAAATGCCAGGCTGAGCGCCAGTCCTAAAGCTGTATGTCGTAACGATATCATCGGTTATCTCTCTTGTTGTTCCGGATGCGCGATTTCACGCGTTTTATGTTCGCGGGGGTAACATGACATGCTCGAATGACAGAAAAATAACTATTGCATTACAAAAATATTACAATAAATTGGCAAAAACATGATGAAACGGTGAAAAAAAAGTGGCAGGGAAATGGCAAAGCGAAAAAGAGAGGCGGCGCAGGCTACAGATAAGCGGGGATCTGTAGTTAAATAGGGGGCGTTAAACAGCACTCTCCGGCGAGCCGTCATAAGGAAAAATATGAAGACGCTTCATAAACCCACCGAACGCGTTTTACTCATTCTGGAAACCTTAGCCAACGCGGACGGAATGACGCTTTCCGAGCTATCGCTCAAAACGGATATTTCGAAGGGAACCATTTTCCCGATCCTCAAATCGCTGCAGTACCGGAAATATATCAGCCACGACGATCGCAACGGCATATATACGCTGGGGATCTCGTGCGCGGTTCTGGCCAGCTCAACGGTGGAAAAAGAGTTCTGGCTGAAAACGATCAATAGCGAAATGCACGCGGTGGTCAATGAATGCAATGAAGTTTGCCAGCTCGGCATTCTGGATGACGCCTGGGTGCTCTATGTTGATAAAGTTCAGGGCGACCAAACCGTGCAGCTGGTCTCTAAGGTAGGGACTCGCCTTCCGGCAATCTGCTCTGCCCTGGGCAAGGCGCTGCTGCATAAGCACCGCGACGAAGAGATCCTCGAGCTCTATCCGCAGGGTTTTCCTTCCGTTACCGCCCGCAGCGTAACGAATATGGCTCAGCTTCGTCAGCAGCTGGAATGGGTCGCCGCCAACGGTTATGCCATGGACGATCGGGAAATCAACGACGATACCATCTGCTTTGCCGTTCCCCTGCTGCAGAAAGGCATTATTCTGGCGGCGATCAGCGTCTCATTGCCCTCTTTCCGCGCCAGCGATGAAAAAACGCAGCAGGTTATTCGCGCGTTAAAAGAGGCAAAGGGTCGTATCGAAAGCGTGCTGAATAAGCTGCCTGATATTAAAAATTACTGATTTATTCGCCCACGATGCCGTCGGAATTGTGATTACCCACACAATACCGATATTTAATGATCCGCCGTGACGCCCGTCTCTTCTGCATAATTCCCTATTTATTCATTGAGTTAATCAACTATCCATCCGCCTTTTACGCCATTTGACTTCACGTCGATGGCGTGTTTACTTATGTTTAATCGCAAATACAAACAGTGTTTGTATATACGAACAACAAAGAGGTTGAATATGCAAAGTCGTTATATCACCCCGGCAATAACGGTTTTTGATGAGCAGGGCAGGCTGGATCCTGACGGAAATTTTCGCCTGTACGATTTTATTAAAAACAGCGTATCGGGATTTGTCGTCATGGGCAGTACCGGCGAGTTTTTCTCGCTGGATATGAAAACATCCCGTCAGATAATTCAAATGGCGGCAGAGTTCCCGCGCGAGGGAATAAAGGCCTATGCGGGTACCAGCCGCATGGATATTGACGAGTGCGTAGAGCTGGCAAACTATGCAGATGAGTGCGGGCTGGATGGCGTCATGATTATCAGCCCGTGGTACTTCCGCCTGACTGATGAAGGCATTTATACATTTTATAGCCAGATTGCCCGCCGCACCGCCGCCAAAATATTCATCTATAACTTTCCGGAGCGCACCGGCTATTCCGTCTCGCCGGAGGTCTGTTTACGACTCGCCAGCGAGTTCCCAAACATTGTCGGTCTTAAAGACACCATTCCGGACACCAATCACACGTCGCAGGTGATTCGCCAGGTAAAATCTGAACTACCGTATTTTGAAGTCTATGCCGGTTATGACAATAACTTCGCGCACAATGTCCTGGCGGGGGGCGATGGATGTATTGGCGGGTTATCCAATATTTGCCCTGAAATATTCCGCGACTGGATGCAGGTATTTAACGATAACGATGTGCAGCAAATTTCGCGGTATCAGCAAAAAGTGGATGGGTTAATGGATATTTACGCGGTTAACGATCCGTTCATTCCAACATTTAAAAAAGCGTTACAGCTGCGCGGAATTATTCAGTCCGACCGCTGCACGCCACCGTTTAGCTCGCTCGCCACCTGCCAGACCGAAAGTATTCTGCGGATACTTTCCCGCGCTGGTATTGAAATTAATGCCTGACCCCCACGCGGAGGTATTATGAAAACCATCACAGCTTACGACAATCCGGCCCTCAATTCCGCGATTACCAAATCATGGAAGCGCCTGGTGCCACTGATGTTTATTTTGTACTTCATCGCCTTTATCGACAGGGTGAACGTGGGATTCGCCAAAGAGGCGATGCAGGTGGATATTGGGCTCTCCAATTCCGCCTTCGCCCTCGGCGCGGGGATCTTTTTCGCCGCCTATGCGCTGTTTGGTATTCCCGCTAACCTGATTCTGAATAAAATCGGCGCGCAAAAATGGTTAAGCATCACCACCGCGCTGTGGGGCGTTCTCTCTGCCCTCACCGGACTGGTGCAGACGGAAACCCAGTTTATTGTTCTGCGCTTTTTACTGGGGTTAGGCGAAGCCGGTTTTTATCCCGGTATTCTGCTGCTGGCCTCCATCTACTTTCCCAATAAAGTTCGCGCCTCCGTCGTCGGTATCTTCGTGCTCGGCGTGCCGCTGGCATTAACCTTAGGCTCGCCCATCTCCGGGGCGCTTCTGGAAATGCACGGCTTCCTCGGCAAACCCGGCTGGTTCTGGATGTTCTTTATCGAAGGCATTCCGGCGGTCATCATGGGGATCTTCGCCTGGTTCTGGCTTGATGATACGCCGGCCAAAGCGCGATTCCTGAACGACGAAGAGAAAAAGGCGCTGATTGCTCAGCTTCAGCAGGAGCAGCGGCAGACGGAAACCAGCAGCGTCGGCACCGCCCTGAAAAGCCTGAAAGTCTGGCACCTGGCGCTGATCTACGGCACCATCCAGATCAGCGTTTATGGGCTGATGTTCTTCCTGCCTTCGCAAGTCGCCTCGCTAATGGGCTCCACGCTCGGCTTTAAGGAGTCGCTGGTCGCCGCCATTCCGTGGGCCTGCTCCGCCGTCGGCGTCTATTACATTCCGCGTCTGGCGGACAAAATGCCGGCCCGTCGGGTGCTGATTTCAGTCATCTGTATGCTGGCGGCGGCGCTGGGGCTGTTTGTTTCTGCCTGGTCCGGCCCGGTACTCGCCATTGCCGCGCTCTCGCTGTCGGCCATCGGCTTTCTCTCCGTGCAACCTATCTTCTGGACTTTCCCGGCGCAGATTGTGTCAGGCTCGGCGCTGGCCGCCAGTATCGGCTTTTGCACCACCATGGGCGCATTTTGCAGCTTCCTCGCGCCGCTGATTCGCGTTGAGGTCGATGCCTTCTTCGGCAACGATTCGGCGGGTCTGGTCGCCCTGTCGCTCATCACCGTCTGCTGCGCGCTGCTGATTGCCGCCCTTGCCGCTAGAAAAGCGACAAACGGCGTCGCGGTCCCCCATCACTAAGTCCTGATGCGCTTATAACAAAGGATAATGAACATGCAGACCATCTTAAAAATTGACCCTACCGATAACCTGATCGTTGCGCTGCAGGACTTACGCAAAGAGCAGCGGGTTCACTGGAACGATGAAGCCTACGTTCTGCGTAGCGATGTCAAAGCCAAACATAAATTCGCCATCGAAGATATTGCGCCCGGCGATATCGTGTCGCTGTACGGCGTACCGGTCGGCAAAGCGACGCGCCCCATCACCCGCGGCGAAGCCATTACCACTGAGAATATCAAACACTACGCGGCCCCGGTTTCGCTTGACGACGTCGCGCCCTATGACTGGCAGCAGCCGGATGTTTCCGCCTGGCAGCAGCGGACTTTCAAGGGGATCGTGCGCGAAGACGGCCGGGTCGCCACCGCGAACTACTGGCTGGTCATTCCGCTGGTATTCTGTGAAAACCGCAACGTTCAGCGCGTCACCGATGCGCTGAACGACGCCCTCGGCTACGCCAATAACGGCCTGAAAAACTTTGCTCGCCAGGTGACGTCGGCAGGGGCATTAAACGATACCCGGCATCTGCCCTTCCCGCATCTTGACGGCATCCGCTGTATTACCGTCAATTCCGGCTGCGGCGGCGCCACCTCGGACAGCATGACGATGTGCGACGTGCTGGCCGCCTATTCCGATCATCCTAACGTTCTTGGCGTGACGGTCTTCGCCCTCGGCTGTGAAAAAGCGCGAATTGTTGATTTCAACGCCGCGCTGGCGAAGCGCAACCCGAATTTCAACAAACCGATTATTTACTTCAGGCAGCAGGACTGGAGTAGCGAAGAAAAAATGATGCAGGATGCGTTGACCGAAACCTATAACGCGATCCGCGAAGCCCCCGTCGCCGAGCGGCAGGACGTCCCGCTCTCCCACCTCAAAATCGGCGTCAAGTGCGGCGCTTCTGACGGGTTCTCGGGGATCAGCGCTAACCCGGCGATGGGCGAAGTGTCGGATCGTCTTGTCGCCCTCGGCGGCGCGTCGGGGCTGGCGGAATTCCCCGAGCTGTGCGGCGCGGAAGGGGATATCGTGCAACGCTGCGCGACCCGCGAGCTGAAAGAGAAGTTTTTGTCGCTGATGAAAAACTATGAGCATGTCGCGAACTTCTTCGGCACCACCATCGCCGATAACCCCAGCCCGGGAAACATTGCCGATGGGCTGATCACTGACGCCATCAAATCCGCCGGCGCGGCGAAAAAAGGCGGCAGAGCGCCGGTAAGCGCGGTATGCGACTACGCCGAACCGATGGGAGAAAGCGGCCTTTCGCTGGTCTGCACGCCGGGCAACGATGTGGACGCGGTAACGGGCCTGGTCGCGGCGGGGTGCAACGTGGTGATCTTCTCAACCGGGTTGGGTACGCCGACGGGGAACCCTATCGTTCCGGTGCTTAAGGTTTCAACCAACTCCGCGCTGGCGAAAAAGATGCCGGATATTATCGATTATGACTGCGGGCCGATTATCGAAGGCACGCCGCTGGCGGACATCGCCGACGGCCTGTTTGAGAAAATCATCGCTACCGCCAGTGGGACCTGGCGCACCAAAGCGGATGCGCTCGAACAGTATGATTTTATGCTGTGGAAACGCTCTCTGGAGCTGTAGGAATCAAGTAAAACGCCCGGCAGATGCCGGGCGTTTTGTCTTCACTACCCGCCCAGATAGGCGCTGCGTACCGCTTCATTCGCCAGCAGCGCGTCGCCAGTATCCTCAAGCACCACGTGACCGTTTTCCAGCACGTAGCCGCGGTCGGCCAGCTTCAGCGCCTGGTTGGCGTTCTGCTCGACGAGGAAGATGGTCATTCCCTGCTCGCGCAGCTGTTCGATGGTATCGAAGATTTGCTGAATGATAATCGGCGCCAGACCGAGCGAAGGCTCATCCAGCAGCAGCAGGCGCGGCTGGCTCATCAGCGCGCGCCCGATAGCCAGCATCTGCTGCTCGCCGCCGGACATGGTGCCCGCCCGCTGAACCCGGCGCTCATGCAGGCGCGGAAACAGCTCATACACCCATTTGATGCGGGTCTGGAACTGGTCGCGGTCGGCAAAAAAACCGCCCATCGCCAGGTTCTCTTCCACCGTCATCCGCGAGAAAACGCGGCGTCCTTCCGGCACGATCGCCACCGCTTCGCGCATGATTTTCGCCGTCTGCCAGTCGGTAATATCTTTACCGTCGAAAACCACGCGGCCGCTGGAGGCGCGCGGGTCGCCGCACAGGGTACCCAGCAGCGTGGTTTTCCCCGCGCCGTTGGCGCCAATCAGGGTGACAATCTCTCCCTGATTGATATGCAGACTGACGTTGTGCAGCGCCTGGATTTTGCCGTAATGCGCGCTGACGTTGTCAAAAGATAACATCACTTTTTCCATCTTATGCGTCACCACCATTATGCTTCACCTAAATAGGCGCGGATCACGTCCGGGTTGTTGCGGATCTCTTCCGGCGTACCGTTGGCCAGCGGCGTGCCCTGGTTTACCACGTAAATACGATCGGAAATGCCCATCACCAGCTTCATATCGTGCTCAATCAGCAGGATGGTGGTGTTGTGATGGCTGCGCAGCTCGACGATCAGCTCGTCCAGCTCTTTGGTCTCTTTCGGGTTTAGCCCCGCCGCGGGCTCATCCAGCATCAGGATTTCCGGCTGGGTCACCATACAGCGGGCAATCTCCAGACGGCGCTGGTCGCCGTAGGCCAGGTTACTGGCCTGCCGGTTGGCGTGCTCAAGCAGGCCAATACGTTCAAGCCAGGTCGCGGCACGGTCCAGCGCTTCGCTCTGGGCGCGGCGGAAGGATGGCGTCTTCAGCAGGCCGGAGAAAACCCCGGTTTTCAGCTGCTGATGCTGCGCCACCAGCAGGTTTTCAATCACCGTCATTTCGCGGAACAGACGCACGTGCTGGAACGTTCGCACTACACCCATGCGGGCAATCTGCTGGCCCGGCAGCCCTTCCAGATGCTGGTCACGCAGCATAATGGTGCCGCCGGTTGGCTTATAGAAACCGGTCAGACAGTTAAAAACGGTGGTTTTGCCCGCGCCGTTAGGGCCGATAAGCGAAACGATTTCCCGCTCGCGCAGCTCCAGCGACACGTTGTTGACCGCCAGCAGGCCGCCAAAACGCATCATCAGACCGTTTACGGATAATAATGGCTGACTCATGCCTGCTCTCCTTCTTTGGCCTGCCCATTTTTCAGCTTCAGCTGCGGACGGGTCATCGGCAGAAGCCCCTGCGGACGCCAGATCATCATCAGTACCATCAGCGCACCCAGCATCAGCATGCTGTATTCATTGAAATCACGCATCAGCTCGCGCGAGACCACCAGCAGAACCGCCGCCAGGATCACCGCGAACTGGGAGCCCATACCGCCGAGAACCACAATCGCCAGCACAAAGGCCGACTCGGCGAAGGTAAAGGATTCCGGGCTGACGAAGCCCTGACGGGCGGCGAACAGGGTGCCGGCAAAACCGGCAAACGCGGCGCTGATGGTAAAGGCGGTCAGCTTGATGCGCGTCGGGCTGAGGCCCAGCGAGCGGCAGGCAATCTCATCTTCGCGCAGCGCTTCCCACGCGCGGCCCAGCGGCATACGCAGCAGGCGATTAATCACGAACAGGCTTAACACCACCAGCAGCAGAGCGACCAGGTAGAGGAAAATCACGCGATCGGAGGGATCGTACTTCACGCCGAAGAAGTTGCTGAACGTATCCCAGCCGCCTTCGCGGGCGCTGCGGCTGAATTCAAGGCCGAACAGCGTCGGTTTCGGGATCTGGCTGATGCCGTTCGGGCCACCGGTTATTTCGGTGTTGTTAAGCAGCAGGATGCGCACGATTTCGCCAAAGCCAAGCGTGACAATCGCCAGATAGTCGCCGCGCAGGCGCAGGACCGGGAAGCCAAGCAGGAAGCCCGCCGCCGCCGACACCAGCCCCGCCAGCGGCAGGCAGGTCCAGAAGCCCAGACCGTAATAGTGGTTCAGCAGCGCGAAGGTGTAGGCGCCGATGGCGTAGAAACCGCCGTAGCCCAGCACCAGCAGGCCGGAAAGCCCCACCACCACGTTAAGGCCCAGGCCGAGGATGATATAGATCATCGTCAGGGTAGCGATATCCACCGTCCCGCGCGACACCATAAACGGCCACGCCACGGCGATAACCAGCAGGGCGATCAGGAACAGCTTCTGTTTTACCGTCGAACCGTCGATAGCCGGCAGAATAAACTTCGGCCCGGAGACGTTCTTCATGGTTTTCTGGAAAACGGGACGCAGCAGCTGGAAGAAGAAAACCACTGCGGTACCGATATAGATCCACTGCCAGCGGATATCGGCGGCGGTATCCACCACCAGCTTCGTGCCGTCAAGCTCCAGCTGCACGCCCATAAAGACGCCCGCCAGGATAAAGAACATCACCGCGGACAGCAGCGCCATCGCAAAATGCATCGGTTTCATACTTTTTCTACCTCCGGACGGCCCAGGATACCGGTAGGCATCACCAGCAGAACCAGGATCAGCAGCGCGAAGGAGACCACGTCTTTATATTCCGTACTGAGATAGGCAGAAGAGAGCGCTTCGGCGATACCGAGGATCAGCCCGCCGATCATCGCCCCGGGAATGCTGCCGATGCCGCCCAACACCGCGGCGGTGAAGGCCTTCATCCCGGCCATAAAGCCGATGTACGGGTTGATTACGCCGTAGAACTGACCGAGCAGAACGCCGGCAACCGCCGCCATTGCCGCGCCGATCACAAACGTCAGCGCAATCACCCGGTCGGTGTTGATGCCGAGCAGACTGGCCATTTTCAGGTCTTCAGCGCAGGCGCGGCAGGCGCGCCCCATGCGGGAATAGCGGATAAACAGCGTCAGCGCCAGCATGGCGATAAACGTCACGACCCAGATAACCAGCTGCATGGTGGTGATGGTGGCGGTGAAGTTATCGCTGCTGCCTACCGTCCACTGGCCGTTGAACAGGCTCGGCAGCGCGACATCGCGCGAACCTTCCGTCAGGCTGACGTAGTTTTGCAGGAAGATGGACATCCCGATGGCGGAGATCAGCGCAATCAGGCGTTTTGAGCTGCGCACCGGCCGGTAGGCCACGCGTTCGATACTCCAGCCGTAGGCGCTGGCAATCACGATAGCGCCGACGAATCCGGCGGCAACCAGCAGCCAGCTGGTATCGATACCCATCATCATCAGGGCGGCAATGATCATGAAGGAGACGTAGCTGCCAATCATATAGACCTCGCCGTGGGCGAAGTTGATCATACCGATAATGCCGTACACCATGGTATAGCCGATGGCAATCAGCGCGTAGGTGCTTCCCAGCGTGACGCCGTTAAACATCTGCTGCAGAAAATAGAGAAACTGCTCGGACATAAGGTAACCTTTTTCTACCCGCCCGCTTTGCACGGGCGGTGGGATAACTTGTCTTATGGCTTATTTCGCGAGGGTGGATGACCCGTCAGCGTGCCACTGGAAGACACCAAATTCAAATCCCTTCAAATCGCCTTTTTCGTCCCAATTCAGCGGCCCAATCACGGTTTTCGCGCCGTGAGCTTTTAGATCTTTGATTAAATCCAGCGGCTCCTGGCTTCCGGCCCGGTCCATCGCCTGCGCCAGCGACTGCACGGCGGCGTAGGTGATCCAGACATACGGACCGCTCGGGTCTTTCTTCTCGGCTTTGAGCGCGTCAACGATAGCGCTGTTGGCCGGGTCCTGGTCATAGCGTTTTGGCATCGTCACCAGCATGCCTTCCGCCGCATCGCCCGCGATGTTGGACAGCGACGCGTTACCCACGCCTTCCGGGCCCATAAACACGGTTTTCAGGCCCACGGAGCGCGCCTGGCGCAGCATCTGGCCCATTTCCGGGTAGTAGCCGCCGTAGTAAACGAAGTCGATATTCTCTTTTTTCAGGCGCGCCAGCAGCGCGGAGAAGTCTTTTTCACCGGCGGTAATGCCGTCGAAGAAGACGATATTCGCGCCGCCTTTTTTCAGGCTATCCTGGACGGAACGCGCCAGGCCTTCGCCGTACTGCTGCTTATCATGAATGATAGCAATACGCTGCGGCTTGACGGTTTCCATGATGTATTTTGCGGCGGTCGGCCCCTGCGAAGAGTCCAGACCGGCGGTACGCATGATGTACTGATAGCCGCGCTGGGTCAGCTCCGGGTTGGTCGCGCCCGGGGAGATCATCAGAATGCCTTCATCTTCATAGATATCGGATGCCGGCTGGGTGGAAGAAGAGCAGAGGTGGCCGATAACGTACTGAATGCCGTCATTGACGATTTTGTTCGCCACCGCAACGGCCTGTTTCGGGTCGCAGGCGTCATCGTACTCCACGGCAACCAGCTTATCGCCCTTGATGCCGCCCTGGGCATTAATATCTTTGATCGCCTGACGCGCGCCGTTGAATTCCATATCGCCCCACTGGGCTACCGGGCCAGACATCGCGCCAACAACGGCGACCTTAATATCTTTGGCAAAAGCCGCCTGGGACATCGCCAGTGCGACTAACCCCGCGATAACCGTTTTCGCGTTCCTTTTCATGCTGCAGAACCCCGTTCGTGATGTGGTGTAAATATTTTGTATTTTTAT
The DNA here is from genome assembly GCF_033843325.1 of Klebsiella sp. JN_Kp126. NCBI lineage: Bacteria > Pseudomonadati > Pseudomonadota > Gammaproteobacteria > Enterobacterales > Enterobacteriaceae > Klebsiella > Klebsiella sp. JN_Kp126. The sequence goes on along the minus strand of NZ_JAWXQV010000043.1, from coordinate 124,810 downwards.
GGTTAAAAAGCATTCTGTACTTTTATTAAACAACGCTACTTTTACCATTATCTTTAATGGTTTAGCGAGGTTTTTTGCCTGAATACAGAGTAAAATCTCTATTTTTCAGGCGATTAAGCAAAGATAATATTCTGTATTTGCTGGAAGATAAACAAAAAAAGTCCAGTAAACAGCATAAAATAACGATACATAAGGCGGAATAAAACGCTACATTTTAGGTTAAAATTCTGCTTATTTTTCGATCCATGATGAATTGCTCTACCCTGCTCCTTCCAGGAAAACGAATCCCCTGATGAACAGGCAAAAAACGGCGCTCCGCCTGGCGGGGAATTTGGATACACTAACGCCTCTGTTTTGACTGGACCCTCGCGTATGAAACTGACCATTATTCGTTTACAGCACTTCAGCGATCAGGATCGCATCGACTTAGGTAAAATCTGGCCGTCGCAGGATCTCGCGGCGCTGGCTCTGGATGAGAGCCATCGTATTTATGCCGCCCGCTTCAATGAGCGCCTGCTGGCCGCGGTTCGCGTAACGCTAAACGGCGTTGAGGGCGAACTCAGCGCGCTGTGCGTGCGTGAAGTGACCCGCCGTCGCGGCGTCGGACAGTATTTAGTGGAAGAGGTGCTAAGGGATAACCCGGAAATCAGCAGCTGGCGCATCGCGGATGCCGACGCGGAAGACCGCGGCGTGATGGCGGCGTTTATGCAGGCGCTGGGCTTTAACGCGCAAACCGGCGGTTGGGTAAAAAAGCAATAAATCGGCCGAAAGAAGGCTGAACATTCCCGGGTTGCGGCGTAACGCCTTACCCGGGCTACAAAAAACCAGACCGCACCAGCCTGTAGCCCGGGTAAGCGCAGCGCGACCCGGGAAGAAACCGCACCAATGCATCAACCCCGGCGCATTCCCCGGGTTGCGGCGTAACGCCTTACCCGGGCTACCGACTAAAAAAGGCAACTTACGTTGCCTTTTTGCTTTTACCTTTCTCCTCACCTATGCGAAGAGGCAAGGATCAACTGATTTAACCAAGAATTTCGCGTTGCAGAAAGGCGTCAAGACCCGAAATCCCCGGGAGCTTACATCAGTAAGTGACCGGGGTTGAGGGGCGCAGACAACGCATCTGCGGCGTGAAAGGCGCAGGTTAAATTATTTGGCGTCGGTCGCCGTACCATTAGCATGCCAGGTAAACACGCCGAACTCGAAGCCCTTCAGATCGCCCTTCTCGTTCCAGGTGAGCGGCCCCATTACGGTGTCGACCGTTGCGCCCTTCAGGTATTTAGCGATTTCAGCCGGATCTTCAGACTGATTCAGGCCTGCTTGCAGCGACTGCAGCGCGGCATAGGTGGTCCACACGAACGCGCCGCTTGGATCCTGTTTCTTCGCTTTGATCGCATCCACAATCGGTTTGTTCGCCGGAACCTGATCGTAGTTCTTCGGCTTGGTGACCAGCATACCTTCCGCAGAAGCGCCCGCGATGTTAGACAGCGACACGTTCGCTACCCCTTCCGGCCCCATAAACTGCGTTTTCAGGCCAGCGGCGCGAGACTGACGCAGGATCTGCCCCATCTCCGGGTGGTAGCCGCCGTAGTAGACGAAGTCGATATTCTCTTTCTTCAGACGCGCCACCAGGGTAGAGAAGTCTTTCTCACCGGCGGTGATACCGTCAAAGAACACCACGTTAGCACCGCCCTTCTTCAGGTTATCCTGTACCGCGCGGGCCAGGCCCTCGCCATACTGCTGTTTGTCGTGGACAATCGCGATGCGCTGCGGCTTCACTTTTTCCAGGATGTATTTGGCAGCGGTTGGCCCCTGATCGGAGTCCAGACCGGTGGTGCGCAGAATCAGATGATAGCCGCGAGCCGTCAGCTCCGGCGCGGTGGCCGCCGGGGTGATCATCAGCACGCCTTCATCTTCATAGATATCAGACGCCGGCTGGGTGGAAGAAGAGCACAGGTGACCGATAACGTATTTGATACCGTCGTTAATCACTTTGTTAGCGACGGCAACCGCTTGTTTCGGGTCACAGGCGTCGTCGTATTTTACCATCTGCAGCTTATTGCCTTTGATACCGCCTTTGGCGTTGATATCGGCAATGGCCTGCTCTGCGCCAGTAAACTCCTGGTCACCGTACTGCGCTACCGGACCGGACATCGCGCCAACGACGGCGACTTTGATATCTTCGGCCATTGCCGCACCGCTCATGATTAAGGCAATACATCCTGCCAGTAACGCTTTACCCTTCATATTCATCCTGAGGCTCCCCATTATTATGGTTTTTGCATTTGTTGTGATGTTGTTTATTAGCGCATTATTCTAATTAGACACATAAGAAAAGCATATGATAGTTAGATTAGGGTCTGCCGCCTGCGCTTTTGCAGCACACTATGCTAAACATACCGTCATTCAGGAGAATTGGAAACGATAAAATTGCGGAGTATGTAACAGATAAGTGACAAATAAAAACCCGCGCCGGAATAAACCGAACGCGGGGGCATGAGCAACGCGACTACCAGCCCGCAGGCAGGTAGCCAAAGGCCGAAGCGATGGCGTAGGCGGCGCTGCAAAGATAGAGCAATACGATGAAGATCTGGATTAAGGGATGCGTGATTAGCGCCGGGCAGGTCCAGCCGGGGGTGATGTCACCCTGCCGACGCGAGCCTTTGAGGATCAGGATCGGCATGATAGATAAAATCACCCCGCTAAATACCCCGGCAAAATAGAGCGCGTTCACGAAGGACACCATCCCGCTATAGGCCAGAATAAAAGGCGGCACGGCGACCACTAACAGCACCTTAAAGCGTTTGAACGGCTGCTCGTCGTTGCCCAGGCGAAACTGATCGAAAATATTGGTCAGGAAGCTTCCGCCCAGCCCCCAATAGGAGGTCAGCATCGCGCAGAGCGCAAAAAGATTTGCCGAGAAGAAAGCCCACTCGCCGAGCGCCCTGCCCCAGGAAATGGTTGCCACATCAGAAATATTATCCAGCCCGCTTAATGCAATCACCGAAAGCGGGACCAGCGCCAGCAGGCAAAAGGTTAATAACATCCCCACCATAATGGCCTTCGGCAGCTTCTCCGGTTTATCGGCGAAGCCGCGCGCCATTTCCGGCACGATATACTGCGCGGAGAAGCAGAACGCGACCACATTAAACACTGGCACCATATACAGCCAGTTACCTTCAAGTAAATAACTCACGCTCGCGGTTTCTTTCAGCAACGTCGCGGCAACCAAAATGGTTATCATAACGACCATGCCGATACTGATGAATTTCTCACCCCGGCCAATCGCCTTCAGGCCAAGATAAAGCACCCCGGCCGCCGGAATAAAAAACAGTGCGCTGCCCAGGGCAGGCGAGATGCCGAATAACGAATGCAGGAGTTTACCGCTGCCGGTCATATAAGCCGTCAGCGCGCCGACGCTGTTGACGCAAACGGAGAGGAACATCATCAATGCCCCGAAGCGGCCAACATAACGCTGCGACAGGCCGCTGAGCTGTAAATGCTTGCGGGTACGCAGCGTCGACTCTGCGACATAGAGCATGGTAATAGTCGTCAGGCTACCGACAACAACGAGCCAAAACAGCAGCGGCAGAAAGCCCGCTTTGCTGGAGGCATAGGCGATGGATAGCACCCCAGCACCGATATTGGTGCCGACGATCATCGACACGCCTTCGATGAAACTGAGGGATTTTGCAGGTACAGCGGTACGTTCCCGGCTCGTCAGAACCGAAGAAAAGGTGGAGTTGTCAGACATAATATTTTCCGTTTTATTCCGGCAACGTGCGCCGCCGGAAAAAAGGTGATATCAGGGTGAAATACCACTCACGCTGAGCATGAATAACCAGACTGCGGCTTCCTGTTTCTGTTGGGCTTCCCTACCGCCGCAGATGGATGTAAGACTGACTAGCCCTTCAGCACGCGGGCCAAAATATCCAGCGCCTTCGTAAACTGCGCATCCGGAATCGTTAACGGATAGAGGAAGCGAATAACGTTGCCATAGACGCCGCAGCTCAGCAGCAGCAGGCCGTTCTCCTGGGCTTGTTGCTGGATTTGACGGGTGATCTCCGCCGACGGCTCGCCGGTTTGCGGATCGTTAAACTCCACCGCCACCATCGACCCCTGGCCGCGTACGTCAGCAATCGCCGGGCAGCTTTGACGCGCCTGATTCAGCACCTCTTTCAGATGGCTGCCTAAGCGCTCAGCGCGCTGGCACAGCTGTTCTTCTTCAATCACGTCCAGCACCGCGTGCGCCGCCGCGACCGCCAGCGGGTTACCGGCATAGGTGCCGCCCAGACCGCCCGGCGCAGGCGCATCCATCACCTCGGCGCGACCTACCACGCCGGAGAGCGGGAAACCGCCGGCCAGGCTTTTGGCCATCGTCATCAGGTCAGGCTTCACATCATAGTGCTGCATCGCAAATAGCTTGCCGGTGCGCGCAAAACCGGTTTGTACTTCATCGGCAATCAGCAGAATGCCGTGGGTATCGCACAGCGCGCGCAGCGCCTGCATAAACTCAGGCGGGGCAACGTTAAAGCCGCCTTCCCCCTGAATCGGCTCCAGCACAATCGCCGCCACCTGATCGGCCGCGATATCGGCTTTGAAAATGCGCTCCAGGCTCTTCATCGCGTCGGCGGTGGTAATGCCATGGGCGGCGTTAGGGTAGACGGCGTGATAAACCGAGCCCGGGAACGGGCCGAAACCAATCTTGTAAGGCGCCACTTTGCCGGTCAGCGCCATGGTCATAAACGTACGGCCGTGGAAGCCGCCGCCGAAGGTAATCAACCCCGGACGGCCGGTATAAGCGCGCGCGATTTTCACCGCGTTTTCAACGGCTTCCGCCCCGGTGGTAAAGAACGCCGTTTTTGCCGGACCGTCAATCGGCGCCAGTTCGTTAATCCGCTCGGCCAGCGTGACATAGCTTTCGTACGGGACAATCTGGTAAGCCGTGTGGGTAAAGGCCTGCAGCTGTTGTTCAACGGCGGCAACGATTTTGGGGTGGCGATGGCCGGTATTCAGCACCGCGATGCCGGCGGCGAAATCGATCACCTCATTCCCTTCAACATCCCACAGCGTAGCGTTCTCCGCTTTCTCAACAAAGTAGCTGCACATCACCCCTACGCCGCGCGGAGTCGCCTGCTGGCGACGCTGATTCAGTTCTGAACTTTTCACCGAGAATCTCCTGTCATGTGTGTCACGTTATCGCAACAAATCCGAAACTATGTCGTTTATTTACACAGGATTTGGCCCTATAATCGAGTACCAATTCAGATTATCTGAGGGATCCAATTGCGTTCGCTTATCGCAGACCTGGTGCTGGTCAGATTGCAGAAAGAAACCGATCCGCTCCTGCACAAGCGCCTTTACAAGGCGATTCGCCACGCCATTCTGGATGGTTCTCTCCCGCCCCATAGCCGCCTGCCCCCTTCACGGGATCTGGCGGGAGAGCTGAAAATGTCTCGCAACACAATTTTAACAGTTTACGAACAATTGCTGGCTGAGGGGTATGTCGTGTCCCGTCGCGGCAGCGGAACATTCGTCGCGAAAACGCTGCCCGATATGTTTCTTCCAACCAGCAGCGCCAGTGAAAGCAGCCCTGCGCCAGCAGCCAGCGCGCCCATCTCCCGACGCGGCCAGCATCTGCTGGGGCACATCAGCGCCAGCCCGCGTCAGTGGGGGGCATTTATCCCCGGCGTACCGGACGTCAATGCGTTTCCCCACCCGCTGTTCAGTAAAATCCAGGCGCGTATCAGCCGCCGTCCAAAACCCGAACAGCTCAGCTATAGCTGTAACGGCGGAACGGCCGAGCTGCAGCACGCGTTGGTGGACTATCTGAGAGTAGCGCGCGGCGTTCAGTGCCAGGCAGATCAAATTCTTATTACTGAAGGGATCCATCAGGCTATCGACCTGATCACCCGCATGCTGTGCGACCGCGGCGATCTCGCCTGGGTGGAGGAGCCGTCCTACTGGGGCATTCGCCATGTGCTGGCGATGAATGAAGTGCGGGCCGAGCCCGTGGTGGTTGATGCCAGCGGCCTGTGCCCGCCCGAAAGCATAGCCGAAGCCCCGCGGCTGATCTTCGTTACGCCATCCCATCAGTACCCCCTCGGCGCGGTAATGAGCCTTGAGCGCCGACAGCGCCTGCTCACCCTGGCCCATCAGCACGGCAGCTGGATTGTGGAAGATGATTACGACAGCGAGTTTCGCTTTTCCGGTCAGCCGATCCCGGCGCTACAGGGCTTAGTCCCCGAAGCGCCGGTGGTCTACGTCGGTACGTTCAGTAAAACGCTCTACCCGGGGCTGCGGCTGGGCTACGTCGTGCTGCCTCGACCATTGGCGGCTGAACTCAAAAACGCCCACGCCGAGCTCTACCGCGGCGGCCATTCGCTTATCCAGCTGGCGCTGGCGGAATTTATCAACGCCGGTCATTACTCGGCGCATATTCGCCGCATGCGCCTGCTCTACAGCCGCCGTCGCGTCTTTTTGACCGAGCTGATTCAGCGGCACTGCGGGCCGCACGCGCTGTCGGACTTCAGCGATAATGCCGGACTGCATTTGATCCTGAATTTGCCGGATGAGGCGGATGACGTGGCGATTGCCCGCGATGCCAACGCGCGCCATATTTTAGTGCGTCCGCTGTCGCGCTATTACCTGACGGCGCAGCGGAAGAAAGGGCTGTTGATGGGTTTTGCTTCGCAGCCGGAAACGCAGATGGAACCGGCGTTCAACGTCCTGCTTGAGTGTTTGAAAATGCACTGCCCGCAGGCGCTGGCGGAGGCAGAAAAACAAAACGCCCCATCGTAATGTGGGGCGTTATCGGGGGACTGGCGCTCAGATTAGGCTTCGATAGCGGCGCGCAGTTTTTTCATGGCGTTCTTTTCAAGCTGACGTACACGTTCAGCCGACACGCCGTAGCGGTCTGCCAGCTCCTGCAGCGTGGACTTGTTGTCTTCGTCCAGCCAGCGGGCGCGGATGATGTCCTGGCTACGTTCGTCAAGACCCTGCATCGCGTCGGTCAGCTTGTTTGCCGCCTGCTCTTCCCAGTTATCGTCTTCAATGCCGTCGGCAAAGTTAGACGTTTTATCCTGCAGATAGAGCACCGGCGCCATCGGCTGGCTATCGGACTCGTCATCCGACGACATGTCGAAGGTCATGTCCTGCGCCGCCATACGTGACTCCATCTCACGCACGTCTTTGCTCGACACGCCCAGCTCGCGGGCCACCATTTCGACTTCATCCTGGTTAAACCAGCCCAGACGCTGCTTGGTTTTGCGCAGGTTAAAGAACAGCTTACGCTGTGCTTTCGTGGTCGCGACCTTCACGATACGCCAGTTACGCAGCACGTATTCATGAATTTCCGCTTTGATCCAGTGCACGGCGAAGGAAACCAGACGCACGCCCACTTCCGGGTTAAAACGGCGCACGGCTTTCATCAGGCCAATGTTGCCTTCCTGAATCAGATCCGCCTGCGGCAGGCCATAGCCCGAGTAGTTACGAGCAATATGAACAACAAAGCGCAGGTGAGACAGGATCAGCTTTTTCGCTGCTTCCAGATCGCCCTGGTAATGCAGCTTTTCAGCAAGCTCCCGCTCTTCATCAGCCGATAACATCGGCCAAGTGTTAGCAGCCCGGATGTACGATTCCAGGTTACCAACGGGGGCTAAGGCTAAAGTTTGCATATCTTTGGTCATTCAAATCCTCTCAATCGATATCTTCTGGCATCTTTCTGTCCTCACAACGGAGCAACAAACATGCCAGCATTGATGAGCAACGAGAATATCACTCACATTAGTATCAGACAGTGATTTTATCCACAAGTTCCATGCAATGATGTGAATAGATTACGCACAAAATGTGACATGGTTATGAAGTTTAGGGAAGCGTCGACAGGGACTCTTTCCCTGCAGAGAGATATTCAGTGCAGGGAAAGATTATACCAGATTTTTACTACTCGGGAGTAAAGTGACGTAAATGTTGAACGGTTGCCAGCCAGGCGGCGACCCAGCCAATCATCGAGCAAACAATCAGCATCAGCAGGCACTCGTCAAAGCCTAAGCCGCTGAGTTCAAACTGCGTGCCGAAGACTTTCGCCACTTCGGTGACCGCCGACGACAGGCGCATGACCATAATTTCCGACAGGATCAGCGACAGAAACGCGCCGGAGAACCCCAGCAGCGCCCCACCGTAAAGGAACGGACGCAGAATAAAGCCGTCGGTCGCGCCAATCAGTTTCTGCACGTTAATGGTATCGCGGCGGGCGAAGATGCTCAGACGCACGCTGTTGCCGATCACCAGGAAGACCGCCGCCACCATCAGTACGCCGATCATCGCCGAAACGCGTCCGACCAGCCCGGTCAGCGACGAGAGCCGCGCAAACCAGCTGTCATCCATACGCACTTCATCAACGCCCTGCACGTGGCTCACGCGGTCGCGCAGCGTGTTCAGCGCTTCAACGCTCTGGAAATCAATCTTCGGCACCACGATCGCCACCGCCGGCAGCGGGTTCTCTTCCAGCATATCCAGCGCGCCGCCGAAGCCTGACCAGTTGCGGAATTCGCCAAGGGCTTCATCGCGCGACAGATAGTTAACCTTCTCGACGCCCTGCTCCGCCTGCAGCTGGCCGACTACCCGAGCAGCGGCGTCGTCATCCAGCGTTTTTTCCAGATAAACGGTGATTTGCGGCGTGGGATAATACTGCGACGCCGCGGTGCTGACGTTTTTGTAGACCATGTAGCACACGCTTGGCAGGGTCAACGAAATGGCGATCACCATCACCGTCAGAAACGTCGCCAGCGGCGTGCTTTTCAGATCCTGTACCGCGCCGTGCCAGGCGTAGCGCACCTGTTCATTGAATACGTTGCTCTTGCGGGAAGCCGGATTCGGCGCCGCTTTTGGCCGCTTCGACGCATTGCGCCCGCCGCTACCGCCCGCTCCGCCCGCATTGCGGAAACGGTCGAATCGATTGCCGAATCGGCGAATGTGGTTCATTGCCTCGCGCTTATTCACCGATGTGGCCTCCATGCATATGCCCCTCGCTGAGGGACAGGACGCGGTACGGACGACTGGAGATAAGCCCCAGGTCATGCGTCGCCATCAGCACCGTCACCCCAACGCGGTTAAACTCTTCAAACAGACGTAAGATCCCTTCCGACAGCGCCTCGTCGAGGTTACCTGTCGGTTCATCCGCCAGCAGGACCGCAGGTTTGTTCACCACCGCGCGGGCGATGCCCACGCGCTGTTGTTCCCCGCCTGAAAGCTGAATCGGCAGGTTTTTCGCTTTGTCCAGCAGCCCGACTTTATCCAGCGCCGCCGAGACGCGACGACGGATATCATCCCCGCTGGCGCCGGCGATAATCAGCGGGATCGCTACATTATCGTAAACGGTTCGGTCCATCAGCAGATGGTGGTCCTGGAAAATCATGCCAATCTGACGGCGCAAAAACGGCACCTCGCGGCTTTTCAGGCGGCTAATATCATGGCCGCCGAAAAGGATTTTGCCGGCGCTGGGCCGTTCGATACCGCAGATAAGCTTCAGCAGGGTACTTTTCCCCGCGCCGGAATGGCCGGTCAGAAACGCCATCTCGCCCGCCTGCAGGTGGAACGTCACCCCCTGCAGCGCTTGTCTCCCACCGAGATAGGCTTTGCTGACTTGTTCAAAGCGAATCATTTTTAATCCTCTCGGGCAAAAAGTGCCTCAATAAAGTCGCCCGCATTAAACGGACGCAGATCTTCAATACGTTCGCCAACACCGATGTAGCGAATCGGAATACCGAACTGATCGGCAACCGAGAAGATAACCCCGCCCTTGGCGGTCCCATCCAGCTTAGTCAAGGTAATACCGGTCAGTCCAACCGCCTCATGGAACAGTTTGGCCTGGCTAATCGCGTTCTGCCCGGTGCTGGCGTCAATGGTCAGCATAACTTCATGCGGCGCATCGACATCGAGTTTTTTCATGACGCGGACAATCTTCTTCAGCTCTTCCATCAGGTGCGATTTATTCTGCAGACGACCCGCGGTATCGGCAATCAGGACGTCAATATTGCGCGCCTTCGCCGCCTGGATGGCGTCGAAAATGACCGATGCCGAATCCGCGCCGGTGTGCTGGGCAATCACCGGAATATTGTTGCGCTGCCCCCAAACCTGGAGCTGCTCAACCGCCGCCGCGCGGAAAGTATCCCCCGCCGCCAGCATCACCGACTTGCCCTGCTGCTCGAACTGACGCGCCAGCTTGCCGATGGTGGTGGTTTTACCGACGCCGTTGACGCCGACCATCAGAATCACAAACGGCGTTTTGCCTTCTACGTTCAGCGGCTCATCCACTTTCGCCAGAATATCGCCCATCTCTTCTTTCAGCAGGCCGTACAGCGCCTCGGCGTCGCGCAGCTGCTTGCGGCTGGCGTCGTTGGTAAGACGCGTGATGATCTTACGCGTGGTTTCCACGCCGACATCGGCAATCAGCAGCTGCTCTTCCAGCTCTTCAAACAGATCATCGTCGATTTTCTTACCGCGGAACAGACTGATAAATCCGGAACCGAGGTTCTGTTTGGTTTTTACCAGGCTGCGTTTGAGGCGGGCGAAGAAACCTTCTTTGGTCGGTTTTTCCTGCTCTAACGGCGTCACGACTGTTTCGTCCGGCACCACTTCAACGGCGTTTTCTGCCGCATCGGCCACCGCCAGAGCCTGTGCTTCCAGCTCTTCATCGGTGATATCGGCCTCAGCCTCTTCTACCGTTTCGTCTGGTTCCGGCTGGTCAACGGCGGTTTCTTCAATAACTGCCGTTTCCGGTTCGGTAATGACCTCTTCCGGCGTCTGTTCAGCGACGGCTTCAGCCACTACCGGCTCGGCGATGACCTCTTCCACCAGCGGCGCAGCGACCGTCTCTTCAACCGCGGGCTGCTCCGCTATCTCCTCAACCGCCGGGGAGTCGACAACCGCCTGCGGCTGTTCGCTCTCCACAACCTGCTCGGTCACCTCAACCACCTCGGCGGCAAAGGCTTCGGCATCCTGTTTCTCTGTCGCAGTGGCGTCGACCGTTTCCGGCGCAACCGCAGGCGCTTCGCTTTCCTGAGCCGGTTCTTCAACCTCTTGCTGGGCTTCTACTTTTTGTTCTGTTTCGCTTTCCTGCGCCTGTTCTTTTTGACCAAAGCCCAGCCAGGAAAAGAAGCCACGTTTTTTGTCTTTCGCCATTTGCGACTACACTCCTCGCTGTTAATTCATGGCACAGCTTCGGCCAGTAGGTAGCGGAAGCTGAAAAATGATGAAATTAGTCGGATAGTCTACCACTTAACTTAACTCGCATCACCGCCCCCGGATTAAGGTTTCGTCAACCGCCGCCGATCGTTAGAATAGCAGCCCGGAAGTTGAGACTTGAGCAAAGAGATGAAGAAACCAAACCACGCGGGCAGCGGCCAGATCCGTATTATCGGCGGGCAATGGCGGGGCCGTAAACTCCCGGTGCCGGAGAGCCCGGGTCTGCGCCCGACCACCGACCGGGTGCGCGAAACGCTATTTAACTGGCTGGCGCCGTCGATCGTTGACGCGAACTGCCTCGACTGCTTCGCCGGCAGCGGCGCGCTGGGCCTTGAAGCCCTCTCCCGCTATGCGGCCAGCGCCACGCTGCTGGAAATGGAACGCGGCGTCGCGCAGCAGTTGCAAAAAAATCTGGCGACCCTCAAAGCCAGCAACGCTAAGGTGGTCAATACCAATACTTTAGCGTTTCTTGCTCAGGCGGGCACGCCGCATCACATCGTGTTTGTCGATCCCCCGTTTCGTAAAGGACTGCTTGAAGAGACGCTAAAGCTGCTGGAAAACAACGGCTGGCTTAGCGATGAAGCGCTTGTCTACATTGAGAGTGAAGTCGAAAACGGTTTACCGCCGGTGCCGATGAACTGGCACGTCTATCGTGAAAAAGTGGCCGGACAGGTCGCCTACCGTCTCTATCAACGTGAGGCCCAAGGAGAAAACCATGCTGATTAATTTTGGCCGCTTGCTGATGCTGTGCGTGTGGGCGTTTTTATTGCTGAACCTGTTTCAACCGTTCCCAAAACCGCTGAACATCTTCGTTAACGTGGCGCTGATCTTTATGATTCTGATGCACGGCCTGCAGCTGACGCTGCTCAAGGCGACGCAGACGAAAGAGATGCCGCCGCTGGGGCGCTTCGAGCAGATTCGTATTTTCATCTTCGGCGTGTTCGAACTGGTCGCCTGGCAGAAAAAGCTCAAGGCGACCCTGAAGAAGAAGTAATGCCAGGAAAAGGTTCAGGGGTCTGGCGTAAAGCCCATAAACCGCGAACCTTTATAGCTCAGGACGCCCTTATCGCCGACGCTTAGCGCATGATACTGCGGCGCCTGCAGACGAAAAACCACTTCCAGCCCGCCGCTTTCCGGCCTGAAGCTTGCTTCATAACGCATTTCGCTACCGGCAGGCGCCACCGTCTGCTGGCGCGAACGGCGATCGTTAATCACCTTCTCCCGCTTATTGCTCACCACCACCCGTTTTTGCAACAGCGGCGCGGCATCGTTATCCATTTTTTCCCGACGCTGCTGCACATAGCGATACGACGCGGCAATCGCAATGATGGCAACGGCAACCATAAAAAACAGCGGAACTTTACTCATTCACCTTGCCCCCAGGAATTATCAGGAATAAGCATACTGTGGCTTGATTATCATTGTCATCTTCCTCTGCAAACCACTACACTGAGATTCAGTACTGTAAGTACAATCACTTACGTAATGATAACAGATACAGGGACTTACTATGCTTTGGTCATTTATTGCTGTCTGTTTCTCCGCATGGCTTTACGTCGATGCGTCCTATCGTGGGCCTGCCTGGCGTCGCTGGGTGTTTAAACCCGTCACGCTGATCCTGCTTCTGTTACTGGCCTGGCAAGCGCCGATGTTTAACGCCATCAGCTATCTGGTGCTGGCCGGGCTTTGCGCCTCGCTGGTCGGCGATGCGCTGACCCTGCTGCCGCGGCAGCGGGTAATGTACGCCGTGGGGGCGTTCTTTCTCTCGCATCTGCTCTACACCATCTGGTTTGCCAGCCAGCTGACGCTATCTTTCTTCTGGCCGCTGCCGCTGGTGCTGCTGATCCTCGGCGCGCTGCTGCTGGCGATTATCTGGACGCGTCTGGAAGAGATGCGGATGCCGGTGTTTACCTTTATCGCGATGACGCTGGTGATGGTCTGGCTGGCCGGGGAGCTGTGGTTCGCCCGCCCGACGGATACCGCCCTGTCCGGCTTCGCTGGCGCTGCATCCCTGCTGCTCGGCAACGCGGTCTGGCTCATCAGCCATTATCGCCGCCGCTTCCGCGCTGACAACGCGATCTCCTCGGCATTTTACTTCGCCGGGCACTTCCTGATCGTCCGCGCGCTCTATTTGTAATTAAGCGCTTGACTCTGGAGTCGACTCCAGAGTGTATCCTGCGGGTAATGAGAAAATTATCATTACCCGGAGGGTCCTATGTCGGCTCCAGAATCGCAGGATAAAAAAGTCCCACACTTCTCATCGTTAAAATTTACCCCCGCCGCGCAGCCTTCTGAAAACTGCTGCGCGGACCACGCCTGCAGCAGCGAAACCGCCGCTGAAAACGATGCGCTGAGTCACGCGCGCTTTAGCTGGCTGGTAGAAGGCATGGACTGCGCGGCCTGCGCCCGCAAGGTCGAAACCGCCGTTCGCCAGGTGCCGGGGGTCAGCCAGGTGCAGGTACTGTTCGCCACCGAAAAGCTGCTGGTCAACGCCGAGGGCAATGTCCGCCCGCAGATCGAAAGCGCCGTGCGCGCCGCGGGCTATCAGCTGCGTGATGAAAACGCGCCACGGGCAGAGGAGCCCACCTCGTGGCTGCGCGAGAATCTGCCGCTCCTCACCCTCGTCGCCATGATGGCGCTCAGCTGGGGGCTGGAGCAGTTCAGCCCGCCTCTGGGCGAAATCGCCTTCATCGCAACTACGCTGGTAGGCCTGTGGCCGGTCGCCCGGCAAGCAATACGCCTGATCAAAAGCGGAAGCTGGTTCGCCATTGAAACCCTGATGAGCGTCGCAGCCATCGGCGCGCTGTTTATCGGCGCCACCGCCGAAGCGGCGATGGTCCTGCTGCTGTTCTTAATCGGCGAACGTCTTGAGGGCTGGGCCGCCAGCCGCGCGCGGCAAGGCGTCAGCGCCTTGATGGCGCTGAAACCCGACACGGCAATCCGCGTGCGCGACGGCGTGCGTGAAACCGTAGCCCAGCGCGACCTGCGTCCCGGCGACGTGATTGAAGTCGCCGCCGGAGGCCGCCTGCCCGCCGATGGTCAGTTGCTCTCGCCCTTCGCCAGCTTCGATGAGAGCGCGCTAACCGGTGAATCCGTACCGGTGGAGCGTAACGCCGGGGAACGCGTGGCGGCCGGCGCGACCAGCGTCGATCGTCTGGTACAACTGACGGTGATCTCCGAACCGGGCGACAGCGCTATCGATCGCATCCTTAAGCTGATTGAAGAAGCGGAAGAGCGCCGCGCGCCGATTGAGCGCTTTATCGATCGCTTTAGCCGCATCTATACCCCGGCGATTATGGTCGTCGCGCTGCTGGTGGCCATTGTTCCGCCGCTACTGTTTGCGGGCGCATGGCTGCCGTGGATCTATAAAGGTTTAACGCTGCTGCTGATTGGCTGTCCGTGCGCGCTGGTGATCTCAACCCCGGCGGCGATTACCTCCGGGCTGGCGGTGGCGGCGCGTCGCGGCGCGCTGATTAAAGGCGGCGCGGCCCTGGAGCAACTGGGCCGCGTGCGCCAGGTGGCGTTTGATAAAACCGGCACCCTGACCATCGGCCAGCCGCGCGTCACCGCGGTGATGACGACCGCAGACATCGGCGAAAACGATCTGCTGGCGCTGGCGGCCGCCGTGGAGCAAGGCTCCAGCCACCCGTTAGCCCAGGCCGTCGTACGTGAGGCGGAGCAGCGCCAGCTGGTCATTCCACCGGCAAGCGGCCAGCGCGCGCTGGCCGGATCCGGCATTGAGGCGCAGGTTGAAGGACGTCAGGTGCTGATTTGCGCCGCGGGTAAAAATCGCGATCCACAGTACGATGAACCTATTCAGCAGTTGGAGAGCGCGGGGCAAACCGTGGTGCTGGTGATGCGCGATGAGGCGCTGCTGGGGATTGTGGCGCTGCGCGATACGCTACGCGATGATGCTCGCCAGGCGGTGGATGAACTCCATCAGTTAGGCGTTCAGGGAATCATACTGACCGGCGACAATCCGCGCGCGGCGGCGGCTATCGCCAGCGAACTGGGGCTGGCGTTCCGCGCCGGGCTGCTGCCTGCGGATAAAGTGCAGGCGGTGATGGCGCTCAACACCGAGTCTCCGCTGGCCATGGTCGGCGACGGGATCAACGACGCGCCGGCGATGAAAGCGGCGACCATTGGCATCGCGATGGGCAGCGGCACCGACGTCGCTCTGGAGACCGCCGATGCGGCATTGACGCATAACCGTCTCACCGGACTGGCGCAGATGATTTCGCTGGCGCGCGCCACTCACGCCAATATCCGGCAGAATATCGCTATCGCGCTGGGTCTGAAGGGGATTTTCCTCGTCACCACCCTGCTCGGCCTCACCGGCCTGTGGCTGGCGGTGCTGGCGGATACCGGGGCGACGGTGCTGGTCACCGCTAACGCGCTGCGGCTGTTACGTAAGAAGTAGGGACAATACCCGGGGGCGGCGCTTGACGCGCCTTGCCCGGGCTACAGGTTCGTGCGGTCTGGTTTTTTGTAGCCTGGATCAGTGGCTTTTACGGATCAGATAGCGGTACGGCAGCGCCTCGGTTTCCTGCGCCAGCAGCTCATGCTCCATAAAGCGGCAGAAACCGGGAATATCGCGGGTCGTCGCCGGATCGTCGGCCACGATTAGCAGCGTCTCGCCCACCGGCATCGTGCGCACGGTCTTGCGCACCATCATCACCGGTTCCGGGCAACGAAGCCCCTGCGCATCAAGCGTATGGTCAGGGCTGGAGAAAAGTTCGCTCATTTTCATCTCACATTAACAAAACGGCCCTAGTTTACCCCCAGTTCGCCAGTACGCAAGCCAGGTTAACGTTTGCGCGAAAAACAACCATTGCAATACGCTCGCAACGCAGTATCATGCAGCCGTTTTTATTGGGTTCCCTCACCCCAACCACTAAAAAGGTCACAATATGAGTCCGTTTACTACCGTACAGCGTAAAAAAGCGCTGATCTGGCTATCGCTTTTCCATCTGCTGGTCATCACTTCCAGTAACTATCTGGTGCAGCTGCCGATCTCCATCTTTGGTTTTCATACCACCTGGGGCGCATTCAGCTTTCCGTTTATTTTCCTCGCCACCGACCTGACGGTGCGGATTTTCGGCGCTCCGCTGGCGCGACGCATTATCCTCGCGGTCATGATCCCGGCGCTGGTTATCTCCTACGGGGTTTCCGCGCTGTTCTATATGGGCGAGTGGCAGGGGTTTGCCGCATTAACCAGCTTTAACCTGTTTGTCGCCCGTATCGCCGCCGCCAGCTTTATGGCCTACGCGCTGGGGCAAATCCTCGACGTCCACGTCTTTAACCGCCTGCGTCAAAACCGCCGCTGGTGGCTGGCGCCCACGGCATCCACCCTTTTTGGTAACGTCAGCGATACGCTGGCCTTCTTCTTTATCGCCTTCTGGCGCAGCCCGGACCCGTTTATGGCGGCGCACTGGGGCGAAATCGCCATCGTCGACTACTGCTTCAAGGTGCTGATTAGCATCGTATTCTTCCTGCCGATGTACGGCATGTTGTTGAATATGCTGCTGAAAAAACTGGCAGATAAATCTGATTTATCCGCATTGCAGCCAGGTTAAGAGTACTCACGAAACGATGTGATAAGATAAGCGAATGAGCCGTTAATGGCCGTTTATCGAAAGGAAGATGTCAATGCGCAATTTGGTTAAATATGTCGGTATTGGCCTGCTGGTTGTGGGTCTTGCGGCCTGTGATAACAGCGATACAAAAACGCCGACTGCCGGGGCTGCTGCGGAAAGCAACGCCAGCGGGCAACCTATTAGTCTGCTGGATGGCAAACTGAGCTTCTCCCTGCCAGCCGGTATGACCGACCAGAGCGGCAAGCTGGGCACCCAGGCCAACAATATGCACGTCTATTCTGATGCCACCGGCCAGAAAGCGGTGATCGTGATTGTGGGTGACAATACCAACGAG
Source organism: Klebsiella sp. JN_Kp126 (assembly GCF_033843325.1). Taxonomy (NCBI): domain Bacteria; kingdom Pseudomonadati; phylum Pseudomonadota; class Gammaproteobacteria; order Enterobacterales; family Enterobacteriaceae; genus Klebsiella; species Klebsiella sp. JN_Kp126. Next base: position 107,635 of record NZ_JAWXQV010000043.1, on the reverse strand, counting down.
GAGCTGGCGGTGATGAGCCAGCGTCTGGAAGAGCAGCAGCGCAGCCGCGACCCGCAGCTGCAGGTCGTGAGCAATAAATCCATTGAGATCAAAGGCCACACGCTGCAACAGCTGGACAGCATCATCTCCGCCAAGGGTCAGACCGCCTGGTCTTCCGTCCTTCTCGGCAAGGTTGATGACAAACTGCTGACGCTGCAAATCACATTGCCAGCGGATAACCAGCAGCAGGCGCAGACCGAAGCGGAAAACATTATCAACACCCTCGTCATCCAGTAACTACTGGCCTGACGCCGCGGCCTCCGGTTCACCGACCGGGGGCCGTTTTTTAACCGCCATCCCAGCAGCAGCGCCACCGCAACCAGCCCCGCCGTCGCCAGATAGATCGATGAAATGCCCGCCCACGCCATCAGCAGCCCGGCAAGCGGACCGGTGATCCCCAGCGAGAGATCCATAAATACCGTGTAGGTTGCCAGCGCCGACCCCTGGTTCTGCTGCGGTACGGCCTTCACCGCCACCACGCCAAGCGCCGGGAACACCAGCGAAAAACCGGCTCCGGCAAAGAAAGTGCCGATTTTCGCCATCAGCGGCGTCTCCGCCAGGCCCACTAACAGCAGCCCAATAATTTCGACGACAAAACAGAGCATCGCCACGTTCAGCCCGCCGAGGCGGTTAATTCCGTTGGGGAACAGCAGCCGGGTGCCGACAAAGGCGCAGCTAAACAGCGTCAGGGCGAAGGCCGCGCCGTCCCAGCCTTTAGCATCATAAAACAGAGTGATAAAGGTGGCGATAACGCCAAAACCCGCCGAAGCCAGCGCCAGCGCCATGCCGTAGAGCCAGACGCGCCCCAGCACCGCGCGAAACGACATCGCTTTACCCTTGCCCGCTTTGACCGCCGCCCGCGGCAACGCGCACAGCACGGCCACCAGCGCGACCGCCATAATGGTCAACGCCAGCCCGTGCAGGCCAATCAGCGAGTAACAGAGCACGCCGAGCGGCGCGCCCATCGCCATCGCTCCGTAGGTGACAATGCCGTTCCAGGAGATAACTCGCCCGATATGCAGCGAACCGACTACCCCGACGCCCCACAGCGTGGAGCCGGTTCCCGCGAAGCTCTGCCCGATGCCGAGGATAATCCGGCCAAGGCACAGCAGCGCCAGGCTAACCACGGGCAAGCCGCCGAAGAGCGCCGCCAGCAGATAGCCGAGTCCGCTAAGAAAGCAGCCGCACAGGCCGAAAATGACGATCTTTTTTGGCCCCAGCAGATCGGCATAGCGCCCGGCGTGAGGGCGGCTGAGCAGCGTAGCGAAGTACTGGAGGCTAATCACCAGCCCGGCCCAAAAGGCGCTAAACCCCATCACATCATGAACGTAGCCGGGCAATACCGCCAGCGGCAGGCCAATGGTCAGGTAGCTGGCAAAGTTAAAAATCACGACAGAGACAATCCGCAGATTGAGGCGCAATCCATTAAGCGCCGGTTCGGCGACGGTTTCGGGCATCGGGTTCCACCAGATTTTTACAACTGTGTTTCATTTCTACCACGCCACACGTTATAAATCAGCAGCCAGATTAGGATTCCTGGCAGCAAGCCAGCCGCTACACTTAGAGCCTATCCCACCAGGCGTTATTGTCGCAGGCAGTTTGAACACGGACAGCGCACAGAAACCGGAGCGTACACGGAGTACGTGAGGATTGACTCGCTACGCTCGCCCTCCGGGCCGCCCTGAAGGGCGTTCAAAATACTTTCGTATTTTGTCGAGCACTGCCCGTGTTCAAAATGGCAAGTAAAATAGCCCTAATGGAGTGGGCTCTTAATGAAAATCATAGAAAGGAAGAGTGAATGACAACCCCTCAGCCCGATAAAACGGGCATGCATATTCTGCTCAAACTGGCGTCACTGGTGGTTATCCTCGCCGGTATTCACGCCGCGGCAGATATCATCGTGCAGCTATTACTGGCGCTGTTCTTCGCCATTGTCCTCAACCCTCTGGTCACCTGGTTTATTCGCCGCGGCGTGCGTCGCCCGGTCGCCATTACTATCGTAGTGGTGGTGATGCTGATCGTGCTCACCGCGTTAATTGGCGTACTGGCCGCGTCGGTTAACGAATTTGTCGCCATGATGCCAAAATATAATAAAGAGCTGACGGCAAAAGTCCTGCGGCTGCAGGAGGCGCTGCCCTTTTTGCATATTCATATGTCCCCGGAGCGTATGCTGCAACGCATAGACTCCGACAAGCTGATGACGTTCACGACCACCCTGATGACCGGGCTGTCCGGCGCCATGGCCAGCGTCGTTCTGCTGGTTATGACGGTGGTATTTATGCTTTTTGAAGTCCGGCATGTGCCCTATAAACTCCGTTTTGCCCTCAACAACCCGCAAATCCACATCGCCGGTCTTCATCGGGCGTTAAAAGGCGTTTCGCATTATCTGGCGCTGAAAACGCTGCTCAGCCTGTGGACCGGGGTGATTATCTGGTTAGGGCTGATGCTAATGGGGGTGCAGTTTGCGCTGATGTGGGGCGTGCTGGCTTTTCTGCTGAACTATGTGCCTAACATTGGCTCGGTGATTTCCGCCGTCCCGCCGATGATCCAGGCGTTACTTTTTAACGGATATTATGAATGCCTGCTGGTCGGCGCACTCTTTTTAGTCGTGCACATGATTATCGGCAATATTCTCGAACCCCGCATGATGGGCCACCGGCTGGGCATGTCTACGCTGGTGGTTTTCCTCTCGTTGCTGGTCTGGGGATGGCTGCTTGGACCGGTGGGAATGCTGCTGTCGGTACCGTTAACCAGCGTGTGTAAAATATGGATGGAGACCACCAGGGGCGGCAGTAAGTTAGCCATCCTGCTCGGGCCCGGGCGCCCCAAAAGCAGGCTACCGGGCTAGCCCTGCCGCTTCACCGGCCAGAAGATCGTCAGCACCCCGGCGACAATCAGCAGCACGCCCAGCAGCGATTGCCAGTGGAAAGGTTCATGCCAGCCGGGGAGCCAGATGGCGGCGGCCCATACCAGGATGTAGCTCAGGCTCAGCAGCGCGTAGGCTTTCGCCAGCGGCAGTTGATGCAGAGCGAAGTACCAGCAGACCATCGACAGCAGGTAACCCATAAGCCCGAACGCCAGGCCAAACGTGCCCGCACGCAGATGCAGCAGATGGTTGAGGAAGGTGAATATCTCCGTCAGCGGCGGGAGCTCGACCATCGAGCTGCGCAGCAGCAGCTGCGCGCCGCTCGCCAGGCCGACGCTGAATAACGCCCAGATTAAGCCCATCAGATACGGCTCCCGAGAATAACGATCCCAACGACGATGAGTCCCACGCCAAACCAGTGGCGACGCGCGACCGGCTCGCGCCAGATCCCCCACGCCGCCAGCGTCACCCAGACGAAGTTCAGGCTCAGCATGGGATAGGCGATGCTGACCGGGATCGACTGCAGCACGCTAAGCCACAGCAGCATGCTGCAGCCGAGAGAGAGCAGCGCGAGCCCCAGCCAGCCAAGGATATGGTACCCGCGCCGCCCGGATTTGGGCGGGCGGGTCGCCTGTTTCTGGCACAGCTGTCCGGCGCAGCTCAGCAGGCTGGCGAAAACCAGACAGATCCAGACGCTCATTGCGGCAGATACTGGATATACACCACGCGCCCAAGCTCGTAGGAGCTATCCGGTTTCGGTAGCGCTAAATCAGCCATACTTTCTCCTTTATCCATCAGCAGAACCAGCGAGACGGGGCCCTGTTGGCGGTGCGTCGCTAGCCAGTCAGCAAAATGGGCTTGATCGACAAACTGGTGCTGCGCGTCCGGCCAGGAGAGACCGTACTTCAGCTCGCCCTGCTTGTCGAACAGAATGATATCGCTGCGCTTGAGCTCCCACGACAGCCCGCCGGCGATACCGACGTTATTGGTCAACACGTAGCGGCTCGGGGTCAGCGATTCGCTGACGATATCCACCAGGAACTGCGGCTGCTTGCTGTCGATCACCCGATCCGGGATAGCGAAGCCCACCAGCAGCGCCAGCCCGAGCGGGCAGCAGGCGGCGAGGGTCCAGCGGCGGCCGTTGTCCTTCATCGCCATCCAGCCCATCAGCGCCCAGCAGCCAAATATCAGCGCCGCCAGCAGGCACTTATAGAGCTCAATATGGCTCCATACCGGCTTGTGCATAAAACCCCACGGCGAAACCACCAGCACGGCGACCAGGCCAATCAGGCCAAAGGCCAGGTTGATCGCGCCGTTAATTTTCAGCGCCTTCGCCCCCGCCTTCGCCGCGTCCAGCGCGTAGCGCGCCATCAGAATCGACAGGGGAGCAAAACAGGGCAGGATATAGGTTGGGAGTTTACCCTTAGCAATGCTGAAGAACAGGAACGGCATCGCCACCCATCCGAGCAAATAGAGCGCACCGCGCGACTCATCGCGTTCGGTCCAGCCGCGCTTGAGCGCACCCGGCAGCAGCGCCAGCCACGGCAGGCTGCCGGCAATCAGGAACGGAATGTAGTACCAGAACGGCGCTTTATGCTGGGCATCTTTTTCCGCGAAACGCTGGATATGCTCCACCCAGAAGAAGTAGCGCCAGAAGTCCGGCTCGCGTTTGGCGATGGCAAGACCCCACGGCAGCACCACCAGCGCGCAGACGCCCACCGCCAGCCAGCCGTAAGTCAACACTTCGCGCCAGCGCTTACGCGCAATCACCCACGGTAGTACCCCGACCACCGGCACCGCCAGCGCGAGGAAGCCTTTGGTCATCACCCCCATCCCGCAGGCCACGCCGAGTAAAACATAGCCGAGAATTTTGCCGCCGTGGCTTTGGGCCTGCGCCGCGCCCCAGAAGCTGCACATCGCCAGCGCCATCCACATGGTGATCATCGGGTCGAGCACCGCGTAGGTGCCGATACCGTAGACCAGCAGCGCGGTCAGGAAGATCGCCGGTGACAGGATCGCGACGCGTTTATCGCGGAAAAGACGCCATGCCAGCCAGGCAACCAGCAGAGCGGTGACGGTAATGGAAAACACCACCCCAAAGCGGACGGCAAAATTATTGTGGCCGAATAGCCACTGGCCGATGCTGTTGATCCAGTAACCGGCAATGGGCTTTTCAAAGTAGCGCAGCCCGAGGAAATGCGGCACCACCCAGTCGCCGGTCGCCAGCATTTCGCGGCTGATCTCCGCGTAGCGGGTTTCATCAGGCTGCCAGAGCAGGCGGAAGTTAAGCGGCAGTAAATAGTAGAGGACAAAAAGGGCGACCAGAGAGGCGCCGTAGCGAATGCTTTTCATCAAACACCCGAATTGAGTAATTGTTCACGTCCAAGCCAGCCTTCCCGGCCGGCCAGTTCACCACGAACCACTTTACCTCGCGGCAGCACGCTAAAATCGGCGGGCAGCAGCTGGCTTAGCGGGCAAAACCGGATCTCTTCCTGTGCGGCCATGGTCAGCAGTTCATCAAACTGCTCCGCGAAGGCGATGCCTTCCACTTCGGCATGGATGGTATAGACCGGCATCCCCGCGTCGCGATGGATGCAGTCCAGCAGATAGCGGTTGAAGCCCGCACTATCCACCGCGTTGCCCACCACTTCATCCCAGGTCGGTAAGGTTACCGGGATCTGCACGGTTCCCGGCGCGCCGTTCCCCAGCTGCGGCAGAAAAGGCCCGGTCCCCCGGCAGTCGCTGTTATAAAGGAAATCGAAAGCCTCTTTGGCTTTGATCACCCGCTGATCGGCACGCCAGCCGGCAACGGCGGAACAGGTTACCGGGCGACCGATAATCCGCTCCAGCTCCAGCAGCCCGCGTTCAACCTCCAGCGTCAGCCTTTCCTGCGGCCAGACGCCGCTCCACGCCTGCCAGCTATAGTGATCCCAGGCGTGCAGGCCGACTTCATGCTCCTGCGCGGCGGCGCGGATAACGTCCTCATTCCCGGCGCCGATCCTGCGCCCTGGCCAGGCGGTACCGGCCAGCAGGATATCCCAGCCGTACAGCGACGCGGCCTTTGAGCGCAGCATCTTCCACAGAAACTTCGGTTTTATCAGGCGCCAGATATGGCGCCCCATGTTGTCCGGCCCGACGCTGAAAAAGAAGCTTGCCTGAATCCCGTGCTGGCTCAGCAGAGCCAGCAGCCGCGGGACCCCGTCCCGCGTGCCGCGAAAGGTATCGACATCTATGCGTAAGCCGACCTGTTTCATGATTTTCCGCTGTCCGTCAGCTCAACCGTGCGCAGGAAGAAGTCCAGGGTGTGTTCCACGGTCTCTTCCATTTCCACCGTTGGCACCCAGTTCAGGCAGCGCTTCGCGTTGCGAATGCTCGGCTTACGATGTTCGACGTCCTGGTAGCCTTTACCGTAGTAATCGCTGCTTTCCACTTCGCGGAACCCGGCAAACGGCGGGAAGCGGTCGCGCAGCGGATGGCGTTCAAAGCAGGCCAGCAGCATTTCCGCCAGCTCTTTGATACTCGCTTCGTTATCCGGGTTGCCGATGTTGATGATCTGCCCGTCGCAGCGGCCGTCTTTGTTCTCAATGATGCGGAACAGCGCTTCGATACCGTCGCTGATATCGGTAAAACAGCGTTTCTGCTTACCGCCCTCAATCAGCTTGATCGGCGAACCTTCAACCAGGTTCAGGATCAGCTGGGTGATGGCGCGAGAGCTACCGATGCGCGCGGCGTTGAGGTTATCGAGGCGCGGCCCCATCCAGTTAAACGGACGGAACAGGGTAAACTTCAGGCCGTTCTTATCGCCGTAGGCCCAGATCACGCGGTCCAGCAGCTGCTTGGAGACCGAGTAGATCCAGCGCTGTTTGTTAATCGGCCCGACCACCAGATTGGAGGTATCTTCATCGAAGTTATTGTCGGTGCACATGCCGTACACTTCCGAGGTCGACGGGAAGATGATGCGCTTATCGTATTTCACGCAGTCGCGGATAATCTTCAGGTTCTCTTCGAAATCCAGCTCAAACACGCGCAGCGGGTTGCGGGTATATTCGATTGGCGTGGCAATCGCCACCAGCGGCAGGACCACGTCGCACTTCTTAATGTGGTACTCGATCCACTCGGAGTGGATGCTGATATCGCCTTCAACGAAGTGGAAGCGCGGGTTGTCGAGGAAGCGGCTGATAGCGTCGGAGCCAATGTCCAGGCCGTAAATCTCGTAGTTGTCGTCCTGCAGCAGACGCTCGGTCAGGTGGTTGCCGATAAAGCCGTTCACCCCGAGGATCAGCACGCGGGTACGGCGCTTAATCGCCACCACCGGTTTGCTGCTCAGCACCGCGCCGGCAACCAGGCCAAGCGCCTGCGCCAGCTGCGTACCCTGCATATAAACGCCGCGCTCGGTCTGCCCGGTAACGATTTCTAACGCCCCTTCCTGGCAGGCGACCACCAGCGGCGCAACGGAGATCACCGTCCCCGCTTTGGCGGCGGCCAGATCGTGGCGCACGCGGGATTTCCAGACGATAAACTTGTTCGCGCCGGCGTAGCCGAACGCGCCCGGCCACGGATCGGAGACCGCACGGACGAGGTTGTGCAGCGTCTGGGCCGAGCGTTCCCAGTCGAGGCGACCGTCTTCCGGCGTACGGCGACCGACGTAAGTCGCCTGGCTTTCATCCTGGGCGCGCTCTTCGGTTTTGCCGTCGCGGATGGCGGGCAGCGCCTGAGCCAAAAGTTCCGACGCCGCGGAACAGAGCTTACGGTGCAGCGCCAGCGCCGCGTCATCCGCGCCGATCGCGACGCTTTTCTGCGCCACGATATTGCCGGCATCGGCGCGGTTAACCATACGGTGCAGCGTCACGCCGGTTTCGCTTTCGCCGTTCACCAGCACCCAGTTCAGCGGCGCGCGGCCGCGGTATTTTGGCAGCAGTGAACCATGCAGGTTAAAAGCCCCCTGCGGCGCAATATTCAAAATGTCATCGCACAGCAGGTTGCGGTAGTAGAACGAGAACAGCACGTCCGGTTTAATCTCACGGATACGTTCGATCCACAGCGGATGATTCACATCTTCCGGCGCCCATACCGGGATGCCTTGCTCAGCGGCAATACGCGCCACGGAGCCAAAAAAATGGTTTTCGCCAGGGTTATCCGGATGGGTAAAAATAGCGGCGATGTCATAACCGGCATCCAGCAGAGACTGAATACCTGCACAACCCATATCGTGATAAGCGAAGACTACGGCTTTCATGAACGATCTTCCTCTTGAGATGCCGTTTCCGGCTGGCGAACAACACGTTGAATAAAGTAGCGGGGGCGGGCGCGGACATCGTTATAGATGCGGCCGATATACTCCCCGAGCAGGCCCATCCCGACGAACTGGGCGCCGATAAACATAAACAGCACCGCGAACAGCATGAACACCCCTTCCGCCGCCCACTGGGGACCAAACACCAGACGCAGCACCACCAGCATCAGGCCGAAGGCGAAGCCCAGCAGAGCGATGACGCTGCCGAACAGGCTCAGCAGGCGCAGCGGCGTGGTGGTCAGGCAGGTCACCAGGTCGTACATCAGGTTAATCAGGCGCATAAAGCTGTATTTGGAATCGCCGAATTCGCGCTCGGCGTGCATCACCGGGATCTCAACCGCCCGGCGGGCAAAAGTGTTCGCCAGAATCGGGATAAACGTACTGCGCTCATGGCAGTTGAGCATCGCGTCGATGATATGGCGGCGATAGGCGCGCAGCATGCAGCCATAGTCGCCCATCGCTTTACCGGTGGTGCGCTGGATCAGGCGGTTGATCATCTTCGAGGCGCTTTTACGGAAGAAGGTGTCCTGGCGGTTCTGGCGCACGGTACCGACCACGTCGTAGCCCTCGTCGGCCTTCTCGACCAGGCGCGGGATCTCTTCCGGCGGGTTTTGCAGGTCGGCATCAAGGGTAATGATCAGGTCACCGGTAACGTGGCTGAAGCCCGCCATAATCGCCGAGTGCTGGCCATAGTTGCGGTTCAACAGGACCGCCACCACGTGGCTGCCTTCGGCCTCGGCGGCTTCGGTGAGCATTCGCGCCGAGTCGTCGCTGCTGCCGTCGTCGACCAGCAGAATTTCATATTGCCGTCCGAGCGTCGCGCAGGCGGTGTCGGTGCGGCGGATAAGCTCCGGCAGGCTCTCCTGTTCGTTATACACAGGAATAACGACCGAGACCTTTTTCACGGGAGGATAGCTAAACATATCAACGTCCTGACAGCTGGTGCAGTGCGGAAATGACCCGAGTGACATCGTCATCGGTCATATCCGGGAACAACGGAATGGAACAAATGCGCGCGCTGTTCCATTCCGTATGCGGCAATGAAACTTCAGGGAAACGCTCGCGGTAATACTTTTGCGTATGGGCCGCGCGGAAGTGCAGGCCGGTGCCAATGCCCATGGCCTTCAGTCTTTCCATCAGCGCATCGCGGCTGATGCCGCAGGCGGCTTCGTCAACGCGGATAATAAACAGGTGCCAGGCGTGCTGATGCTCCCACGACGGCGCCACCAGCGGCCTGAAGGGCGTATCCGCCAGCTCGCGCAGATAGCGTTGCGCAATGGCGGCGCGGCGCTGATTGGCGTGGGCGAGCTTATCCAGCTGCACCAGCGCCAGCGCGGCGTTGATATCCGCGAGATTGTATTTAAAGCCCGGCGAAATCACCTCCGCCTGCGGGGCGCGGCCCAGGGTCTGGCGGTCATAAGCGTCAACGCCGAGGCCGTGGAACTTCAGGCTGCGAATGCGCGCGGCCAGTTCGTCATCGTCGGTCACCACCAGCCCGCCTTCGGCGCAGGTCATATTCTTGATCGCATGGAATGAGAAAATGGCGGTACCGCGCCACCCGACGTGGCGGCCTTTGTAGTACGTCCCCGCCGCGTGGGCGGCATCTTCAATCACCGGAATAGCGTGACGCTCGCCAATCGCGCGAATGGCGTCAATATCCGCCGGTGCGCCAGCATAGTGCACAGGGATAATGGCTTTGGTTCGCGGGGTGATTGCCGCTTCAACCGCTTCGGGGGTAATCATCAGGTTATCGGGATCGACATCGATCATCACCGGGGTCGCGCCGAGCAGGCAGATCATGTTCAGCGTGGAGACCCAGGTCTGGGAAGGGGTGATCACTTCATCGCCCGCACCGATACCCAGCCCCATCAGCGTGACGTGCATGCCGCCGGTCGCCGAACTGACGGCGATGGCGTGACGGTTGCCGGTTAACGTGCAGAACGCCTCTTCCAGCGCCTGATTTTTCGGTCCAGTGGTGATCCAGCCCGATTGCAAAACTTCACGCAGCGCAGCCAGCTCTGCGTCGCCCATCGACGGGCGCGAAAACGGCAAAAAATCGCTCATCATGTTCCTGTTCTGTGAATGACCCGCGAAAAACCGGGTCGATAAGAAATATCCTGCACCTGCTGACCTAAACAAAATGAAAATGAAAGCGAAATCAGCCCGATGGCGCATTTCATTATTTTGTATTCAGATGTTATTAAATTTAGTCAGATTTGCTTAGGATAATATTAAGAAATTAATATTAATTAGATATGCATGATGATTTTGTTAAAAATCATTGAGATAGAGTGGGATTTATCGCAGAAAAAGGCGCTATAGCGTTCCCGCCGGACGGAGAAATAGCGGGAACGCATTGGCGAAAAGTAAACGGATGCTCAACCAGATTCCAATAAGCTATCTTTAAACATCGTTCAGCAAATATAAAAAATCCAGTCGAATCACGAAACTATTTCAAAATGATTACAGGTTGGCAGGAAAGTTGTCAGGTAATTCATTAGCCGGGCAATTAATCACTTCGTCATTATCCGCGCCGCAATCGCGCACAAAAGTGATGGTGGCAAACTCATCAATCACTTCTGTCGGATAAGCCGGACCGGCTTCACGATAAGAGACCATCAGCGGAATATGATCGTTCTGGAAGCAGACGGTTTTCTCCGGGTTATTCATTACCCAGCGCGGGAAAAAGATGGTGCCGTGAAACAGTTTGTCGCCGAGGTTAACGATCAGGCTCACGTCGGTACCGGTCGGTTCGGTCCAGGAAATTTTGTAGATGCTTTCGCCGACGCGAACGATGTAAGCCTGCTGATCTTTCACCCAACGATTCGCGACGATACCGCTGTGAATACGATAATCCAGGGTGGTGCCGTTTTTAACGTAAATTTCGTAGTTCCAGCCATTATCGTAGGTATAAACCAGATGTTTGCCGATAAAACCGCTCAGGTCATGTTTGTCGAATGTGCTCATAATCTGTTCTCCTCTGTTTGTTGAGAACAAGCATACTGCTTTAAAAAATCGATGAATAACGCTATGTTTGGATTAAACTCATTCACTTTTTAGATGGATTATGCACAAGACTACGCTGGAACAATGGGCGCTGCTGGAGAAAGTTGTCGAGCTGGGTAGCTTCGCGAAGGCGGCGGACGAGACCCACCGCAGCCAGTCGTCGGTGAGCTATAATCTCGCGCTGTTGCAGGAGCGGCTGGGCGTCACGCTGCTGACGCCATCGGGCCGTCGCGCGGTGCTGACCCCGGCAGGCGAGCTGCTGCTCGGCCAGGTTAAGCCGCTGCTGCAGGCCTTCTCTTATGTCGAAACCCATGCAGCCACCCTGCGAGACGGCGCCCGGACCCGGCTGGATCTGGTGGTCGACAGCATTTTCCCACGCCAGCGGCTGTTCGCCATTCTGCGCCAGTTTCAACAGCGTTACCCGCAAACTCAGGTCAGGTTGACCGAAGTGCTGGAAAACGTTGAGGAAGAGCATCCGGCCCGCACCGAGGCGGACGTGATGGTGCTGACCCGCCGTCAGGATATTACCGGCCGCGGCGAATGGCTGATGAACATTGATTTTGTCGCCGTCGCCCATCGCGATCATCCACTCTCCGCGCTGGCGGGGCCGCTGGACGACAGCGCGCTGGCCCCCTGGCCGCTGGTGCGCATCGCCGACCGCAGCAACGACCCGCAATCTTCCCGCGATGCATGGACGTTTTCCACTATTGATGCCGCCATCGATGCGGTGCTGTATCAGGTCGGGTTTGGCTGGCTGCCGGAAGAGCGCATTGGCCCACAGCTTCAACAAGGGGTGCTGAAGGCGCTGCCGCTGGGACACGGCGCGCGGCGGGCAACGCCGCTGCACCTGATCGTTAAGCGTGATTTAACACCTATTGATGAGCAGGTCGCCACGCTGCTGGATCTGTTCAGAGCGCCCTGATGGGCTTGTTTACCCGGCTCGCGCTGCGCTTAGCCGGGCTACAGATTCACTGCGGTCTGCTCCCGGGGGCGGCGCTTAACGCGCCTTGCCCGGGCTACAGGTTCCCCGCCGTTTGCGAGCCGGTAGCCCGACAGATGCGCAGCATCGCCTCCGGGAAATTCAGCCTCTCTGCGCGCTGCTCCCGGGGGCGGCGCTTATCGCGCCTTGCCCGGGCTACAGGGTCCCCGCCGTCTGTGGTCTGGTAGCCCGGACAGATGCGCAGCATCGCCTCCGGGAAATGTGCCGAAGCTGATGCTTCCCGGCTTGCGCTGCGTTTAGCCGGGCTGCAGGCGGGTTCGTAAACTCATACAGCCAAAAGAGATATACCGTTTTCTTATACTTTCAGGCCCGATATTGATCCAGCTTACGCCGAAAGTATGATGAATCATTAAAATCGTCATACTTTCCTGTCGCTGAGAAAAAGCCTTGTCTATTATCCGCACCACCCTGCTGGCGCTATTCGCCTGCGCCCCGTTGCTGGCCTGCGCCGCGTCCAATGAAATCACCACCGCCTGGCCGGTCAACGTGGGGCCGCTCAACCCGCACCTCTATACGCCCAACCAGATGTACGCCCAGAGCATGGTCTATGAGCCGCTGGTAAAGTATCAGGCGGATGGCTCGGTAAAACCCTGGCTGGCAAAAAGCTGGACCCACTCGGCGGACGGCAAAGTCTGGACCTTCACCCTGCGCGATGACGTGACATTTTCCAACGGCGAAGCGTTTGACGCCCATGCCGCCGCGGAGAACTTCCGCGTGGTGCTCGATAACCGCCAGCGCCACGCCTGGCTGGAGCTGGTCAATCAGATTGTCGATGTCAAAGCGCTCAGCCAAAACCAACTGCAAATCACCCTGAAAAGCGCTTACTACCCGTTCTTACAGGAGCTGGCGCTGCCGCGCCCTTTCCGCTTTATCGCCCCGTCGCAGTTCAAAGACAATGAGACCCTACACGGCATTAAAGCGCCGATTGGCACCGGCCCGTGGGTACTGAAGGAATCAAAACTCAATCAGTACGACGTGCTGGTGCGTAACGATCGCTACTGGGGCGAAAAGCCGCAGATTGAAAAAATTACCGTCAAGGTGATCCCGGACCCGACGACCCGCGCGGTGGCCTTTGAAACCGGCGATATTGACCTGCTCTACGGCAACGAAGGGCTGCTGCCGCTCGACACCTTCGACCGCTTCAGCCACAACCCGGCCTACCGTACCCAGCTTTCCCGCCCGATAGAGACGGTGATGCTGGCGCTGAACTCCGCCAAAGCCCCCACCAACGAGCTAGCGGTGCGCGAAGCGCTGAACTTTGCGGTGAATAAAAAATCGCTGATTGATAACGCCCTGTACGGCACTCAGCAGGTGGCCGATACGCTGTTCGCCCCCACCGTGCCCTATGCCGATATTGGCCTGACGCCGCGCCGGTACGATCCGCAGCAGGCAAAGGCGCTGCTGGAAAACGCGGGCTGGGTCCTGCCTGCGGGTAAGGATATTCGCGAGAAAAACGGCCTGCCGCTGCGCGTTGAGCTGTCGTTTATCGGTACCGACGCGCTAAGCAAATCAATGGCGGAAATCATTCAGGCCGATATGCGCCAGGTTGGCGTGGACGTGGCGCTGGTCGGCGAGGAAGAGAGCAGTATTTATGCCCGCCAGCGCGATGGTCGCTTCGGCATGATTTTCAACCGTACCTGGGGTGCACCCTACGATCCGCACGCCTTTATGAGTTCGATGCGCGTACCGTCGCACGCCGATTTTCAGGCGCAGCAGGGATTAGCCGACAAACCGATTATTGATAAAGAAATCGGCGAGGTGCTGAAAACCACCGACGAAACGCGGCGTCAGGCGCTGTACAAAGACCTGCTGACCCGACTGCACAACGATGCGGTCTATCTGCCCATCAGCTACGTCTCGATGATGGTGGTCGCCAGACCGGAGCTGGGGGCGATTCCCTACGCGCCGATCGCGTCTGAAATTCCGTTTGAACAGATTAAGCCGGTGAAACCCTGATGTTACGTTACGCGATGCGGCGGGTCGCGCTGCTGATACCGATGATCTTCGCCGCCTCGGTGATTATCTTTTTAATGCTGCGCCTGGGCACCGGTGACCCGGCGCTGGACTATTTGCGCCTGTCAAACCTGCCGCCGACGCCGGAGATGGTGGCCTCAACCCGCGCGATGCTGGGGCTGGAGCGGCCGCTTATCGTCCAGTACGGCAGCTGGCTGTGGCAGGCGCTGCATCTGGATTTTGGCGTTTCGTTCGCCACCCAGCGTCCGGTGCTGGATGACATGCTGAGCTTTCTGCCCGCCACGCTGCAGCTGGCCGGCGCCGCGCTGGTGCTGATCCTCCTCACCTCCGTACCGCTGGGCATCTGGGCGGCGCGGCACCGCGACCGTCTGCCGGATTTTATTGTGCGGATCATCGCTTTTCTCGGCGTGTCGATGCCCAACTTCTGGCTGGCTTTCCTGCTGGTGATGTTCTTTTCGGTTTATCTGCAATGGCTGCCGGCGATGGGCTATGGCGGCTGGCAGCACATCATTCTGCCGGCGGTGTCGATCGCCTTTATGTCGCTGGCGATCAACGCCCGCCTGCTGCGCGCCAGCATGCTGGAAGTCGCCGGGCAGCGTCACGTAACCTGGGCCAGACTGCGCGGCCTGAACGACAGGCAAACCGAGCGCCGCCATATTCTGCGCAACGCCTCGCTGCCGATGATTACCGCCGTGGGGATGCATATCGGCGAGCTGATTGGCGGCACGATGATTATCGAGAATATCTTTGCCTGGCCCGGCGTGGGCCGCTACGCCGTCTCGGCGATTTTTAATCGCGATTATCCGGTGATTCAGTGTTTCACCCTGATGATGGTGATCGTTTTTGTGGTCTGTAACCTGATGGTTGATCTGCTGAACGCCGCGCTGGACCCGCGCATTCGCCGCCATGAAGGAGCGCGCTCGTGAACTTTTTCCTCTCTTCACGCGGGTCCGTCCGCATTTCTTTGCTTATCATCGCCCTGCTGGCGGTCGTTGCGCTCACCAGCCAGTGGTGGCTGCCGTACGATCCGCAGGCGATCGATCTGCCTTCGCGCCTGCTGCCGCCCGGCAGCCAGCACTGGCTCGGTACCGATCATCTGGGGCGCGATATCTTCTCGCGTCTGCTGGCGGCGACCCGCGTATCGCTCGGCTCGGTGATGGCCTGCCTGCTGCTGGTGCTGGCGCTGGGACTCCTCGTCGGGGGCTGCGCCGGGCTTATCGGCGGCCGCGTCGATCAGGCCACCATGCGCGTCGCGGATCTGTTTATGACTTTCCCGACCTCAATCCTCTCTTTCTTTATGGTGGGGGTACTGGGAACCGGGCTGACCAACGTAATTATCGCCATCGCCCTGTCGCACTGGGCGTGGTATGCGCGGATGGTGCGCAGCCTGACAATCTCCCTGCGCCAGCGCGAATTTGTGCTCGCCGCGCGGCTTTCCGGCGCGGGACACGTGCGGGTATTCGTCGACCATCTGGCCGGCGCGGTCATTCCGTCGCTGCTGGTGCTGGCGACCCTGGATATCGGGCATATGATGCTGCACGTCGCCGGGATGTCGTTTCTCGGCCTCGGCGTCACCGCGCCAACCGCCGAGTGGGGGGTGATGATTAACGACGCCCGCCAGTATATCTGGACCCAGCCGCTGCAAATGTTCTGGCCAGGACTGGCGCTGTTTATCACCGTCATGGCCTTCAACATGGTGGGCGACGCGCTGCGCGATCGCCTGGATCCTCATCTGATCGCGGAGCACGCCCACTAATGCCGCAACAAATTACACTGCAAAACATCGTCTTACAGGCCGAGCGTCCGCTGGTGCACGGCGTATCATTGACGCTCAAACGCGGGCGCGTGCTGGCGCTGGTTGGCGGCAGCGGCAGCGGAAAATCGCTAACCTGCGCGGCGGCGCTGGGCATTTTGCCTCCCGGCGTACGGCAAACGGCGGGGATGATCCTCGCCGACGGCCAGCCGGTCTCCCCCGGCGAGCTGCGCGGCAGCAAAATCGCCACCATTATGCAGAATCCGCGCAGCGCCTTTAATCCGCTGCACACCATGGCGACCCACGCGCGGGAAACCTGCCGGGCATTGGGTAAACCCGCAGACGACGCCACGCTTACGGCGGTACTGGAAGCCGTTGGGCTGGAGGAGGCGCAGCGCGTCCTGAAGCTTTATCCGTTCGAGATGAGCGGCGGCATGCTGCAGCGGATGATGATTGCCATGGCGCTGCTGTGCGAGGCGCCGTTTATCATTGCCGATGAACCCACCACTGACCTGGACGCCGTGGCCCAGGCGCGCATTCTCGATCTGCTGGCAGGTGTTATGCAAAACCGTGGGCCCGGGATGCTGCTGGTCACTCACGATATGGGCGTCGTGGCGCGGCTGGCGGACGATGTGGCGGTGATGGATAGCGGCTGCATTGTGGAACAGGGGGATGTCGAAAGCCTGTTCAACGCTCCGCAGCACAGCATCACCCGCAGCCTGGTGGCGGCGCATCTCGCCCTCTACGGACTGGAGCTGGCCTGATGACATTACTGAGCGTATCCGCGATAACCCATCAATATACCGATTCAACGGTGCTAAAAGAGGTCTCTTTAGCGCTAAAAAGCGGTGAAACCGTTGCCCTGCTGGGACGCAGCGGCTGCGGGAAAAGCACCCTGGCGCGCCTGCTCGTTGGCCTGGAACCCCCCACTCAGGGCAGCGTCTGCTGGCGGGGAGAACCGCTCTCCCGGCTCAATCGCGCCAAGCAAAAGGCGTTCCGTCGGGATATTCAGATGGTATTTCAGGATGCCATCAGCGCGGTGAATCCGCGTAAAACGGTACGCGAGATTTTGCGTGAACCCATGCGACATCTGCTGTCATTGACGAAAGCGCAACAGCTGGCCCGGGCAAGCGACATGCTCAGGGCGGTGGATCTCGATAATAGCGTGCTCGATAAGCGCCCCCCTCAGCTGAGCGGCGGACAGCTACAGCGCGTCTGCCTGGCGCGAGCGCTGTCGGTTGAGCCGCAGCTGCTGATCCTTGATGAGGCGGTGTCTAACCTCGACCTGGTGCTCCAGGCGGGCGTCATTGGTCTGCTCAAAAAGCTTCAGCGACAGTTTGGCACCGCCTGTCTGTTTATCACCCACGACTTACGTCTGGTGGAGCGTTTTTGCCAGCGGGTGATGGTGATGGATGAGGGGCAAATCGTTGAGACGCAGGTCGTGGGCGACAAATTAACGTTTTCTTCCCACGCCGGTCGCGTGTTACAAAATGCGGTACTTCCCGCCTTTCCCGTGCGCCGTAATAAGGTTTAAAACAGATGCAACGTATCACGATTACTCTTGATGACGATTTACTCGACACGCTGGATAGCCTGAGCCAGCGCCGCGGCTATCATAATCGCTCCGAAGCCATCCGCGATATTCTGCGCGGCGCGCTGGCCCAGGAAAGCGCTCAGGAGCACGGCACCCAGGGCTTCGCGGTACTCTCCTATGTTTATGAACATGAGAAGCGAGATTTAGCCAGCCGTTTAGTCTCCACCCAGCATCACCACCACGACCTCTCCGTCGCCACCCTCCACGTACATATCAACCATGACGACTGTCTGGAAATCGCCGTGCTGAAAGGCGATATGGGCGACGTTCAGCATTTTGCCGATGACGTTATCGCCCAGCGCGGCGTGCGCCACGGCCATTTGCAGTGTTTGCCAACGGAGAAGGAGTCACCCCACTCATAGCCGTGGGATGCGATAAATGACTCTTTAACGCGCGATCGGGGCTAACGCCATTATGGCGACTCGTTGGCCCATGCGCCTCGTATCGGTTTTGCCAGCAGGGCAAGAACGGCAATCATGCTGATTTCAATCGAAAACGACCAGCAAATATGTCCGAGGGTTTCGCTCCACAGCTCGTAGCCATTCAGGTTCCACAGCCACCCGGTTTCCCCGTTTAAATAGGCGGGATGCCTGAAGCCCAGCGCGGGAATGAGGAAGCCGTGCATAACGAGAGTAATAATCAGACCATAGGCCGCGCCGTACCAAAGCCGGATTTTCGGCCAGTACGCGGAAATGAAGACATAGAGAAAGGCAAAAGCAAAGCTGAACAGCCAGTGGTAAAGCATGACGGCGCCGGGGATTGTCACCCCCTGATAAACGTAGTCCAGCGAGTGTGAATTAATGCCAAGCCAGCCGAGCCAGGCATCGATATGCGCCGCCGGGGGCGATATCTCGCCCGCCACGCGGGGCGGCATATTAGCTTCCGTTCCCGACTTCACCAGAGAGCTGATGAACCCTCCAATGAGCGTCGTCCAGATAATAACCTGAAGATTAATCCTGTTTTTCAACATAACAGCGTTCCTCTTAAATATCGCTTATACGATGGGTCACCTCAGTTTTTTCAACCAACAATCTCGCGGGAAATAGCATTTATAACGCATCCATTGCTAAGTATAGTTTGAAAAAATTTTGTTCACCCTAAGAGGGGAAAATCCCCGTATCGCCCTGATCGCAATAAACTTTCGCCTTTTCTCAACAATTAATAAACCACATGAATTATATGCTTGGTTAATCATCTCTCTTCGCGAATAATCAGGCCTCATTTAACGATCTCGTTATGGCGAGGCTCCTGCATAAACATAAGTTACCGCCCTGTTGGTATCGAGAGAGACCACTCAGGGAAATACAGGCTTCCATCGAATCAAGGTGTTGCCAAGGTAACTTCTGACGGCGTTCATGCCGGGCAGATACGTTGTGCAGTGCTAAAACCAGGACGTAGGGATCTGCCTGTGCTCATCCTGTCTTGTTCGCCCCTATGAGTGATTTTTTATAGGGAATTACACCATGTCTTCCATTCAACTGTGCGCCGCACATCAGGCTACCGCAGCGTTCGACGGCGACGCGATCGCCCAGTACATGCGTACCGATTTCATTACCCTGCCGGAACATTTCAGCGTTCATGAAGCGCGTGAGCTGTTCGTTTCTCAGCTGGCCAGCGATGAGATCCCCGGCCAGGTTTTTGTCGTCGCCGGGAAAAAACTGCGCGGCAGTTTATCGATTAAAAAGCTGCTGCAGGAGAGCGATACCGCCCAGTCCATTCGTTATTTAATGGACAGCTGCCTGTTTCGCGTCAGGCCTGACGACCCGCGGCCGCAGGTGGTCGCCGAACTGGCCGAGCGCGGGCTCGACCTCGTGCCGGTGGTCGAAAAGGGCGAGCTGGTCGGCTGCCTGATGGAAAAAGAGATCGCGCATCTGCTGGAAGATGACGTGACCGAGGATGCCCAGCGTCAGGGCGCGACGCTGCCGCTGGAAAAACCCTACCTGGAAACCAGCCCGTGGGCGCTGTGGAAAAAACGTTCGGTATGGCTGCTGCTGCTCTTTGTCGCCGAAGCCTATACCAGCAGCGTGTTGCAGCATTTTGAGGAAGCGCTGGAGTCGGCGATTGCGCTGGCCTTTTTCATTCCGCTGTTGATTGGTACCGGCGGCAATAGCGGGACGCAGATCACCTCCACCCTCGTGCGTTCCATGGCGCTCGGCGAGGTGCGGCTGCGCGATATGGGGCGCGTAATCCGTAAAGAGATCTCAACCTCGCTGCTGATTGCCATTACGCTCGGCCTGGCGGGCTGCCTGCGCGCCTGGATGATGGGCATCGGCATGGAGATCACCCTGATTGTCAGCCTGACGCTGGTATGCATTACCCTGTGGAGCGCGGTGGTGTCTTCGGTGATCCCCCTGACGCTCAAACGCGTCGGCATCGACCCGGCTGTGGTTTCAGCGCCGTTTATCGCCACCCTTATCGACGGTACCGGACTGATTATCTACTTCAAAATTGCCCAGTATTTCCTGGGGCTGAACTGATTATTTTGCCCGGCGGGAAGGACTTGCCGGGCTGTTTTATTCCCGCCCGAATATCCGCAATCGCATTAAGCAATCTCAGTAACTCTGGAGCAAGCCGATAAAAAGCGTGTCCTTTTTCCGTTAAGATAACTTTTCTGATATTCCTGCCGCGCTTAATCAGGTTGAAACCCAGTTCATTTTCAAGCGCACATACGCTGGTTGTTATCAACGAAGGCGCAATACTCAGCCGCTGCGATACAAAATGAATACTCCCCTCCCGAACCATAAGCATGAATATCTCCACCTGTGATTTATTCATTGCCGAAACCTCTCCAGATTAACCTTTGGCTTACGTTTTAAGTTGTCCACCGGGCAATGTCAATCGCTACAAGAAAATGCTCTCCGTATATAAATAAAATAAAGTGTGAAGCTCACCATTCGCACATTTAATTATGCATTTCAGCCATTTCATAATTAAATAACCGGCCTCACTTCGGCGTTCAGGTATGTGAAGAACATCACCACAACTCGTTGACAAAAAAAACAAAATACACATAAATATCAAAACATTACAAAAAAAATCCATCTTGCATGAAGGTATGG
The DNA here is from genome assembly GCF_033843325.1 of Klebsiella sp. JN_Kp126. Classification (NCBI taxonomy): domain Bacteria; kingdom Pseudomonadati; phylum Pseudomonadota; class Gammaproteobacteria; order Enterobacterales; family Enterobacteriaceae; genus Klebsiella; species Klebsiella sp. JN_Kp126. Next base: position 87,051 of record NZ_JAWXQV010000043.1, on the reverse strand, counting down.
CACACGCCATGCAATTACCTCCACGTAATCAACACTGGAGATAGTTAAATGACGTACAAAATTTTACTCCCGCAGGAAATCATGGCAGAAGGGAGAGAATATCTGGAAAGCCGCGGTTATCAACTGATTAACGGCTCAGGGATGGAAGAAGAAGATATCATTCGCGACATCGTCGATTGCGACGGTATTATCGTCCGCCTTTCAAAAATGTCCGACCGCGTATTTGAAGCGGCTAAAAAGCTGAAAGTCGTTGCGCGTCACGGTGCCGGTTACGATACGGTCGATCTGGCGTCGGCTAAACGTCACGGCGTCGTCGTATTAAATGCGCCAATTGCTAACAGCATGTCCGTTGCCGAACTGGCCATATTTTATATGCTGCACTGCTCGCGTAATTTCAAGCTGGTACAGGAAAAGATGCTTGAAGATTATTACTGGGCAAAACTGCGCACGCCAAAAGTGGAGCTGGATGGAAAAACGCTGGGTTTAATTGGCGTCGGGAATATCGGTTCACGCGTGGCAATCAAAGCGCTGCATGGCTTTAATATGAAAGTTATCGCCTATGACCCGTATAAAACCCAGCAGCAGATCCCCGAAGGCGTAGAGCTTACCAACGATTTTGACCGTATTTTCAAAGAGAGCGACTTCGTTTCTCTGCACTGTCCGACGACGGCGGAAACCACCGATTTTGTCGGAGAGAAACAGTTTTCCATGATGAAGCCTACCGCCTATTTCATTAATACCGCACGCGGAAAGCTGGTTGATGAAAAAGCGCTGTATCACGCCTTGAGCACCCACGCTATCGCCGGGGCGGGCGTGGATGTTTTAAAGAAAGAGCCGTTTGATGCCAACGACCCGATTTTCTCGCTAAGCAATATCGTGATTGCCCCGCATATTGGCGCCGCCACCATTGAAGCGACCGACAGAGCCTCACTCCATTCCGCGATTGGCATTGATGAAGTCTTATCCGGTAAGAAACCGTCCTGGCCGGTCCCGGGTTTTTAAGGAGAAAAAAATGACTATTGGTAACCGTATTTTTTTAAAGCGTCCGACCTGCAGCGTCGATCTTCTTAAAGAATTTGAACAGCTCCCGGCGGCGAATATTGCTGACACCATGAACCGTATTGCCGTTCTGGGTAACGGCATTAAACGTATCTCTTCGCCGAAAAAGCCGATTATGGCGGGGTTCGCCATCACCGTGAAAGTCCGCGCGGGCGATAACCTGATGCTGCACGCCGCGCTGGATATGGCGGGTGAGAACGATGTGATTGTCGTCTCCAACGAAGGCGACCGTTCGCGGGCATTAATGGGCGAAATCATGGTGGCCTATGCCCACTGCATGAAAAAAATCGCCGGTATCGTGCTGGACGGGCCTATCCGCGATATCGATGCGCTGTCGGTTCTCGATTTTCCGCTGTTCGCTACCGGCTCCAACCCCGCAGGCCCGTTTAAACAAGGTCCAGGGGAGGTGAACACGCCGATCGCCGTTGGCGGCGTCGCGGTTTGTCCGGGCGACCTGATCGTCGGCGACGCGGATGGCGTGATTGTTATCCCCCTCGGCGACGCAGAAGCCGTACTGAATAAAGCCAAAGATTATGCAAAATTCGATGCCAGCAAAGTAGAGGCCGCCAAAAACGGCACCGCGAATCGCCTTTGGGTCAAAAAATCACTGGATGAGACCGGCGTTGAGTTTATCGACGACGTGTATCGTTAATTTGATTAAATAATATCAGGCCGCGGCGCCCTGACGGGCCGTGGCTTTAAAGCAAAGGTAATAAAAATGCTTTATTTAAAACTCTTGCCCATTATCTTTTTCCCCGTTTTATTTTGGATAATACCGCACCCGGAAGGCGTCTCCGCACCGACCTGGCATATGGTTGGCATCTATCTGGCGATGCTGTGCGGGCTGGTTTTGCGCCCGTTTACCGATGCGGTCATTATGCTGATTATTCTCGGGTTTGCCTCTCTGGTTCTCGACCCCGCTCCCCTGTTTGCCGGTTTTGGCAGCCCTATGGTCTGGTTTATTATCAGCGCCTTTATTATTTGCAAAGCGTTTGTTATTACCGGACTGGGTAAACGTATCGCCTATCTGCTGCTAAAACGCTATGGAAAAAATACCCTCACCCTGGGTTATCTGATGATGGTGACGGATACCGTACTGGCCCCGGCAACGGGTTCAAATATGTCCCGTTCGGGAGGCATTACCTATCCCATCTTCAGGAACATCGCCGAAGCGCTGGGCTCGAAGCCCGACGACGGTAGCCGCAAAATCGGCGCCTATCTGACCATCCTGATGTACGTCGTCTCAATGGGAACCTCCAGCCTGTTTCTGACGGGGATGGCGACCAACTCAATTACCGTCTCGCTGGCCAACGAGATCATGAAGGTGAATCTCGAATGGATGACCTGGTTTAAAGCCGCCGTGGTGCCAGCCGGACTGGTGCTGCTGCTCGCGCCGTGGATACTGTATAAAATCTACGCGCCGGAACTGAAAGTTATCGATAACGTCAATGAAATTGCCGAGAAGGGCCTGCGTGAGCTGGGTCCGGTAAAACGTGAAGAGAAGCTGCTGATCGTGTTCTTTGTCCTGGGCGTGCTCGGCTGGATGACGGGTTCCATCACCGGCATCGCCTTTATTCCCGTCGGCCTGGCGTTCCTCGCCTGTCTGCTGCTTTTCGGCGTGCTGAGCTGGAATGACGTGGTGAGCGAAAAATCGGCCTGGCAGACCTTCGTCTGGTATGGCGCGTTTTATGGCTGTGCGGTTGCCCTATCAAAAGGCGGGTTCTACGTCTTTCTGGTGGACGTTATCAAAAACTATCTCGACCTGTCGCATCTCAATGAAATCAGCGCGATTGCCGTGCTGGTCTTTATCAGCCTTGCCGTCCGCTATTTCTTTGTCTCGAACAGCGCGTTCGTCGTCTCTTTCTATCCGGTACTCTTTACCCTGGGAATGACGACCCAGGCGCACCCGATGTACGTGGCGCTTTCTCTGGCTTTCTCCGCAGGCTATGGCGCACTGCTGACGCACTACGGCAACGGCGCGGGCGTATTTACGTTCTCCAGCGGCTACGTCCCGCAAAAAACGTTCTGGATGCTGGGCACCATCATGGTGGTGGTCAACGTATTAATCTTCTTCCTGATCGGTATTCCTTACTGGAAGTTTATCGGCATTTAACAGGAGCATAAAATGAAACTGGATATTCTGATTAAAAACGGTCTGGTCGCCGATCTCGAAGGTCATGATTATATTAATCGTAATATTGGCGTTATCGGCGATCGCATCGTGGACTTAAATACCGTTGGCGATTTGCAGGCCGAAACGGTGATTGATGCCGCGGGTTGTATCGTGCTGCCTGGCTTAATCGACTTCCATGGTCATGTTTTTCACGGCGGGACCGCCATCAGCGTCAACCCTGACATCGTATGCTTGCCCAACGGGGTCACCAGCATGGTCGATGCTGGCAGCAGCGGCTGGGTGAATTATCAGCTTTTTCGCAATAGCGTGATTCATCCTGCCATGGTGAAAATCAAAAGCTATTTGAACGTGGTCAACGTCGGGCTTTCCACCCTCGGGGGCGGGCCGACCGGGTATCTGGAAAATACCAATCCGGCGAATTACAACGAGGAGAAAATCGCCCAAACGCTGAATAGCAACAGAGACAATATTCTGGGATTGAAACTACGCTACAGCCAGGATATCGCCAAAGGGAAACAGTACGCCAGCGACCCTCTTCTCTCTACCGTCTCCCTGGCGCGTAAACTGGATACCACGATTTGCGTTCACGTCACGGACTCTCTTCTCTGCGCCGATGAACTGATCCGCTATTTTAATGCCGATGATATTTACGCCCACTGCTTCCACGGTACCGGCCACTCGATTCTTAATGAACAGGGCGAGGTCTATGCGGCAATAAAAGAGGCGCAGACCAGAGGGGTTATCTTCGACTGTTCAAACGGCGTGGCCCACTTTGATTTTCACGTTGCCAGAACCGCCATGGAGCAGGGATTTTATCCCGATATCATCAGCACCGATCTCACCCTGAGAAATAGCTTACGGACGGATAAGGTCTACAGTCTGCTCCACGTCATGTCGAAATATCTCAACATGGGAATGTCCTTCTTCGATATCGTTCGCGCGGTAACCGCCACGCCGGCCCGCTTAATGAAAATGCAGGGACAAATTGGTACCCTGGCGCCCGGCGCTTTTGCTGATATTTCTATTGTTAAGCTGCGAAAAGAGAACGTCATTTTTGAAGATACCCACGGGGTCAAACTCGAAGGTGACCGTTATATCGATAACTGCGCTACCTTATGCAACGGTCAAATTGTCTACCGCCGCCTGCGTTTCTAATCACTAATGACATAGCCTTACGCATTTGCTATGCGTAAGGCTTTTATTCTTAATATCGTATTATATGACCACCCTCATTGATTCTCCCTGTGCTCGCCATATAATAAACATTGCAAACCCAGAACACCTGAGCGAATAATATATGAAGAATAATGAAATTGTCATTTTTTCAGTTTCCAAAACAATAACCCAACGCATCATGAATGTTCTTATTGAGAGGAAGCTCGATGTTCCGGTATATGAATTTCGTTATTCTGACGTTCTCGATAAAGCGAATGAGATGATCCAGTCCGGCGCTAAGATAATTATTAGCCGAGGCGGCACCGCCGCCCTCCTGCGTAACAATATTAGTATCCCGGTCATTGAGATCGCCCATGATTTTCACGGCGTTTATCGCATTTTACAACAGGCCAAAATCAAATCACAAAAAATCGCCGCGGTTGGTTTCCCCCAATTTTGTAATGCCTTACGTCATTATCAGAACATGACTAACGAAGAGTTTAAAATTTGCCAGGTATACAACCACAATGATATTGAAAACGTTATAAAAAATCTTTCAGAGAACGATTACCATACGGTCATCGGCGGCCTTACGGTTGCTGAAATGGCTAAAAAATATAACCTCAATGCTATTATGGGAGACGCCGATAATATTTCGATTGAGCAGGCCATCAATGAAGCTTATAGCTTATTAAAATATCTCAACCGAGAAAATACCAAGCTCATCATGAGCCACGCCGCGCTGAATCAAGCACGTGAGGGCATCATGTGTATTGATCAGTTGGGTGAGATCATAAATATTAATGCTATCGGCCTGAGCTTATTCCAGTGTCATGTCGGAGATAAAATATTCAAAAAAGAGGCATTTAAAGATATTTACCCCAGTATTATTAACGAATTAGATATTAAAGAACAGGCCGTTGATATTAACGGCCAAACTATTTTTATTTCCATACGTCATTTTTCCAACCGCCAAACATCTTATAGCATTATTACAGGATTAAACCAGGAGAGTTCACTTTGGCAAAATAGTATCAGCAAAAAAAGTAAACTCCGCGGTTTTTCCACAACCTGGTCTTTCGACGACATTATTGGCCAGTCTCCGGCGATACGCGATGTAATAAAAAAAGCTAAACTGTGCGCCCGCCACGAACTTCCCATTCATATTTTGGGCGATACCGGCACAGGTAAAGAGCTTTTCGCTCAGAGTATTCATAACCATAGCGCCAGAAGCCACGGCCCTTTTATCGCGATTAACTGCGCGGCCATTCCCGAGAGCATTCTGGAAAGTGAACTCTTTGGCTATGCCGACGGCGCATTTACCAGCGCGCGCAAGGGCGGAAAACCGGGGGTGTTTGAAATGGCGATGAACGGCACGGTGTTTATCGATGAAATCAGCGAAGCGCCGTTATCGGTACAGGTTAAGCTGCTGCGCGTGTTACAAGAGAAGCAATTCTCTCGTCTCGGCGGCGATACGCTGATCACCGCCGATTTTCGCCTGATCACCGCCAGCAATAAAGATCTGCGCCAGCTCGTCGCCAGCGGTGAGTTCAGGCAGGATCTGTATTATAGAATCAATATTCTTGAGTTGAGTCTACCGGCCTTACGCCAACGACCGGGCGATATCATGTTGTTGATTCAGCACCTGCTTTATCAGCAAGGTAAGCAAATCACATTTACCCCCGACGCGGTGGATTTTTTGCATCGCTATAGCTGGCCTGGCAACATTCGTGAACTTCAGGCGGTTATCTACCGGCTCATCGTCCTGCTGGACATCGATCGAGTGAGCAAAGACGTTTTGCTGCAGATCGGTCAAATTTCACCGGATGACGCCAACGAGAGCTCTCAATTCCCGGCCGCGGGCGTGGCATCAGATGAAACCGATTTATTAAAGAAACAAGAGAAACGGCTGATTACCCATGTCATAGAAAAAACCGACGGGGACAGAACCAAAGCATCGGTGATGCTCGGCATCAGCCCCACGACCCTGTGGCGCAAATTAAAGCAGCACAATATCAGCGGATAAGGCGGAGCCGGGTCCGCTGATACAGAGCAGGCGGTTATTTCTGTTCCGCTAAAGCCTGCGCGCATGCCCAGGCTGACGCCCACGCCCACTGGAAGTTATAGCCTCCCAGCCAGCCGGTGACGTCCATCACTTCGCCGATAAAGTACAGACCGGGCACCTTGCGGGCCTCCATGGTGCGCGAAGAGAGTTCGTTGGTGTCGACGCCGCCGAGGGTCACTTCCGCCGTGCGATAGCCTTCGGTGCCATTCGGCTGGACTCGCCACGCGGTCAGCGTCTCAACCAGCGCCTGCTGCTCGCGAACGTTAAGCTGTTTCAGGGTGACGTCCGGCAGTTGCCCCAGCTGCTGCAGGCACTCGACCAGCCGCTTTGGCAGCTGCATTGCCAGGGTGTTCTTCAGGCTCTGATTGGGATGCGCCGCGCGCTGCTCGTTAAGGAAGTCATCAAGATGGCAATCCGGCAGCAGATTGATGCTGACGAACTCTCCCGGCTGCCAGTAGCTGGAAATTTGCAGTACCGCCGGCCCGGACAGCCCGCGGTGGGTAAAGAGCAGATTTTCCCGGAAGACGGTCCCGTTTTCCGCCGTGATGGTGGACGGCACCGAGACCCCGGAAAGCACCTGCAGCTGTTCGAGCAGCGGCTTATGCAAGGTAAACGGCACCAGGCCCGCGCGGGTCGGTAGCACCTTCAGGCCAAACTGCTCGGCGAGCTTATAGCCAAACGGCGAGGCGCCCAGGCCGGGCATGGATAACCCGCCGGAGGCAACCACCAGCTTTTTCGCCGCCACCGTCTCGCCGTTAAGCTGTAGCGTATAGCCCTCATCATCCCGCTCTACGCTGATAATTTCGCTACGCAGGCGAATGTGTACGCCGCCTTTTTCGCACTCGGCCAGCAGCAGGTTAACGATTTGCTCGGCGGAATCATCGCAGAAAAGCTGGCCCAGGGTTTTCTCATGCCAGGCGATACCGTGTTTGCTAACCAGATCGATAAAGTCCCACTGGGTGTAGCGCGCCAGCGCAGATTTGCAAAAATGCGGGTTTTGGCTGAGATATGCCGCGGGTTCGATATACATGTTAGTAAAGTTGCAGCGGCCACCGCCAGACATCAGGATCTTCCGCCCGGGCTTTTTGCCGTTATCGAGCAGCAGCACCCGACAGCCTGCCTGCCCCGCCTGCGCTGCACAAAACATTCCCGCCGCTCCGGCGCCGATTACGATGGCATCAAACCTTTCCACACAACATTCCTCATATCCCGATTGTCGGGAATTGTAAATTTTTCATTCTGGTCGCACCAGACTGAAAAAAACAGATTTGCGTACCTCATTGAAAGATATAGGAATACTCCCAACAAGGTAAAACTTAAACAGGAAGAAAATCAAAAAAAGTCTATATTTCACTTTGCCCGCGCCGCGAAAGTCACTGATAATGCGCCGCGTTCATGTCCTCAAAATGGCGTAACGTCCTATGGTACATTTATTTGCCGGTCTGGATTTACATACCGGGTTACTATTATTGCTTGCTCTGGCTTTCGTGCTTTTTTACGAAGCGATCAATGGTTTTCATGATACCGCAAACGCGGTTGCAACGGTGATTTACACTCGCGCAATGCGGTCGCAGCTTGCTGTGGCGATGGCGGCTCTTTTTAACTTCTTCGGCGTTCTGTTGGGCGGTCTCAGCGTAGCCTATGCCATCGTGCATATGTTGCCGACCGACCTGCTGCTTAACATGGGTTCAGCACATGGCCTCGCCATGGTCTTTTCCATGCTGCTGGCGGCAATTATCTGGAACCTCGGCACCTGGTACTTCGGCCTTCCGGCCTCCAGCTCGCACACCCTGATCGGCGCGATCATCGGTATTGGTTTAACCAATGCCCTGATGACCGGTACGTCGGTGGTGGACGCGCTGAACATCCCGAAAGTCATGGGTATTTTTGGCTCGCTGATCGTCTCGCCAATCGTTGGCCTGGTCGTAGCGGGCGGCCTGATTTTCATTCTGCGTCGCTACTGGAGCGGAACCAAAAAACGCGCCCGTATCCACCTGACTCCAGCCGAGCGTGAAAAGAAAGACGGCAAGAAAAAGCCGCCGTTCTGGACGCGTATTGCGCTGATTCTGTCCGCCATTGGCGTCGCGTTCTCCCACGGCGCGAACGATGGTCAGAAAGGCATTGGCCTGGTGATGCTGGTGCTGATCGGCGTGGCTCCGGCTGGCTTCGTGGTCAATATGAACGCTTCCGGCTACGAAATCACCCGTACCCGCGATGCGGTCAACAACGTGGAAACCTTCTTCCAGCAGCGTCCTGAGCTGTTGAAAAAAGCGACCGGCGCCGAGCAGCTCATCCCGTCTCCGGACGCAGGGGCTGCCGCAAACGGCGAGTTCCACTGCCACCCGGCAAACACCATCAACGCGCTTGACCGCGTGAAGACGATGCTGACCGGTACCGAAAGCTACGACACGCTCTCCGTGGAACAGCGTAGCCATCTGCGCCGTATTATGCTCTGCATCTCCGACACCACTGACAAAGTGGCTAAGCTGCCGGAAGTGAATGCTGACGATAAGCGTCTGCTGAAGAAGCTGAAAACCGACATGCTGAGCACCATCGAGTACGCGCCAATCTGGATTATTATGGCGGTTGCGCTGGCGCTGGGTATCGGCACCATGATCGGCTGGCGTCGCGTGGCGACCACCATCGGCGAGAAAATCGGTAAGAAAGGGATGACCTACGCACAAGGTATGTCAGCTCAGATGACCGCCGCCGTATCGATTGGTCTGGCGAGCTATACCGGTATGCCGGTTTCCACCACCCACGTGCTCTCCTCCTCGGTAGCGGGGACGATGCTCGTTGATGGCGGCGGTCTGCAGAAGAAAACTGTCACCAGCATCCTGATGGCCTGGGTACTGACCCTGCCCGCGGCGATTCTGCTGTCCGGCGCGCTGTACTGGCTCTCGCTGCAGATTATTTAAGCGAATATCAGAAACAAGAAAGATAAACGGGTCAGGAAACTGGCCCGTTTTTTTTGTATCGTGAAGCTAGTGCCAGATAGCCAGGGCAATCATGCTGACCACCACCAGGCCGCATAGCGCGCTGGTGAGAATAAACTGCCGACGAACCCGCTCGCAGCGGCGGATAAATTCATCGTCGTGGTGATCGCGGTAGCGCTGGGCGTAGATGTACCACACCAGGCGCACCTGTTTGCCGGGCTGCCCGTGCGACGTAAAAAAACCGCCGCCGTCGACATATTGATAGAGCAAAGGGTCACAACCACGTAGCACAACAAGCAATGCACGCAGCGACGAGAAGTAGCGTGCCATATTCACTACACATACGATACACAGGGCCCAAAACAGCGCAACAGTGCTGATCATACCTCCTCCCCGGCGACCCGTCCTCGGAGGCTCCCTCCGGGACTACCGCTCCCCAATATCAAACCGACTGTACTGTGAAAGAGTGCGATTCCGATCACGTTTATTTATCCGACCGGCTCATTAAATAGTGTAGGAGATCAGTTAATTTTTTTACCACAACGTTAATCATTATCAATGCATAAGTCGGATATATTTGTTTAACTATTCGCTGAACAAGGTGGATTGACGGATCGCGAGGGGCGCTATAAGGTAGAAATATCTTCTACAATTAGGTCCTTAAGGACTCCCCCCCGCGAATGTAGCACGCAGGACGCGGGCGAAGCGGCAGCGCTGGCTGTCAGGTCCAACGGTCATCGACAACTTATGGAAGGAGTAACACCATGGCTTACAAACATATTCTTATTGCAGTAGACCTGTCCCCGGAAAGCAAAGTACTGGTAGAAAAAGCCGTTTCTATGGCCCGCCCCTACAATGCAAAAGTTTCCCTGATCCACGTGGATGTGAATTACTCCGATCTCTACACCGGCCTTATTGACGTCAATCTGGGCGACATGCAGAAACGCATCTCCGAAGAGACTCACCACGCGTTAAGCGAGCTGTCCACCAACGCGGGCTATCCGATCACTGAGACCCTGAGCGGCAGCGGCGATCTTGGCCAGGTGCTGGTTGATGCGATTAAAAAGTATGATATGGACCTCGTGGTTTGCGGTCACCATCAGGACTTCTGGAGCAAACTGATGTCCTCGGCTCGTCAGCTCATCAACACCGTTCACGTGGATATGCTGATTGTCCCGCTGCGCGACGAAGAAGACGAATAACAGGCCGTTATTTCATTTCGCTGATGACCAACGCCCGCCAACGCGGGCGTTTTTATCCCCCCCGCCGCAAAAGCATATAAATCCAAATAATCGCCACAATGCCAGGTTGATCAACCATTTCAAAAGCAATATAGCCATATAATAATTCGCCAAAATAGATAAACATCATATCATTACGCAAAATTAACCTTTTTCAGCGCGTTTTGGCATACGCGTTCATACTTTTCCGGACAGGACTTAAAGGCGAAGAAAGATGAATTCAACCGCACCGACAGGCTTGCTGCAGCAACCTCGCCCATTCTTCATGATCTTCTTTGTGGAACTATGGGAGCGATTTGGCTATTACGGCGTTCAGGGGATCCTGGCCGTTTTCTTTGTTAAACAGCTCGGTTTTTCTCAGGAGCAGGCGTTTATTACCTTTGGCGCGTTTGCCGCGCTGGTATATGGCCTTATCTCCATCGGCGGCTATGTTGGCGATCACCTGCTGGGTACGAAACGTACGCTGGTTCTGGGCGCGATTGTGCTTGCCGCAGGCTACTTTATGACCGGCCTGTCGCTGCTCAAACCCAATCTGATTTTCATCGCGCTGGGGACTATTGCGGTGGGTAACGGCCTGTTTAAAGCTAACCCGGCGAGCCTGCTGTCCAAATGCTATCCGCCAAAAGATGCCCGCCTGGATGGCGCCTTCACGCTGTTTTATATGTCGATCAATATCGGTTCGCTGCTGTCGCTGTCGCTGGCGCCGGTGATTGCCGACAAGTTCGGCTATGCGGTAACCTACAACCTGTGCGGCGCCGGTCTGATCGTCGCCCTGCTGGTTTACTTCGCCTGTCGGGGTATGGTGAAAGATATCGGCTCTGAGCCGGACCACAAACCGCTGAGCCTGCGCAATTTGCTGTACGTGCTGGCCGGTACGGTGGTCATGATTTTTCTCTGCGCCTGGCTAATGCATAATGTCAAAATCGCCAATCTGGTGCTGATTATCCTCTCAGTGGTGGTGACGATTTTCTTCTTCCGCGAGGCCTTCAAGCTGGATAAAACCGGGCGCAACAAAATGTTCGTCGCCTTTATCCTGATGCTGGAAGCGGTGCTGTTTTATATTCTGTACGCGCAGATGCCCACCTCGCTCAACTTCTTTGCTATCAATAACGTTCACCATGAAATACTTGGTTTCGCGATTAACCCGGTGAGCTTTCAGGCGCTAAACCCGTTCTGGGTGGTGGTGGCCAGCCCGATCCTCGCCGCTATCTACACGCGTTTGGGCAATAAGGGCAAAGACCTGACTATGCCGATGAAGTTTACCCTTGGCATGTTCCTGTGCGCGCTGGGTTTTCTGACGGCTGCCGCGGCGGGAATGTGGTTTGCCGACGCCCAGGGGCTGACCTCGCCGTGGTTTATCGTTCTGGTCTATCTGTTCCAGAGTCTGGGGGAACTGCTGATTAGCGCCCTGGGGCTGGCGATGGTTGCCGCGCTGGTGCCGCAGCATCTGATGGGCTTTATTCTTGGGATGTGGTTTTTAACCCAGGCGGCCGCGTTCCTGCTGGGCGGCTACGTAGCGACCTTCACCGCCGTACCGGATAATATTACCGACCCGCTACAGACGCTGCCGATTTATACCGATGTCTTCAGCAAAATTGGCCTGGTGACCCTGGGCGTAACGGTGGTCATGGCGATCATGGTGCCGTGGCTGAACAGGATGATTAATACAAAAAGCGCGTAAAAACGGTGCGGTCGACGAGGTTTCCCGGATTGCGGCTAACGCCTTATCCGGGCTACAGCCCCCCCAGATCGCAAGAACCCGTAGCCCGGGCAAGGCGCATCGCGCCGCCCCGGGAACAGAGCGCAGAGTGGCAGAATTTCCCGAAGGCGATGCTGCGTATCTGTTCGGGCTACCAGACCCGCAGACGGCGGTGAACCCGTAGCCCGGGCAAGGCGCATCGCGCCGCCCCCGGGAGCAGAGTGCAGAGTGGCCGAATTTCCCGGAGGCGATGCTGCGCATCTGTCCGGGCTACCGGCCTACAGACGGCGGTGAACCTGTAGCCCGGGCAGGCGCAACGCGCCACCCTCGGGGAAAGGGCCCTGACGCAGGTTGCTTACCCCTGCGGCTCAATCGCCGTTCCGGCATAGATATCAAACCGGTGGCCTTTGGTCACCACCGCGTTAGGCGTCGCCACATCCGCCAGCGGCGGCGCGTAGTCCGGGCGCTTAACCACCACCCGTTTGGTCGCCAGCTGACGCGCCGGCGCCAGCAGACCGTCGGCGTCTAAATCCGGCCCCACCAGCGACTGAAATACCCGCATCTCTTTCTTCACCAGCGCGCTTTTCTGCTTATGCGGAAACATCGGGTCGAGATAGACCACCTGCGGACGCGGGGTGATATCGGTCAGCGCCGTCAGGCTGGAAGCGTGAATCAGCCGCAAACGCTCCTGTAACCAGGGGCCGATTTCAGCGTCGGCGTAGCCGCGCGCCAGGCCATCGTCGAGCAGCGCGGCAACCACCGGGTTACGCTCCAGCATCCGCACGCGACAGCCCACGGAGGCAAGAACAAAGGCATCCCTTCCCAGACCGGCGGTCGCATCGACCACATCCGGCAGATAGTCACCTTTGATTCCCACCGCTTTTGCCACCGCCTCGCCGCGGCCGCCGCCGAACCTGCGCCGGTGGGCCATGGTCCCGCCGACAAAATCAACAAAGATGCCGCCAAGCTTCGGTTCATCGCGCTTGCGCAGCTCAAGATGCGCCGGCGTCATCACCAGCGCCATCGGGTTGTCCTCATCCTGCTCCAGCCCCCAGCGGTCAGCCAGAACAGATAAGGCGCCGTCTCCGGCGCCCGTTTCATCAATTAAACAAATTTTCACAACAGGATTAACTCTTAATGCCGTAATGCTCAAGCATCGCGTCCAGCTGCGGCTCGCGACCGCGGAAGCGTTTGAACAGGACCATTGGCTCTTCCGAACCGCCGCGGCTAAGGATGTTGTCGAGGAACGACTGGCCGGTTTCGCGATTGAAGATACCCTCCTCTTCGAAGCGCGAGAAGGCATCCGCCGCCAGGACGTCGGCCCATAGATAGCTGTAATAACCCGCTGCGTATCCGCCGGCGAAAATATGGCTGAAGGCGTGCGGGAAACGGCCCCACGACGGCCCGGGGATCAGCGCCACCTGCTGCTTAATTTCCGCCAGCGTTTCGAGGATTTTCGCGCCCTGCTGCGGGCTGAACTCCGCATGCAGGCGGAAGTCGAACAGGCCGAACTCCAGCTGGCGCAGAATAAACATCGCCGCCTGGTAGTTTTTCGCCGCCAGCATTTTCTCCAGCAATTCCTGCGGCAGCGGTTCGCCGGTTTCATAGTGGCCGGAGATAAAGGCCAGCGCTTCCGGCTCCCAGCACCAGTTTTCCATAAACTGGCTCGGCAGCTCGACCGCATCCCACGGTACCCCGCTGATGCCGGACACGCCGGCGGTGTCGATACGGGTCAGCATATGGTGCAGACCGTGGCCAAACTCGTGGAACAGGGTGATCACTTCATCGTGGGTGAACAGCGCCGGCTTACCGTTGACGGGACGGTTAAAGTTACAGGTCAGATAAGCGACCGGCTTTTGCAGCGAGCCGTCAAGCTTGCGCATCTGGCCAACGCAGTCATCCATCCACGCCCCGCCGCGTTTATGTTCGCGAGCGTAGAGATCGAGATAGAAGCTACCGCGTAGTTCATTTTTTTCATCGTACAGCTCGAAGAAGCGCACCTCCGGATGCCAGACGTCCACATCGGTACGCTCTTTCGCGGTAATACCGTAAATACGCTTAACCACCTCGAACAGGCCGTTAACCGCTTTGTTTTCCGGGAAGTAGGGGCGCAGCTGTTCATCGCTGATGCTGTAAAGATGCTGCTTCTGTTTTTCGCTGTAGTAAGCGATATCCCACGGCTGCAGTTCATCCACGCCGAATTCGGCTTTGGCGAAGGCGCGCAGCTGGGCCAGCTCTTTCTCACCCTGCGGACGGGCGCGTTTCGCCAGGTCGGTCAGGAAGTCGAGCACCTGCTGCGGATTTTCGGCCATTTTGGTCGCCAGCGACTTGTCGGCAAAGCTGTCAAAACCCAGCAGCTGCGCCAGCTCGTGGCGCAGGGCGAGGATTTCCGCCATTACCGGGCTGTTGTCCCATTTTCCGGCGTTCGGCCCCTGGTCGGAGGCGCGGGTGGAATAGGCGCGATACAGCTCTTCACGCAGCGCCTGATTGTCGCAGTAGGTCATTACCGGCAGATAGCTCGGGATATCCAGGGTCAGCAGAAACCCTTCCTGCTCTTTGGCTTCAGCCTGGGCTTTCGCTGCGGCAAGCGCGCTTTCCGGCATGCCGGAGAGCTCAGATTCATCGGTGACCAGCTTGGTCCAGCCCATGGTCGCGTCGAGCACGTTGTTGCTGTACTGATTGCCCAGCTCGGAGAGGCGGGCGGCGATTTCGCCGTAGCGTTTCTGCTGCTCTTTCGCCAGGCCAATACCGGAGAGTTCAAAATCGCGCAGCGCGTTATCTACCGCTTTTTTCTGCGCGGTATTCAGGGTGGCGTAATGGTCGCCGTCGCGCAGGTCGCGGTACGCTTTGTACAGGCCTTCATGCTGCCCAACCCAGGTGCTGTACTCCGAAAGCAGCGGCAGGGTCTGCTCGTAGGCTTCGCGCAGTTCCGGACTGTTTTTGACCGAGTTCAGGTGGCTGACCGGGGAAAAAATACGCCCCAGCACGTCGTCTACTTCCGCCAGCGGCTGGCAAAGATTTTCCCAGGTATACGGCGCCCCTTGCGCCACCGCGCGCTCTACCGCCGCCCGGCAATCATCCAGCGCTTTAGTGACCGCGGGGACCACGTGCTCGGGTTTGATGGCAGAGAATGGCGGTAATGAAAAAGGCGTCAGTAATGGATTGGTCATATGCGCAGTCCTGTTGAATTGGGTGAATGAAGCGCGCGTCCGGCGCTATAGCATGAGATCTAGAATGGGGGATAGTTTGCTGAATTTCAATGTCAGGCGCCGCGCGCAGGCGGGTATTACTGCGATAAGTCTGGCCGTTGTGGCCAGAGCGCATAAAAAAGCCGGGTTCGCCTCGCGGCGACCCGGCTCGTTTTAGGCTGACAAGCAGCTTATACCACCATCCCCAGCAGCAGACAGCCTACCAGGCCGCACACTGAGATAATGGTTTCCAGCACCGACCACGACTTAATGGTCTCGCCGATGGTCAGGTTGAAGTATTCCTTAAACAGCCAGAAGCCCGGGTCGTTAACGTGGGAGAAGATAACGCTGCCGGAGCCAACGGCGATCACCATCAGTTCCGGGCTCACGCCGGTGGTGGCGATCAGCGGCGCGGCGATACCGCCCGCGGTGATCGCCGCAACGGTGGCGGAACCCAGCGCGATACGCAGTACCGCAGCAATCGACCATGCCATAAACAGCGGGGACATATTGGATTCATGCATGATAGAAGCAATGTATTTATCCATGCCGCTATCGACCAGCACCTGCTTGAAGGCGCCGCCGCCGCCGATGATCAGCAGCATCATGGCGATAATTTTGATCGAGGAGGTCAGCGTATCGTTAATCTGCTCCATGGAACGACCGCGGTTAAGACCGAAGGTGAACATGGCGATCAGTACCGCGATCAGCGTGGCCATGACCGGGTCGCCGAAGAATTCCGCGATCGGCAGGAAGGCATGACCTTTCGGCAGAACCATTTCGGCCACGGCGCGCATAGCCATCAGAATAACCGGTACCAGAGAGGTCCAGACGCTGACGCCGAAGCCCGGCATCTCTTCCTCAGTGAACGTTTTCGGGTTATGCAGGCCTTCCGGAATCGGCTTATCGATACCTTTCAGGAAGCGTGCGTAAACCGGCCCCGCAAGGATAACCGTCGGGATCGCCAGAATCGTACCGAACAGCAGGGTTTTACCCATGTCGGCATGGAAAATAGTGGCAATGGCAGTCGGGCCCGGGTGCGGAGGCAGGAAACCGTGCGTGACGGAGAGCGCGGCCGCCATCGGGACGCCGATATAGAGCAGCGGGATACCGGCGGATGCGGCGATGGTAAAGACCAGCGGCAGCATCAGTACGAAGCCCACTTCATAGAACAGGGCGAAGCCGACGGTAAAGCCGGTGAGCACAACCGCCCATTGAATATGTTGTTTACCAAATTTGGCAATCAGCGTGGTGGCGATACGCTGCGCGCCGCCGCAGTCCGCCAGCATTTTACCGAGCATCGCGCCGAAGCCCATGATCAGCGCGAGGCTGCCGAGGGTTCCCCCAACGCCGTTTTTGATGGAGACGATAACTTTATCCAGAGGCATACCCTGCATGAGCCCGACGGCAAGTGCCACCAGAACCAGAGCGATAAACCCGTTCAGCTTGAAACGGATCATCAGCAACAATAACAGGGCAACCCCGATAGCAACGATGACTAATGGCATGATTTACCTGGCCTTAATTTGTTATGGGTAACGTCATAGTTTCAACATTGACTTCATCCGTTCCGACCGGAACAAAAAATGTCTGACGCCGTAGAAGCTGGCTTTATCCTTACCCAGAGAAAGGATAGCTGGCTATTTTTTTATCTGTGGCGCCTGAAGCGAATGATACGGGTAACATATGAAGTTTGAGAATCACCTGGGCGGTGAAAATTTCAAATATGAGACTTAAGTCATACTCTTTCCCGGGTTTCTGCCGGGTCGCTTAGCGGGAAATGTTGCGCGGTAACATGAGGGGAGTCGCCCGGCCGCGAAAAGGCAGCCGGGCGGGGAAATCAGTAGTAGGAGTGCTCGCCGCGCTGGTGTTCAGTCAGATCGCGTACGCCTTTCAGTTCCGGGAACTCGTTCAGCATCTGCTTCTCGATCCCCTCTTTCAGCGTCACGTCAACCATCGAACAGCCGTTGCAGCCGCCGCCGAATTGCAGAATCGCCAGGCCATCGTCGGTGATTTCCATCAACGTGACGCGCCCGCCGTGGCCGGCCAGCTGCGGGTTAATCTGCGACTGCAGCAGGTACTCAACGCGCTCCATGAGCGGGGCATCGTCGGACACTTTGCGCATCTTGGCGTTTGGCGCTTTCAGCGTCAGCTGGGAGCCCAGCTGGTCGGTAACAAAATCGATTTCAGCGTCTTCCAGGTACGGCGCGCTAAGCTCATCGACGTAGGCGGTGAGTTGCTCAAACTTCAGCGCGGTATCGGAATCTTCCACCGCATCCGGTGGGCAGTAGGACACGCCGCACTCGGCGTTAGGGGTGCCGGGATTGATCACAAATACGCGAATTTGTGTCCCTTCTTCCTGATTTGCCAGCAGTTTGGCAAAGTGCGCTTGTGCAGCATCGGAAATACGGATCATAGCGTTGGCCTAATAGTTGACTATTTTACTGGGTTATTATACGCCCATCAGCAGGGGTCTACAAGGTACGGCATATACACCATACCTGAACCGTCGCGGCGCCGTTTCGCAAAAGCAGGCGGGATATCTCGGCGACGGTGCTTCCGGTTGTGACGACATCATCCACAATGGCGATATGGTGGCCCTGGAGCGACAATTCAAGCTGGAAGGCGTTTTTCAGGTTCCGTTTGCGCAATCTGGCGCTGAGCTGATGCTGGGTGGCGGTGCGGCGCCGGCGGGTTAGCGCATCGCTGCGCCAGGCGCAGTCCAGCCAGCGGGAGAGCGGTCGGCACAGCAGATCGCTCTGATTAAATCCCCTCTTCCACTGACGACGCTGCCAGAGCGGCACGCTAATTATCCGGTCCGGGCGGGGAAGATCCCGACGCTGGCGAATGCGCAACAGCAGCAGACGCGCCAGCGCCGGGGCCAGCTCGGGCCGCTTATTGAATTTCAGTTGGTGAATCAGGCCGCTCAGCGGCGGTCGATAGTCATTCACCGTCACCAGCCGCTGCCACGGCGGCGGTTTTTGCAGGCAGCGCCCGCAGGGCAGCGTGCTTGATTGGGCCGGCAGGCCGCACTGCGGGCACAGCGGTTCAGACGCCAGCAGCGCCGACGCGCATCGCGAGCAGATCCCCCAGCTGGCGATGGCCAGCGGCATTTGGCATAGCCAGCATAAGCTGTGTGCTGTTAGCATATTTCCCCCTCGATTGGTGGAAAGAGAACAGTAACTGATGAAAACGATCGCGTGGCAGACCACGGGCGAAGGAAATTGTCATCTTGTGCTGCTGCACGGATGGGGGCTGAATGCCAAAGTGTGGGATTGCATCACGCCGCAGCTGGCTTCGCATTTTACGCTGCACCTCGTCGACCTGCCTGGCTATGGCCGCAGCGGCGGCTTTGGCGCGATGTCGCTGGAAGAGATGGCCCAGCGGGTGCTGGAAAACGCGCCGGAGCGCGCTATCTGGCTGGGCTGGAGCCTCGGCGGGCTGGTGGCCAGCCAGGTCGCGTTATCCCATCCCGATCGCGTGCAGGCGCTGGTCACCGTGGCCTCTTCCCCCTGCTTTAGCGCTCACGACAGCTGGCCCGGGATTAAGCCCGACGTGCTGAGCGGGTTTCAGCAGCAGCTGAGCGAAGATTTTCAACGCACCGTCGAACGCTTTCTGGCGCTGCAAACCCTGGGTACCGAAAGCGCGCGTCAGGATGCGAGAGCGCTGAAGAGCACGGTGCTGTCGCTACCGATGCCGTCGCCGGAGGTTTTAAACGGCGGGCTGGAGATCCTCAAAACCGCCGATTTACGCCAGCCGTTGACCGCCCTCGACATGCCTTTTTTGCGCCTGTACGGTCGGCTGGACGGTCTGGTACCGCGTAAAATCATTCCGCTTCTCGATGCACTGTGGCCCAAAAGCACGTCGATTGTCTTCGATAAAGCCGCCCATGCGCCGTTCATTTCACATCCGCAGGCGTTTTGCGCTCCGCTGATCGAGCTGAAGCGTGAGATCGATAAATTTTTTTAGCGGGACGTGGTAAAAACGCTGGGTGCAGCAATACTTAGGTTGTTGCGGGGGTTGACTATTTCACGCTGGCCCCGTGACCTAAAAAAAACAACCTAATGGAGAGTAGAGGCTATGAAACTTGTTACAGGAATTGTTGCATCTCTGGTGATTGGCTCCCTGTCCTTCGGCGCGTTCGCCGCCAAGGAAATTCAAAAAGACGAAGTGGCTAAGTTGAACCTGACCAAAATCGGTTCGATTACCACCTCCAGAACAACCTCTCCGATGGATGCAAAGCGCGATCTGTCGAAAAAAGCGGATGAGCTGGGCGGCACCTATTTTGTGGTGATTGCAGGCGAGAAGAACGAGAAAACGGTTCACGCTAACGCGGACGTCTACAAGTAAGCCAGAAAGCGGGTCTCAGGACCCGCTTGCGGTATATGCCGCAGTCGGTTCCCGGAGGCGGCGCGTTGCGCCTGTCCGGGCAACCCACCCCAGAACCGTACAAATCTGTGGTCGAATCTCCCGGGTCGCGGCGTAAACGCCTTACCCGGGCTACCAAGCCCAAAACCGCACAAACTCGTAGCCCGGATAAGGCGTTAGCCGCAATCCGGGAAACCTGCCTTCACAGCCCAATCAGCGCAGCGACCACCACTCCCGCAGGCAGGCTTTGCCTTCCGGGCAGCTTTTACAGCTGCCGGAGAGGCAGCCATCGGCATCTTCGGTCACTTTCACCGCTTTCCCCATCGCTTGCAGGCGGCCCAGCATGGCGTCAATCAGCGGCTGCGGCGTATTCAGGCGGACGCTGAGCTGCTTTGCCTCCATCCTCCCCTGCAGGGCCAGCATATCGCGGACTTCAATTAATGACGCCATCATCGCTCCTTAGTGGCAATCGCCCGCCGGACTCTGGCAGCAGGTGGACGGCGTTTTGCGCGTCGCCAGCAGCGAGACGTCCACCCGGCTACGCGCTCTGCGCAGCAGGCCAAAGATCACGATATTGAACAGCACCACCGCCAGAATGCACACCAGGCTATAGCGCGGATGCTGGCTAAAGCTGACGGTCTGGTAGTACAGCGTAGAGAGCGAGTAAGCGATATTCAGCCCCCACAGGACGGAGAACATCATCCAGCCGCGGCTCGACTCGCGGGCAATCGCCCCCATTACCGAGATGCAGGGAATATAGAGCAGGACAAAAATCAGGTAGCTGTACGCCGCAGCGGCGCTACCGAATTTGCTGCCCATGACGCCCATCGCGCCGGTTGCCATTTCGCCGTCGCCTTTACTGGCTTCGATAGGGTTGGCCAGCACGCTCAGGCTGAACGTATCTTTCAGGCTCTGCCAGGTCTCGTCTACCGCGGCCAGCAGCTCATCGCCGAGGCTAAACGTCTGCGGATTAAACGCTTCGTTCTGGATATCTTCGGCGGTGTAGAGGGTGTTCAGCGTCCCCACCACCACTTCCTTGGCCATCGCGCCGGTGAACAGCCCGACGGTCGCCTGCCAGTTATCCTCATGTACGCCAATCGGTTTAAATACCGGGGTAATCACCCGGCTGACCGACGCCAGCGCCGAGTCGTTGATGTTATCGACGATCTTACCGCTCAGCGAGAAGCTGTTCAGCGCGCTGAGGAAGATACTGACGATAACGATCACTTTACCCGCGCGCAGGACGAAGCCTTTCAGACGCTGCCAGGTCTGGATAATCAGGCTCTTCACGTGCGGAACGTGATACACCGGCAGCTCCATCACGAACGGCGACGCTTCACCGCGCATAATGGTATGCTTCAGCATCAGTCCGGTCGCAATCGCCATCACGATCCCCAGTACGTACAGCGAGAAGACCGCCAGCGCGCCGTTCTGGCCGAAAAAGGCGGCGGCGAAGACGGCGAAAATCGCCAGCCGCGCGCCGCAGGACATAAACGGCGCCATCATAATGGTCATCAAACGTTCGCGCGGCGCATCAAGCGTACGCGCGCCCATCACCGACGGAACGTTGCAACCAAAACCGACGATTAACGGCACGAAGGATTTCCCCGGTAGCCCCAGCGCCTGCATCAGGCGGTCCATTACAAACGCCGCCCGCGCCATATAGCCAGAGTCTTCAAGGAAAGAGAGGAACAGGTACATCATGCCGATCTGCGGTACCAGCGGCAGTACGGTATTGATACCGCCGCCAATCCCCTGGGCGAGGAACACCGTCAGCCAGTCCGGGAAATGCAGGGTATAGCCAACCCACTGAATACCGTGGATAAAGATAGCCACGGAACCGGCATCAAAAATGGGCTGCAGCGCGCCGCCGATATTAATCGCCAGCAAGAACATCAGGTACATAACGAACAGGAAGACCGGCAGGCCGAGGAAGCGGTTGAGGATCACTTTATCCATCGCCGCGGTAAAGCGGCTGGGCTCGGCGGTAAGGGTGTTACTGACCGCATCGCAAATGGCGGCAATGCTTTGGTAACGGGCATCGGCGATATGCAGCGCGGGGTCATCCATCTCTTCGCTCAGGTGCGCCAGGGACACGTCCAGCTTGTGGGCAGCGTCACCGGCGTAGGCGCGGCTGTAAATATCGCCTTCAAGCATCTGTAAACCCAGCCAGAGACGCTGGCGCTGCGGAATATCCGCGGCCATGGCCTGCGCCAGCTTGTCCGCCTCCCGCAGCAGCGGCTGCGGATAGTGCACCAGTTCAATAGCCTGGTTCTGCTGGTGGCGATCGATCGCCATTTTTAAGGCCTCGATACCGCGCCCGCGGGTGGAAACCAGCGGGATCACCGGGCACCCGAGACGCGCGGCCAGCGCGTCGACATCGATGCGGATCTTCTGTTTTTCCGCGATATCGAGCATATTCAGCGCGACCACGCAGGGGATGCCAAGCTCCAGCAGCTGCAGCGTCAGATAGAGGTTACGTTCCAGATTGGACGCATCGACCACGTTAATCAGCATGTCGGCGTCGCCGCTGAGAATATAGTGGCAGGCAATCTGCTCATCCAGCGAGGTTTGCGAGGAGATGGTGGTCAGGGAATACGTGCCCGGAAGGTCTACCAGCGTGACCTGATGATCGGTGGTGTTGAAACCACCCTCTTTGCGTTCAACGGTCACTCCCGCCCAGTTACCGACGCGCTGGCGCGCGCCGGTGAGCTGATTGAACAGCGTGGTTTTACCGGAATTAGGATTACCAATTAAGCCAAGGGTTAATTTTTTCATATTCATACTCTTAGTGCCGGTCAGGCATTATTGTGCAACCGCTTCCAGCTCAATTAACGCAAGATCCTTTTTACGTAATACCAGGCTAACGCGTCGGGTTTCAATATGAATAGGGTCGCCGAGCGGCGCCACGCGAACCACATTGAAAGAAGAACCCGGCAGCATCCCGAGGGACAGCAGCTTCTGCCGATACGCCGGACTAATATCGCGGGAGAAACCGGTGATTTTCCACGCACTATCAGGTGTAAATTGCATAGGACCTACTTGTTTATCGCCAACTGAAAAGAGAGTTTTCCGTATGCGCCGGAGACGCGGCGCCAGGGACCGTAGCTAACGAAGAAGAAAAAATACTCAATGCAAATAATGATAATGAGAATAGTTTTTATCATCAATACATATAATGCGGCCGTTTCGCTTTTTAAAGAGAAAATTGAGCTTTTGTTGATATTGAGCAAACTCTTTTTTCTCGCCGTCGCGGAGGTGATGATTATTCTTAATGACTAAATGTTTAATTAAAGTTTCGATAGTTAACGAAATGAAAATAATAATATCGCCGTCCGTAATTCGCGCTTATTACGACGTTATAAGAAAATACTGATGCTTGTTTGCACAATATGGCGAATGCCGGAAGAAATGCGGCCCCTTAGCAAAAGGGGCCGGAAAGAATTAACGTTTTTTACCCATTGCCGCCGCCAGCGCATCCATCATCGCGCTGTTGCCCGCAGGCTGCGCCTCGCGACCGCGAGGTTTAGCGGCCTTCGCCGCCGGGCGGTTGCCCTGAGGACGATCGTTACCGCCGCCGCGGCGCGCGTTGCTGTCGCCAGGCTGTTCGTCCAGACGCATCGTCAGCGCGATGCGCTTACGCGGCAGGTCGACTTCCATCACTTTCACCTTCACGATATCGCCCGCTTTGACCACCGTGTGCGGGTCTTCAACGAACTTATTCGACAGGGAAGAGATATGCACCAGGCCGTCCTGATGAACGCCGATATCGACAAACGCGCCGAAGTTGGTGACGTTGGTCACCGCGCCTTCGAGGATCATCCCCGGCAGCAGGTCGTTCATCGTCTCTACGCCATCGGCGAACTGGGCGGTTTTAAACTCAGGGCGCGGGTCGCGGCCCGGCTTCTCCAGCTCTTTGATGATGTCGGTCACCGTCGGCACGCCGAATTTCTCATCGGTGAAATCAGCGGCTTTCAGATGACGCAGTTCGCTGCTGTTGCCCATCAAATCTTTCAGCGCCTGCTGAGTCGCCGCCAGAATGCGCTCCACCACCGGATACGCTTCCGGGTGCACGGTTGAAGCGTCCAGCGGGTTGTCGCCGTGGTTGATACGCAGGAAGCCCGCGCACTGTTCAAAGGCCTTCGGCCCCAGACGGCTGACCTTCAGCAACTGCTGGCGATTCTGGAACTGGCCGTTCTCATCGCGCCAGGAGACGATATTCTGCGCCATCATGCGGGTCAGACCGGCGACGCGGGTAAGCAGCGGGACGGAAGCGGTATTCAGATCGACGCCGACGGCGTTTACGCAGTCTTCCACCACCGCGTCCAGCTTACGCGCCAGCTGGGTCTGGCTGACATCGTGCTGATACTGGCCGACGCCAATGGATTTCGGATCGATTTTCACCAGTTCGGCCAGCGGGTCCTGGAGACGACGGGCGATAGAGACCGCGCCGCGCAGGGAAACGTCGAGATCCGGGAACTCCAGCGCCGCCAGCTCGGAGGCGGAGTACACGGACGCGCCCGCTTCGCTGACGATGACCTTCTGCGCGGTCACTTTCGGGAACTGCTTCTGCACGTCGAGGAAGAAGCGCTCGGTTTCACGCGAGGCGGTACCGTTGCCGATCGCCACCAGCTCAACGTTGTACTTTTCACACAGCGCGGCAACCGCCACCGCCGCTTTTGCGGCCTGGCCGGTATGCGGGTAGATGGTATCGGTAGCCACCAGCTTCCCGGTACCGTCAACGACGGCGACTTTGACGCCGGTGCGCAGGCCCGGATCGAGGCCCATGGTGGCGCGCAGCCCGGCCGGCGCGGCCATCAGCAGGTCGTGCAGGTTGCGGGCAAAGACGTTAATGGCTTCATCTTCCGCGCGTTCGCGCACGGTCCCCATCAGCTCGGTTTCGAGGTGCATCAGCACCTTGATACGCCACGTCCAGCTCACCACGCCCTTACGCCAGCCGTCCGCCGGCGCGTTATTCAGGCGCAGGCCGAGATGGTCGATAATGATTTGCTCGCCGTGGCTCTCTTTCGGCGGCTCGTCGAACTGCGGGTCGGCGTTTAAAGAGAGCTGCAGCACGCCTTCGTTGCGGCCGCGGAACATCGCCAGCGCCCGGTGCGACGGGACGGTGGAGATCGGTTCATGGTGATCGAAGTAGTCGCGGAATTTCGCCCCTTCCTCTTCTTTACCGCTGACGACGGTCGCCACCAGGTGGGCGTTTTTCCACAGATAGTCGCGCACTTTCGCCAGCAGGCCCGCGTCTTCAGCAAAGCGCTCCATCAGGATATAGCGCGCGCCGTCGAGAGCGGCTTTTGTGTCCGCTACGCCGTTGTCGGCGTCGATATATTTAGCGGCTTCGGTTTCCGGGTCGTGAGAGGGTTCGTTCCACAGCAGATCGGCCAGCGGTTCCAGCCCGGCCTCAATGGCGATCTGCCCGCGCGTGCGGCGCTTCGGCTTGTACGGCAGATAGAGATCTTCGAGCTCGGTTTTACTCAACGTCCCGTTGATGGCTTTTTCCAGCGCCTCGGTCAGCTTGCCCTGCTCGCCGATGGACTTCAGGATCGCCTGACGACGGTCTTCAAGTTCACGCAGATAGCCCAGGCGGGTTTCCAGATTACGCAGCTGCGTGTCATCCAGACCGCCGGTGACTTCTTTACGATAGCGTGCGATAAACGGCACGGTATTCCCTTCATCAAGCAGGCGAACGGCAGCTTCTACCTGTTCAGCCCTGGCCTGAAGTTCACCCGCAATAATGCGGCAGAGCGAATCATTCATCATCGGTTTAATTCATCTTTAGGATCAAAAATCAGGGGGATAGTTATACGGACTGGCACGCTAAAATGCCAGCCGCGACCCAAGCCTCTCGGAATGTTCCGGACCTATTTGGCTTTGACGTATTCAATTTCGTTCACGTACCAGGCCGCCTCGCCCGCGGGGGTGTTCACGATGGCTAAATCACCGACCTCTTTTTTCAGCAGCGCGCGCGCCATTGGCGAATCAATGGAGATGTAGTCGTTGCGGCCAAAGATTTCATCGTAGCCGACAATCCGGAAGCGCTTCGTCTCGCCCGCATCGTTTTCAATCTCCACCCACGCGCCGAAAAAGACCTTACCCTCCTGCTGCGGCGAATAATCGACGATTTTCAGCTGCTCAAGGCACTTGGTCAGGTAGCGCACCCGGCGGTCGATTTCACGCAGGCGCTTTTTATTGTATTGGTAATCGGCGTTTTCACTGCGGTCGCCGAGGCTCGCCGCCCAGGTCACCTTTTTGGTGACTTCCGGACGTTCTTCGCGCCACAGGGTATCCATCTCTTTCTTCAGTTTTTCATACCCTTCACGGGTGATCAGCGGCGTTTTCATCGAAGGTTCCGGCTCCTGATTACAGATCTTTGTGCAATGCTGCGCACAATTCGTCGCACGTCATCATACCAACAGGATAAATAATGTGTCTTATGCTTAAATGTATACTTAAGCTGCTGTTAAATATGCTTTGTAACAATTTAGCCTGGAATATATACCAGATTTCGCTGGTGGGCGACCCGGGCTTTTTTGAGAATACGTACTGACAATTGCAGTGAACCTTTGGGAGTATAAACAATGCAAGAGAATTATAAGATTCTGGTTGTCGATGACGACATGCGCCTGCGTGCGCTACTCGAACGTTATCTGACCGAGCAGGGCTTCCAGGTTCGTAGCGTGGCGAACGCTGAACAGATGGATCGCCTGCTGACCCGTGAATCCTTCCACCTGATGGTGCTGGATCTGATGCTGCCGGGCGAAGATGGCCTGTCCATTTGCCGCCGCCTGCGCAGCCAGAGCAACCCGATGCCGATCATTATGGTCACGGCGAAAGGGGAAGAAGTTGACCGTATCGTGGGCCTGGAAATCGGCGCCGACGACTACATCCCAAAACCGTTCAACCCGCGCGAGCTGCTGGCCCGTATCCGCGCCGTACTGCGCCGTCAGGCTAACGAACTGCCGGGCGCGCCTTCGCAGGAAGAAGCGGTTATCGCCTTTGGTAAGTTCAAGCTGAACCTCGGCACCCGCGAGATGTTCCGCGAAGATGAGCCTATGCCGCTGACCAGCGGTGAATTCGCGGTACTGAAAGCGCTGGTGAGCCATCCGCGCGAACCATTATCCCGCGATAAGCTGATGAACCTCGCTCGCGGCCGTGAATATTCGGCCATGGAGCGCTCCATCGACGTACAAATCTCCCGCCTGCGCCGCATGGTGGAAGAAGATCCGGCGCATCCGCGCTATATCCAGACCGTTTGGGGCCTGGGCTACGTTTTCGTCCCGGACGGCTCTAAGGCATGAAACGCGTGCGCTTTTCGCCGCGAAGCTCGTTTGCCCGCACCCTGTTACTGATCGTCACCCTGCTGTTCGCCAGCCTGGTGACGACCTATTTAGTGGTGCTGAATTTCGCGATCCTGCCCAGTCTCCAGCAGTTTAATAAGGTTCTGGCCTACGAAGTGCGTATGCTGATGACCGATAAACTCCAGCTGGAAGACGGCACTCAGCTGGTGGTGCCGCCGGCGTTTCGCCGCGAGATTTACCGCGAGCTGGGCATTTCGCTCTATTCCAACGAAGCGGCGGAAGACGCAGGCCTGCGCTGGGCGCAGCATTATGAATTCTTAAGTCAGCAGATGGCGCACCAGCTCGGCGGGCCAACCGAAGTGCGGGTCGAGGTAAACAAAAGCTCCCCCGTGGTGTGGCTGAAAACCTGGCTTTCTCCCAATATCTGGGTGCGCGTACCGCTGACCGAAATCCACCAGGGCGACTTCTCGCCGCTGTTCCGCTACACCCTGGCTATCATGCTGCTGGCGATTGGCGGCGCCTGGCTCTTTATTCGTATTCAGAACCGACCGCTGGTCGACCTGGAGCACGCGGCGCTTCAGGTCGGGCGAGGGATTATTCCCCCGCCGCTGCGCGAATACGGCGCATCGGAAGTGCGATCGGTGACCCGCGCCTTTAACCACATGGCGGCTGGCGTGAAGCAGCTGGCGGATGACCGCACGCTGCTGATGGCCGGGGTGAGCCATGATTTACGCACTCCCCTTACGCGTATCCGTCTGGCGACGGAGATGATGGGCGAAGAGGACGGCTACCTCGCCGAGTCGATTAATAAAGATATTGAAGAGTGTAACGCCATTATCGAGCAGTTTATCGACTACCTGCGCACCGGCCAGGAGATGCCGATGGAGCTGACGGACCTTAACGCGGTGCTGGGGGAAGTGATTGCGGCGGAGAGCGGCTACGAGCGAGAAATCGCCACCGACCTGCAGCCGGGCGAGATCCCGCTGCGCGTGCATCCGCTCTCCATCAAGCGCGCGCTGGCGAATATGGTGGTCAACGCCGCCCGCTACGGCAACGGCTGGATTAAAGTCAGCAGCGGCAGCGAGGGGAACCGGGCCTGGTTCCAGGTGGAAGATGACGGTCCGGGAATTAAACCGGAGCAGCGTGAGCATTTGTTCCAGCCGTTCGTGCGCGGCGATAGCGCCCGTACGATTAGCGGGACCGGCCTCGGCCTGGCTATCGTTCAGCGCATTATCGATAACCATAACGGTAAGCTGGAACTTGGCTCCAGCGAACGCGGCGGATTATTAATTCGCGCCTGGCTGCCGGTGCCGATGCAGCGCGCCCTGCCCGCGATAAAGCCCGCCAAAGAGATCTAATTCTGCCGGTACGCCCGCATTAAAACACCCGGCGGCGCCACGCTGTACGCCGCCGCATTGCCCTTGTATCCCGGAGAGGTGCGCCAGCACCGCCTCCGGACTGCACCAGGTTTAATGCGCTTTATTCGCCATCGCATACGCCGCTGGCAAATTCAGCCGCTGCCAGAACTGCTGCGCGTCGTTATCACCGGAAAGCGGATACCCTGCGGGCAACGCCGTTCTGACCATCAGCGCCCGACGCTGCGCGGCGGACAGATTCGGCAGCGCAGCCTCCAGCAGCACTTCAGCCCCTTGCGGCACCTTCAGACTCTGTTTTTCGCCCTTCTGCTGCGGCAGATCGTAGGTCATGGTAAAGCGATAAAACGCGACCATCGCCGGGTCGCGATACGGATCGTCTTTCGCAGGCACTTTCGCGCACTCCGCCAGCGTCGTGCCGCACTCTTTCTCCAGCGCGGTACGCAGCTGGTCGCGGGCCTCATTAAACAGCCCGCGATACTTCGCGTCATTCAGGTAGTGGGCGACATTGCGCTGCGCCACCATCCGCGAACCCATCACGTCCAGCGGATAGTGCACGCCCAGCACGATGCGCGAATAGCCATAGCGGGCGCCGCGCGTCACCAGCGCGTCGAAGCGCTCCGGGATCATCTCCGCCATCAGCAGAGCGTCGGTATAGCCGGTGTTGGTGTGCCCGCTCGGAAACGAGCCGCCGTCGGCGGTATAGGGCTTATTGTCCTTAACGACCACATCGTCCGGCACCAGATGGATGGTATTGCCCTGAATCAGGAACGGGCGCGGGTTATTGAAGTGCTTTTTCGCCGCCCCGGTACTCACTTCCGAAGCTTTGATCAGCGCCGCCGCCTTACCGAGCTCGCCTTTGTCGTAGGCGGCGAGGAACGCTTTGCCGAGACGCGGCCCCAGCGCATCGCTGAGGAAGTAGAGATAGCTGATGCCCTCGGCATCCGCCAGCGCCTGATGGCGGGAGGTCTGTACGGCATCGCGGTTGATGGCGGTGACCGTCGCCAGATTTTGCTCAATTACCGCCTTCGGCAGCGCAGTGAACGCCGAGAGCAGCGCAATACCCGCCTGCTGGTTGGCTTTTGCCTGGAAGTCATAACCGCTGGCCTTCAGCCACGCGGTATCCGCCTGTGTTTTATTCTGTCTGGCGTGTTCAAGCTGGTCGCGAGTCAGGGTTGCCGCATCGCCCTTCAGCGCGTTGCGCAGCTGCGACAGGCTTTGGCTCTCCAGAGCATCAAACCCCGGACTGGCGGCGGCTGGCGTCACGCAGTTGGCGATTGCCGCCGCCTGATTCAAAGGAACCTCTTTCGCCAATGCCGGCAGCGCCAGCATGAGCGCCGATGCGAGAAGCGTGATGTGCAGTTTCATTATTTTTCCTTTTATTCAAACCATTACCTTGCCTTTACGTGACGCTAGCCCTTCTGTTTGACGCTTTTATGACACGGTTATGTTTTGCAACGCTTTAAGCGGAATGGAAACAGCGCGGCGGTAATCCAGGCCGATCTGCGGTAAACTATCGGTCATCTTGTCTCAATCCCGGAATCACCGTATCCATGCTCAGTTATCGTCATAGCTTTCACGCAGGCAACCACGCCGACGTTCTTAAACACACCGTTCAGAGCCTGATCATTGAATCGCTCAAAGAGAAAGAAAAACCGTTTCTCTATCTGGACACCCACGCCGGCGCAGGCCGCTATCAGCTGAGCAGCGAACACGCCGAGCGTACCGGTGAATATCTCGAAGGCATCGCCCGCATCTGGCAGCAGGATGACCTGCCCGCCGAGCTGGAGCCGTATATCTCCGTCGTTCAGCACTTCAACCGTAGCGGCCAGCTGCGCTACTACCCCGGCTCGCCGTTGATTGCCCGCCAGCTGCTGCGCGAGCAGGACAGCCTGCAGATGACCGAACTGCATCCCAGCGATTTTCCGCTGCTGCGCGCCGAGTTTCAGAAAGACGACCGCGCCCGGGTTGAAAAAACCGATGGCTATCAGCAGCTGAAGTCGAAGCTGCCGCCGGTTTCTCGTCGTGGACTGGTGCTGATCGACCCGCCTTACGAAATCAAAAGCGACTACCAGGCGGTCGTGACCGGTATTCATGAAGGCTACAAACGCTTTGCTACCGGCACCTACGCGCTGTGGTATCCGGTGGTGTTACGGGCGCAGATTAAGCGCATGATCAAAGAGTTAGAGGCCACCGGCATTCGCAAAATTCTGCAAATCGAGCTGGCGGTGCGTCCGGATAGCGACCAGCGCGGGATGACCGCCTCCGGGATGATCGTCATCAACCCGCCGTGGAAGCTGGAGCAGCAGATGAACAACGTTCTGCCGTGGCTGCATAAAAAGCTGGTGCCGACCGGCATCGGCCATACCACCGTCAGCTGGATCGTGCCTGAGTAATCGCAGTCATCGGTGGAAACTATTGATTTCAGGTATACAATCGCGCCAATCAGACATTAAGGATAAGACTCATGAGCAAGCATTATGACTATATCGCCATTGGCGGCGGCAGCGGCGGTATCGCCTCCATTAACCGTGCCGCTATGTACGGCCAGAAGTGCGCGCTGATTGAAGCCAAAGACCTGGGCGGTACCTGCGTGAACGTCGGCTGCGTGCCGAAAAAAGTCATGTGGCATGCGGCGCAGATCCGTGAAGCCATCCATCTGTATGGCCCGGATTACGGTTTTGATACCACTATCAATCACTTCGACTGGGACAAACTGGTCGCCAGCCGTAGCGCCTATATCGATCGTATCCACACCTCCTACGATAACGTGCTGGGCAAAAATAAGGTCGATGTGATTAAAGGCTTCGCCCGTTTTGTCGATGCGAAAACCATCGAAGTTAACGGCGAGACGATAACCGCCGATCATATTCTGATCGCCACCGGCGGCCGCCCGAGCCATCCGAATATCCCCGGCGTCGAATACGGCATTGATTCCGATGGTTTCTTCGAACTGCCGGCGCTGCCGAAACGCGTTGCGGTTGTCGGCGCGGGCTATATCGCCGTTGAGCTGGCGGGCGTAATTAACGGCCTGGGCGCGGAGACGCACCTGTTCGTGCGTAAACACGCGCCGCTGCGTAGCTTCGATCCGCTGATCGTGGAAACGCTGGTTGAGGTAATGAACGCCGAAGGCCCGCAGCTGCATACCCATGCCATTCCGAAAGCGGGAGTGAAGAACGCCGACGGCAGCCTGACCCTGGAACTGGAAGATGGCCGCAGCCAGACCGTGGACTGCCTGATTTGGGCGATCGGTCGCGAACCGGCAACCGATAACTTCAACCTCGCCGCGACCGGAGTGGAAACCAACGATAAAGGCTATATCGTCGTCGATAAATTCCAGAACACCAACGTTCCGGGTATTTACGCCGTCGGCGATAATACCGGCGCCGTCGAGCTGACCCCGGTCGCCGTTGCCGCAGGCCGTCGTCTCTCCGAGCGCCTGTTTAACAACAAGCCGGACGAACATCTGGACTACAGCAATATCCCGACCGTGGTGTTCAGCCATCCGCCTATCGGCACCGTCGGCTTAACCGAGCCGCAGGCGCGCGAGCAGTACGGCGATGAAGCGGTGAAAGTGTATAAATCCTCTTTCACCGCCATGTATACCGCCGTGACCTCACACCGCCAGCCGTGCCGCATGAAGCTGGTCTGCGTCGGCCCGGAAGAGAAGATTGTCGGTATTCACGGTATCGGCTTCGGGATGGACGAGATGCTGCAGGGCTTCGCGGTGGCGCTGAAGATGGGCGCAACCAAGAAAGACTTCGACAATACCGTGGCGATCCACCCAACCGCCGCGGAAGAGTTTGTGACGATGCGGTAAGACGCGCACCATGCCTGAAAAAGAAGCTCTCCGGAGCTTCTTTTTTTTCCTCTACGCCACGCCGTTATTCCCGTGACGCTTAAACGCCGGCCGCTGATTCAGCGCCATATACCAGCGCCCCACTTCCGCCATTTCAGGATGGGCGAACGGCGTCATTTTCCAGCGATGCACCGACAGGCCAAGGACAATATCCGCCAGCGTAAACTCTCTACCGGCGACCCATGCCCCGGTTTGCTGCAGCTGCGTATTGACGATCTGCACGCAGCGGGTCCAGGCGGCAATACTCTCTTTGATAGCCGTCGGATCCTGAAAACGCGGGTCCTTGCGTACCAGTCCCATAAAGGCATAGCGCCAGGCAGTATTAAATTCCGTCGCCTGCCAGTCCATCCAGTGCTCAACCTCGGCGGCAGCCCGCGGCGCCGTGGGGAGCAGGTCTTCCCGCCCGGCTTTGCGCGCCAGATAGCGGCAGATGCTGTTCGACTCCCATAACACAAAGTCGTCATCCCGCAGCACGGGCACCAGGCTATTCGGATTAAGGGCGCGAAACTCCGGGGTCTCAATCGACTGAAACCCGCTACCGTAATCCTCCTGCTGATATTCAAGCCCCGCTTCTTCGCAGGTCCACAGCACTTTGCGCACGTTAATTGATGAGCGTTTGCCCAGTATTTTTAGCATTGTCAGCAATTCCTCAATCAAAAGAGATGGTTGTTTCACAATACTGCATCGGCGGCGCATGTACAGCCGGATAATGTGTATAGTGGATTGCACGATTTTTCTCCAGGACAGGTTACCCGACATGTTGACCTCTTTTAACGTTTTAACACCGGGCAATATCCGCTTTGGACGCGGCCTTGCTCGCAGCGCCGCCCCCTGGCTCGCCGCCCGCTCCGCACAGATACTGCTGATTCACGGCGCCAGCCTGCAGCGCGCGGCGTTCTTATTAAGCGAACTCCACGCTCACCAGCTGAACGTCACCACGCTGTCTATCGCCCATGAACCCGACCTGCAGGATATTGAACGGGGCGTCCGTCTGGCGCGGGAAAAAGGCGTCGGCGCGGTGGTCAGCCTCGGCGGCGGCGCGGTGATAGATGCCGGCAAAGCGATTGCGGCGCTGGTTCCCGCGCAGGGGCCCGCGATCGAGTATCTGGAAGTGGTGGGTACCGGGCGCCTGTTAGAAGCCAATCCGCTGCCGTTCGTCGCCATCCCCACCACGGCCGGTACCGGGGCGGAAGTCACAAAGAACGCGGTGATCAACGTCCCGGAGCAGCAGCGCAAGGTCAGCCTGCGCGACGACCGCATGCTGCCGGACCTGGCGATTGTCGACCCGTCGCTCACCGACAACACCCCGCGCGCGGTGACCCTCGCTTCCGGCCTGGATGCCCTCACCCAGGTGATTGAGCCCTGGCTGTGCGCCCGGGCGAATCCTTTTACCGACGCTCTCTGCCGGGAGGCGATCCCGCGCGGCATCAAAGCGCTCAGAACGCTGATGGCCAAAGAGTGTCCGGATAGCCGCGATGAGATGGCATGGGTCAGCCTGTGCGGTGGGCTGGCGTTAGCCAACGCCGGTCTCGGCGTCATTCACGGTCTTGCGGGCCCATTAGGCGGTCTGAGCAACGCCCCCCACGGCGCGCTTTGCGGCAGCCTGCTTCCCTTCGGCCTGGCGCTCAATGAAACGCAAATTAGCGACGAACGCCTCCGCCAGCGTTTTGCCGACGTACGCCAGTGGCTGGCCGCCGGACTGGACGCCGATCCAAACAGCGCCTGGGAGAGCCTGCGCGAGTGGAGCCAGCGATCCGGTCTGGGCAATCTGCGCGAGCTCGGCGTCCCCCGCGAAGCGCTGGAACCCGCGGCCCTCGCCGCCAGCAGCTCATCCTCCATGAAGGCTAACCCGGTTATGCTCACCAGCGAGCAGCTGCTGGAAATGCTGGAGGCCGCGTGGGAGTAAGGGCTTAATCGCTAAAGCGCCTGGAAATTTAGATTTTGTTGCAAAACGAAATCTCCGAATTTTTCGGCGCAATACGAAGCGGTTAAAACGGTTTTAATGCGCCAGGTCAACGAGTTAAAGCAGAAACCCCGGGCAGACGGTTTAGAACAAAGCGTGATCTACCGCACACTTCTCTTTTCGTTTCCCGCTGCGAATGTCTAAGCTTAATAGACAGGTCGGGCGCGCCCGGCATCCTCTACTGACGCAATCCGGAGGTCCGTACCACTATGTTCAGCCAGAAATTACGCAACGTTGATGACGATGAGCTCAGGATCGAAATCGATCCGTGCTACGAAGCCGATCCGTATGAGTTAAAGCTGGATGAAATGTTCGACGCCGAACCCGAACCGGAGATCATAGAAGGGCTGCCCGCCTCGGATGCCCTGACCCCTGCCGATCGCTATCTGGAACTGTTCGCTCACGTCCAGAAGTCGCGAATTTTCGCCGATAGCAAAACCTTCCCCGACTGCGCGCCGAAGCAGGACCCGCTGGATATTTTGATTCACTACCGTCGCGTCCGGCGTACCCCCGGATTCGATCTCCGCCAGTTTGTTGAAGACCACTTCTGGCTACCGGAAAACCGCGCCGAGGATTACGTCTCCGATCCCACGCGATCGTTAAAGGAGCATATTGATAATCTGTGGCCCGTCCTGACCCGCGAGCCGCAGGATCATATTCCCTGGTCGTCGCTGCTGGCGCTGCCGCAGTCTTATATTGTCCCTGGCGGGCGGTTTAGCGAAACCTACTACTGGGATTCCTACTTCACCATGCTGGGGCTGGCGGAAAGCGGCCGCGAAGACCTGCTGAAATGCATGGCCGACAACTTCGCGTGGATGATTGAAATCTACGGCCATATTCCTAACGGCAACCGCACCTACTATCTCAGCCGCTCGCAGCCGCCGGTGTTTGCCCTGATGGTCGAACTGTTTGAAGAGGATGGGGTTCGCGGCGCCAAACGATACCTTGACCATCTGCGGATGGAGTACAGCTTCTGGATGGACGGCGCGGAATCGCTGATCCCCAATCAGGCCTACCGTCACGTGGTGCGGATGCCGGACGGCTCGCTGCTGAACCGCTACTGGGACGATCGCGATACGCCGCGCGATGAGTCATGGCGGGAAGATGTCGAAACGGCGAAGCACTCCGGGCGCCCGCCTAACGAGGTCTATCGCGACCTGCGCGCCGGGGCGGAGTCCGGCTGGGATTACTCCAGCCGCTGGCTGCGGGATATTACCCGGCTGGCGAGCATCCGTACCACCCAGTTTATCCCCATTGATTTGAACGCCTTCCTGTTCAAGCTGGAGAATACCATCGCCAACCTCTCCGGCCTGAAGGGCGACCGGGAAACAGAGGCCGCTTTTCGCCAGAAGGCCAGCGAGCGCAGGGCGGCGGTAACCCGCTATCTGTGGGATGACGAAAGCGGCTGTTTCCGCGATTACGACTGGCGCCGCGAGCAGCTGGCGCTGTTTTCCGCCGCCAGCCTCGTCGCGCTGTACGTCGGCATGGCGACCCATGAACAGGCCGACAGGCTCGCCGACGCGGTACGCGCCCGCCTGCTCACCCCCGGCGGTATTATGGCGACGGAATATCAAAGCGGTGAGCAGTGGGATAAGCCCAACGGCTGGGCGCCGCTGCAGTGGATGGCGGTACAGGGTTTTAAAATGTACGGCCAGGATCCGCTGGGCGATGAGATAGCCCAAAGCTGGCTGCAAACGGTGAATCATTTCTATAAACAGCACTATAAGCTGATTGAAAAGTACCATATCGCCAGCGCCACCCCCCATGAAGGCGGAGGCGGTGAATATCCGCTCCAGGATGGCTTTGGCTGGACGAATGGCGTGGTGCGCCGGCTTATCGGCCTGTACGGCGAACCGTTGTAAAAGCGGACTATTCCCGCGGTCGATGTCCTGCTATGTTCATGGCATCGACTTTCGCCGGAAGCCCAGCTATGCCTGAACTGGTTACCCCACGTCTGCGCTGCTCGCCGCTGCAGCTTGACGACTGGCCCTTTTTTCTCAGCTTACAGCAAGACCCCCAGGTGATGCTTTACGTCGCGGATCCCCGCCCGGTAGCGGACATTCGCGACGCTTTTGATGCCCGGCTCCCCGCGTGGTCGCCGGGCGCGGCCCACTGGCTGTGCCTGGTGGTGCGCGACCGCTACACCCACGCTCCCCTGGGCCTCACCGGCTATCAGCATCACGCTCCCGATAGCGCTGAAGCGGGTTTTCTGTTCGCTCCCCGGGCGCAGGGCAAAGGTTACGGCTATGAGTCTCTGCGCGCGCTGTGCGATTACGCTTTCTCCGCCGGCGGCATCCGGCGGCTGACGGCAACCGTCACCGCGGGCAATCTGGCGTCAAAAAATCTGCTGCAAAAGGTCGGTTTTCACCAGGAGGGCGAGCTGCGCGACTGCTACTGGCTCAACGGTCGCTGGCACAACGATTGGCTGTTTGGCCTGCTGCGCCGCGATTACCACCAGCCTGGGCCATCTGGCGAATAGGGCGCGACGCGCTTTTCCTCTACACTGCAGGCCGACAACAGAGGAAGCGATAAATGTCCCCAACCATACCGCCGCTAAGCCTGCACGGGCTGGAGTTTATTAAGCGAATGCAGGGGCTAGCGCTCGCCCCCTATCGGGACGAAAGCGGCCTGCGCGTGATTGGCTACGGCCACGTTCTCAATGATTACGAATCGTTCCCTCACTTCACGCGCGAGATCGCGGAGACTCTGCTTATCGTCGATCTTCTGCAGTGCCAGCGCGAACTTAAGCGCAGGCTCCGGGTCACGCTTAATCAAGCGCAATATGATGCGCTGGTCTCTTTAGCCTTTAGCTGCGGGGCGGCGTCTCCGGCGCTTGATACCGTCCTGACCCATCTTAATCATCAGCGGTTCGCTGACGCGCTGAGCGCATGGGAAAATATTCGCAGCGGCCGCGAACAGCGGCGCGAAGAGTGCGCAAGATTCAAAACCAGAGCCGATTAAGTTTCGCTGACGCGATGAAAGACCATCGCCGCCTGGGTACGATTCTTCACGTCCAGCCGACGGTACAGCGACTCAAGATGGGCCTTTACCGTGCCGGTGCTGATATTTAACGTCCGGCTAATCTGTTTATTAGAGTCACCGGCGGCCAGCAGCTGCAAAATCTCCCGCTGGCGCTGGCTCAAATGAACCCGTTTATTATCGCTCACCTCCGCCATTATTAATCCATCGTCCGGCAAGCAGGGCAGCCCCCGCCGGAGACGGTTGATGGTCTGAGCGAAAGTGGGCAAACTTTCCTCGCGCTGCACGATGGCCCGCACATTATAAGACAGCGCGCGCTGTAGCCAGCCCTTGTTATCGTCAGAAACGATCAGCAGGACCTGAGCGTGCGGAAAACGACGCTGTTTTTCCTCCAGCAGCCAACAGCAAAACTCACCGTGCATATCCCCGTCCAGCATGAGCAGCGCGTCAGGATGCGCCGTCAGCTTCTGCCAGAGCTGTTCAGCCTGACAGGTGCCAAAAATATCAATCTCTGGAATGTATTGCTGGAGGCCAATTTTCATTCCATGAATAAATATCGACTGCCTGTCAAACATGAGTATCTGCATGGGTTTCGCTCCAATAAATAAATGCCCGATGAAAAGACAAACATCAGCCAAAATAAATAACAACTTGCCGTTTGGCCTGGGGCATTTTACCGATAGGGATGCGAAACTAAATATCATAACAATGAATAGTTACAGGGCTTATTGGCCCCATTACTTATCCACAATATTTATTACATTTGAATTAAGGAAATCCTTAATCAGGCGGGCAAGAAAAAATAAAAATAATACTAATTTTCTAGTTTAAACGAAGCCGGAAACGCAGGCGATGGCAAAATGAGGAAAGTCTGTTACGAAATAAGAAAGTGCATGAAATACGTTAGCCCCTCCATACTCTATGGAGGGGCGCGGGATTACAAGAACATCCCACCGGAGACTTCTACGCGCTGGGCGTTCATCCAGCGCAGGTCATCGCTAAGCAGCGCGGCGATGGCATCGCCAATATCATCCGGCAGCCCCACTCTTCCGAGCGCCGTTTGCGCGGCAATATGCTGATTCACCTGCGCGTTATCCCTGACCACACCGCCGCCAAAATCGGTTTCAATCGCGCCGGGCGCAATAATATTGACCGAAATTCCGCGTTCTCCCAGCTCCTTCGCCTGGTAGCGCGTCAGCACCTCCATCGCGCCTTTCATTGAGGCGTAGGCCGCATAGCCCGGCAGCGCGAAACGCGCCAGTCCGCTGGAAACGTTGAGGATCCGCCCCCCGTCCTGCAATAACGGCAGCAGGCGTTGGGTAAGGAAAAACGGCCCCTTAAACTGGATGTTCATTAATTCATCAAACTGCGCCTCGCTGGTTTCAGCAAAGGGAATATTCAGGCCAATTCCGGCATTGTTCAATAAATAGTCGAAGGTCTCCCGCTGCCAGCGCTGCTGAAGCACTTCTCTTACCTTCTGAGCAAAACTGTCGAAACTGCCAACATCACCGACGTTTAGCGGTAATGCCGCGGCTTTCACGCCTTTTTGCTCAATTTCAGCCACTACGTCCAGCGCCGCCTGCGGGTTACTGTGCCAGGTCAGAATAATATCGGTTCCCTTTGCCGCCAGCTTCAATGCGGCGTTTTTTCCCAGTCCACGGCTACCGCCGGTGACTAAAGCGATACGTTGCGTCATCAGAAAACCCCTTCTTGGTTGCGTTTGCATCGTTGAAGAGCTTATTAGCTGCTATAAAAACAATAAATATGGCAAATTACGTTTTACTGTTTCATTAAAAACAACAATAGGCCGCCGGCATGGATAAAATTCACGCAATGCAGCTGTTCATCAGAGTCGCGGAGCTGGAAAGTTTTTCCCGCGCCGCCGATACCCTTGGCCTGCCGAAAGGAAGCGTCTCGCGCCAGATTCAGGCGCTGGAGAGCCACCTTGGGGTTCGTTTGCTGCATCGCACAACCCGCCGGGTACAGCTGACGCAGGATGGTATGGTTTATTACGAACGCGCCAGAGACCTGCTCAGCAATCTTGAAGAGCTGGACGGCATGTTTCAGCTCGACCCCTCCAGCATCAGCGGGCGTCTGCGGGTTGAT
The DNA here is from genome assembly GCF_033843325.1 of Klebsiella sp. JN_Kp126. Taxonomy (NCBI): domain Bacteria; kingdom Pseudomonadati; phylum Pseudomonadota; class Gammaproteobacteria; order Enterobacterales; family Enterobacteriaceae; genus Klebsiella; species Klebsiella sp. JN_Kp126. The sequence goes on along the minus strand of NZ_JAWXQV010000043.1, from coordinate 47,613 downwards.
ATGCCCGTCGCCGTAGCGAAAAAGCTGGTCATTCCACAGCTGCCGGCATTTCTGCAGCAGTATCCCGGCATCGAACTGGAGCTCAGCAGCAGCGATCGGTTAGTCGACGTGGTTCGCGAGGGCTTTGACTGCGTGGTGCGCGTCGGTACGCTGAAAGATTCCGGGCTCATCGCGCGGCCGCTGGGCAAGCTAACGCAAATCAACTGCGCCAGCCCGCAGTACCTGACGCGCTTCGGCTATCCGCAATCGCTGGACGATCTCGCCGATCATGCGCTGATCCACTACGCAAGCAGCCTCGGGGTGCGCCCGCTGGGCTTCGAAGTGGTCAGCGAGGGCGCCGTCCGCTGGATCAAAACCGGCGGCGTCTTGACGGTGAACAGCACCGAGACCTATCAGGCGTCGTGCCTGGCGGGGCTGGGCATTATTCAGGTGCCGCGGGTGGGGGTTCGGGAATGGCTACGCACCGGCGAGCTGATAGAAATTCTGCCCCACTACCGCGCCGAGCCGCTGCCGGTGTCGCTCATTTATCCGCACCGGCGTAATCTCTCGCGCCGGGTACATCTGTTTATGGAGTGGCTGGGCGGCTTGATGAAAAACTACGTTGATTAGGCCGAATGATGAAAAATCTGTATTTGAGAGCGTGCCGATATTCCCTGCCGGGTGCCGGCTGACGCCTTACACGGCGTAAAAAAACCAATAATATCATTATATTATTAATTTCGCCCAGGGCCATGCAAACGCAGCGCTGCCGGGGAATAACACAAGAACGCGCTTCAGTGATTCGCAGATTCCGATGCCCGCTCCCCCCCGATACGCCCCATCCGTGATTTTACGTATATAATTTTTGAAGAATATCGCTGTAAAAAAGGAAGAAATAATTTATGACGCCGGAAAACGACGCTCAACGCCCAACCGAGGATCCGGGCCAGCAGCCGGATAAAAACAAAAGCGCGATGGCTGCGATAAACGACTCTACCGTGGCGAAAAAAGCCAACCAGGCGCTGAAAAGCGTCACCGGAACGGCGGAAAAAGTTCAGCGTAACCATATGGTCGCCCATATCATCCGCGCCGCGGAGCGCTTCAACGACAGGCTGGGTAATCAGTTTGGCGCGGCAATCACCTACTTCTCGTTTTTATCGATGATCCCAATCCTGATGGTCTCTTTTGCGGCCGCCGGTTTTGTTCTCGCCTCGCATCCCACGCTGCTACAGGACATCTTCGATAAAATCCTGCTTAACGTTAGCGACCCGACGCTGGCGGCAACGCTGAAAAATACCATCAATACCGCCGTACAGCAGCGTACCGCCGTCGGTATCGTGGGTCTGCTGGTGGCGCTCTACTCCGGCATTAACTGGATGGGCAACCTGCGTGAGGCCATCCGCGCCCAGTCGCGCGACGTCTGGGAACGCACGCCGCAGGATCAGGAGAAAATTTGGGTTAAGTATTTCCGCGACTTTATCTCGCTGATCGGCCTGCTGGTTGCGCTGGTCATTACCTTGTCGATCACCTCTATCGCCGGCTCGGCCCAGCAGATGATTATCTCGGCGCTTTATCTTGATTATATCGAGTGGCTGAAACCGGCGTGGCGGCTGATTGGCCTCGCGATTTCCATCTTCGCCAACTATCTGCTGTTTTTCTGGATTTTCTGGCGACTCCCGCGCCACCGCCCTCGCCGTAAGGCGCTGATTCGCGGCACCCTGATTGCGGCCGTCGGCTTTGAGATAATCAAAATCATTATGACCTGGACGCTACCGGCGCTGGTGAAATCCCCATCCGGGGCGGCATTCGGTTCGGTGTTGGGGATAATGGCCTTCTTCTATTTTTTCGCCCGCCTGACGCTGTTCTGCGCCGCATGGATTGCCACCGCCGAATATAAAGACGACCGCCGGATGCCGGGCAAAGCCCACGACTAAACCATCACTGGGCTGAATAAAAGACGCAAAATTCAGCCCAACCTGGCATTTCAGCATATAAATCCAACATGTAACTTTTATTTAACCTAAACCTGGTTTTATCGACCATTATTTGAATTTTGTGAAGCATTTCATAGAAGTTATTTTTCTGGCACAGAAATTATTCACTTTTTGCTTCTTTTTTCGCCTCCCCCGCCCCTTGTTACAGATTGAAATGTCCCCAAGGCTGTGGCTATATGGCCTTTCGTTCGCAAAAAATAAGAAAGATCTATGCAAGCCACAGCCACAACACTCGACAACGCGCAGGACACCGTTCCGGTTAACTCACGCAATAAAGTCGTCGTCGCCTCACTCATTGGTACCGCCATCGAGTTCTTCGACTTCTACATCTATGCCACCGCGGCGGTTATCGTATTCCCGCACATTTTCTTCCCGCAGGGCGATCCCGCCGCCGCGACGCTACAATCGCTGGCGACCTTCGCTATCGCCTTTATTGCGCGCCCTATCGGTTCAGCGGTCTTTGGCCACTTCGGCGACCGCGTAGGCCGTAAAGCGACCCTCGTCGCCTCGCTGCTGACGATGGGGATCTCCACCGTGGTTATCGGCCTGCTGCCCGGCTATGAAACCATTGGCATTATGGCACCGGTGCTGCTGGCGCTGGCGCGCTTTGGTCAGGGGCTCGGCCTTGGCGGCGAATGGGGCGGCGCGGCGCTGCTGGCGACGGAAAACGCCCCGCCGCGCAAGCGCGCGCTGTATGGCTCATTCCCGCAGCTGGGCGCGCCTATCGGCTTCTTCTTCGCGAACGGCACCTTCCTGCTGCTCTCCTGGCTGCTGACCGACCAGCAGTTTATGGAATGGGGCTGGCGTATGCCGTTTATCTTCTCCGCCGTGCTGGTCATTATCGGCCTGTACGTCCGCGTTTCGCTGCACGAGTCGCCGGTGTTCGCTAAGGTAGCCGCCGCGAAAAAACAGGTCAAAATCCCGCTGGGCACGCTGCTGACCAAACACGTGCGCGTCACCGTTCTCGGCACCTTTATCATGCTGGCGACCTATACGCTGTTTTACATCATGACCGTTTACTCCATGACCTTCAGCACCGCCGCCGCGCCGATTGGCCTCGGCTTGCCGCGTAACGAAGTGCTGTGGATGCTGATGATGGCGGTTATCGGTTTTGGCGTGATGGTACCGGTGGCGGGCCTGCTGGCGGATGCATTCGGCCGTCGTAAGAGCATGGTCGTGATTACGACCCTGATCATCCTCTTCGCGCTGTTTGCCTTTAAACCGCTGCTCGGCTCCGGCAACCCGCTGCTGGTCTTTGCCTTCCTGCTGATTGGCCTGAGCCTGATGGGGCTGACCTTTGGCCCCATGGGCGCGCTGCTGCCGGAGCTGTTCCCGACGGAAGTTCGCTATACCGGCGCATCGTTCTCCTATAACGTCTCGTCGATCCTCGGGGCGTCCGTGGCGCCGTATATCGCCGCCTGGCTGCAGGGCAACTACGGTCTGCCTGCGGTAGGGCTCTATCTGGCCGCCATGGCGGCGCTGACGATGATCGCGCTGCTGCTGACTCACGAAACGCGTCATCAATCGCTGTAACTCTCCCTCCACGCCCCTGGCCATCCGGCGAGGGGCGTCTCCTTGCCGACTATTTTTTCATCTGCGACAGGATTGCCCGACACTGGTTCGCCTCGCCTTCGGCGGGTGAGATCAGCGCCAGCAGCGCGGCGGCCGGCGTCACCAGGGTCGCCAGCGCTGCCGCTACCGCGCCGCGGGCAATCAGCGGCCCCGCCTTCACGCCCGCATTCGGCGACTTAAAGGTGCCGCGCACGTAGAGCGGTGAACGCAGGGTAATAATGCGAAAGCCTTTGCTTTCCGGATCGATAGTGAGGTCCAGCTGCTCTGAGGCAAAGCTGGCGGTACCGGTGACGTTGATCAACGCGTTTTCCGTATCAAAGGCAAACACCTGCGGCCGGGCGACGCCGTTGACCACGTCGATATTGGCCGCCGCGCAGTTCACCCGCACCTCATCATCGCCAAAGATCTGCCCGATGATAAAGTTACCGACGTTCAGGCCGAGGATCTCCATCAGGTTGCGGCTAATTAAACCGTCGTTCATCAGCAGCTTCAGGTTACCGTTACTGTTGCCCAGCAGCGCGGCGACGGAGTTGCCGGTGCCGCGAAGCTGCACATCGCCGTTCATTTCGCCGAGGGTTTTCTGCATCATCTCCACGTTTGGCATCAGCGCTTTCAGCTTCAGGCGGCGCGCCTGCAGGTTCGCCGTCCCGTGCAGCGGTTTTTTATCCCCTTCAAGATGAATGCTGCCGGCAATCGTGCCGTTGGCCAGCCCCAGACGCAGCGGCTGCAGGCGCAGGTCGCCCCTTTCGAGGAGCACGTGGGTGGAGAGGTCGCTGATGGGGAGCGTGCCGCCGTGCTCAATGCGGCGTCCTTTAAAGCGCACATCGGCATCCATCACCTGCCACTTATCGGTTTCAAAGCGGTCATACGGCAACACTTTTCCGGCCGGCTGCGGGGAGGCCTCGCCTTTGCGCCGTTCGGTCTGGCTGCCTTTACCGCCGGAGTCGACGCCAATCAGCGGCCCCAGATCCGCCAGCCTTAGCTGTCTGGACTCAAGGTCGCCCTCCAGCTTAGGCCGGGGTTTACCGGTGGTGTAGGTCAGCGAGCCGTGGATATCGCTCTCGCCGATGCGGCCATTAAAATCCTGATAGGCGAAGCGTGAACCGTTTTTCTCCTTGAAGGTGGCCCGCAGATGCCCGTCGGTCGAAAAGGCCGGCGTATCCGGCAGCAGCACGCCGGTCAGGTCATAGAGATCGCCCAGCGAGTCCCCGGAAAACTTCAGCCGCAGATCGATGCCGCCGAGGTTAAGCGGATCGCTGACCGTGCCGGTAAACGCGACCCGGGTATTGCCGGAACGAAAATCCCCCTGCAGGGGGAACGGCGTCCCTTCGCTGCGCAGCGCCAGCATGCCGCCGATTTTGCCGCTACCGGAGAGCGGCTGTCCGTTGTAGCTCCCTTTCGCCTGCAGGCCGAAGACGTAATCGCCTACTTTCTGCGGCTGCCCTTTCCCCTTCTCGCCGGTCACTTCACTGAACGCCAGCGGCTTACCGAGCGGATCAACCACGATCGTCACGTCAGCGCGCGACACTTTGTCATCAACGGCAATCTTGCCGCGATCGAAAAGAATATTGTCGAGGCGGAAAGACCAGCTGGAAGGCGCCGCATCTTTCTCCGACGACCCCGCCGAAGCCAGGTCGAAAGTCCAGTTGTTGGTCTTCTCCGACAGTCGGATCAGCCGCGCGTCGGGCTGTTCAAGCTTAATCCACGGCAGATAGACCGTTTTGCTGAGCAGCGCCAGCGGGGCGAGAGTCGCCTCAACGCGCGGCAGGTGGACCATTGTGACCTGCGGGATATCAGGGGGGTTGCCAAGGACGATATCTTCGGCATGAACGTGCGGCCAGGGGATCCAGCTTCGCCAGCCGCTTTCGCCGGGCTGGCGTTCCCAGACGACGCCCAGATCGCCGCGAATCGCGAACGGGCGGTTCAGCTCGGCAGAGACTTTCTGGTTGATCGTCGGCTTCAGGCGGTTCCAGTCAAAGGTCGCCAGCACGATAAAAAACAGAACGATCAGTACGACAATCGTTCCCAGGATAATAGCCACGGTTTTTCGGGTTCTGCTCATCCCTTCTGCACTCCTTTTGCGTCTCGTCACTCCTGAATATAGTTGAGAAACGCCATTTGCTCCGCCGAATGAGGTTTTCGTCACATAATCCGCGTCAGGTCAAAAAAATAATGGAACGTTGTTTTAATATCATTGACCATCAAAGCGCCCCAGCGCACACTAGGGTTAATATTGATTTAATTTCAGGTCATCACTATGTCGAAGAAAATTGCCGTCATTGGCGAATGCATGATTGAGCTGTCAGAGAAAGGCGCAGCGGTTAATCGCGGCTTTGGCGGCGACACCTTAAACACTTCCGTCTACATCGCTCGCCAGACCGACGCCAGCGCGCTGGGCGTGCACTACGTTACCGCCCTGGGCACGGACACCTTCAGCCAGCAGATGCTCGAATCCTGGCAGCGCGAGAACGTTCAGACTGACCTGATTCAGCGCATGGCCGACCGTTTACCGGGCCTCTACTACATCGAAACCGACGAGAGCGGCGAGCGCACCTTTTACTACTGGCGCAACGAAGCCGCGGCGAAGTTCTGGCTGGAGAGCGAGCAGTCTGCGGCCATCTGCGAAGAGCTGGCGACCTTTGATTATCTGTATCTTAGCGGGATCAGCCTGGCGATCCTCAGCCCGACCAGCCGCGAGAAGCTGCTGACCCTGCTGCGGGAATGCCGGGCAAACGGCGGCAAGGTTATCTTTGATAATAACTATCGTCCGCGCCTGTGGAGCAGCAAAGAGGAGACGCAGCGGGTTTATCAGCAGATGCTGGCCTGCACCGACATCGCATTCCTGACCCTCGATGACGAAGACGCGCTGTGGGGCGAGAAGCCGGTTGCGGAAGTGATTGCCCGCACCCACGCCGCCGGCGTTGAAGAAGTGGTGGTTAAGCGCGGCGCAGACTCCTGCCTGGTGGCGATTGCCGGCCAGCCGCTGCGGGAAGTCCCGGCCGTTAAGCTGCCGAAAGAGAAAGTGGTTGATACCACGGCGGCGGGCGATTCGTTCAGCGCCGGCTACCTGGCTGTACGCCTGACCGGCGGCGACGCCGAATCGGCGGCAAAACGCGGACACCTGACCGCCAGCACGGTGATCCAGTATCGCGGCGCGATTATCCCGCGCGAGGCGATGCCGCAGTAATTTTCGATTGCGTTACGCCCTCCTGCGAGAATCCCGGCTGGCGCTGCGCTTAGCCGGGCTACTGTCTGGCGCTGGCATTAGACCGGACAAGGCGCGCCAGCGCCGCCTCCGGGAAAATCACCGGGCCAATCCAGCAATACGTAAAACAGATTAGCCATAAACCTCACCGGATAGCCACGCTATCCGGTTTTGCTTTACTGTGCTGGCGGGATATCCGTCGCTTCGTTACGCCCTTCCACAACATCACCGGCGGCGCTCGACGCCGCTGCGGCCGCTGGCGCGGGCGCCATCAGCTTTTCCCACGTCGCCTGCAGTTCCTTCATGTTGTATTCCGGCTCACCCTGCGGCTGCTGCAGCACCAGCGCCATATCCTGCGACAGCTGCTGACGCAGGTACTGATTCAGCATGTCGACCGTCAGCGAATTGAGAAACTCCTGGCGCAGTTTCTGATACTGCTCGGGCGCGATATCCACCACCTGATTTTGCAACGAACGCATCCGCTGGCTAATCAGGATGTACGTATCGGTGCGCGCATAGGTGGCAAACAGCTTCTGCAGTTCGAGGTTTTTCTGCGCGATCAGGGCGTCAAACTCCTCCTGCGGCAGGCCGCGATCGCGGACTTTCGCCAGCTCGCGCGCCACGGTCGTTAAGTTGGCGTTCAGGCGCTCGCCCGGCGATTCGATATTGATCGCGCACTGGGCGCGCTGGTAGAGCACGCGGCAGTCAAAGCCAAGGCCGATATCCTTGATATTACTTTTGCTCAGATTCTGCTGTACGTGCCAGAACAGCGCTTCCCGGGCAAGATCGTCGCGCCAGTAGCGCTGCAGCGCGACCGAGTCGCGGATCGGCTGCCACGGCGCATCCCACATCAGCGACAGCTTATCCTGGCGCACCGCATCGGTCATGATGCTGACCGGCGTCGTCGGCAGCGGCGACAGCGTAGGAACCGCCACCGGCGTTTCGCGCTTGCCCTTCAGGCCGCCGAAAGTTTTGTTGATTTGTTCCGCGACGCTGCGGCTATCCACGTTGCCGACCACAATCAGGGTCATGGCATCCGGGGTGTACCACTTGTGGTAATACTCTTTTAGCTGAGCAATATCCACCGGCTGCTTCAGCGGCGCCGCCGGATCGTGCCCCAGCATGGTGGAGCCTTTCAGCCGATAGCGCCACCAGCCTTCTTTGGTATCCGCAGGCCAGGTCGCCACCATGTCTTCGCCCTGCAGCGCGTGGTTGACGGTTTCCGGGGAGATCGACATTTTACCGCTGGCGCTGGCCAGCCAGCTCAGCGCCTCTTTCAGAAGGTCGTTACGGTTATTCGGTATGCTCAGGTTAAACAAACTGTAGTCATAAGAGACGATGGCGGGCGGCAGAGGACGCTTCGGGTCAATACTCTGCTGCCATAGCGAACGGGCCTGCATGGTCGGGAGGCCACCGTTTTGCGTCAGCGCGAGGCGCGGGATAAAGTGGCTAAAGCCGCTCTGCTGAGTGCTTTCGCTCAGCGAGCCAATATTCACGGACAGGCGAACTTCGATACGATCGCTGGGACGCTGCGGGGTGGCTAAAACCTGCCACTGAAATCCATTCGCCAGTGTCCCCTGTTGCCAGGCCGGGTCCGGCTGGAGCGCTTCTGCCTGCACATAGCCGACCGTCGCCATCATCAGCAAACCACCGGTTAAGAGTCGAATTTTTGTGCCCTGCATGTGAACCCCTGATGAACAATCCTGGTTACAACAGCGGCCCACGGGAGGGCCGCCGAAAAAATATGGTGAGTTAAGTACGTCGGTTAGACCACACGGAGATGAAAATGTCGCATGTTGACGTGAAATAAACATAAGGGTCACCGCCGCGCAAGCGACAGTGACCCCTAATTATGCGCAGGAGCCCGTAGTCCAGCAAGGGACAACGGGCCTAACAGATGGATTTATGAGGATAATTCGTGCGATTTGCTTACCGGAGTACGGTTGTTCAGCACATCATCCAGCTGTTTCGCGTCCAGCTCTTTGACCCATTTAGCGACAACGATGGTCGCGACGCCGTTACCCACCAGGTTGGTCAGCGCGCGCGCCTCGGACATAAAGCGGTCGATGCCAAGAATGAGCGCCAGACCGGCAACCGGCAGGTGCCCGACGGCGGAAATCGTCGCCGCAAGGACGATAAAGCCGCTGCCCGTCACCCCCGCCGCGCCTTTTGAGGAGAGCAGCAGCACCACCAGCAGGGTGATCTGATGGAAAATATCCATATGGCTGTTCGTCGCCTGGGCGATAAACACCGCCGCCATCGTCAGGTATATTGAGGTGCCATCGAGGTTAAAGGAGTACCCCGTCGGGATCACCAGCCCCACCACCGACTTGCGGCAGCCCAGCTTCTCCATCTTATCGAGCATACGCGGCAGCGCCGACTCGGATGAAGAGGTCCCCAGGACAATCAGCAGCTCTTCGCGGATATAGCGGATAAATTTAAAGATGCTGAAGCCGGTGGCTTTGGCGATCGACCCCAGCACCACCACCACAAACAGGATGCAGGTGATGTAGAAGCAGACGATCAGTTGGCCAAGCTGCACCAGCGTACCGACGCCGTATTTTCCAATGGTAAAGGCCATGGCCCCGAACGCGCCAATCGGCGCCAGGCGCATGATCATATTGATGATGCCGAAGATCACCTGCGAGAAGCTTTCGATAACGTTAAAAATCAGCTGGCCTTTGCTGCCGAGGCGATGCAGCGCGAAACCAAACAGCACCGCAAACATCAGCACCTGCAGAATGTTGCCGCTGGCAAAAGCGCCAATTACGCTGCCGGGGATAATATCGAGCAGGAACGCTACGATGCCCTGATCTTTCGCCTGTTCGGCGTAAACCGCCACGGCCTTCGCGTCGAGGGTCGCCGGGTCAACGTTCATTCCCGCGCCGGGCTGCACCACGTTTACAATGATCAGGCCGATGATCAGCGCAATTGTGCTCACGATTTCAAAGTAGAGCAGCGCCACCGCCCCGGTGCGGCCGACGGCTTTCATGCTCTCCATCCCGGCAATCCCCGTCACTACGGTACAGAAGATAACCGGGGCAATAATCATTTTAATCAGCTTAACGAAGGCATCGCCGAGGGGTTTCATCTGCGCACCCAGTTCCGGGTAAAAATGGCCCAGCAGAATACCGATCGCTATGGCCGAGAGAACCTGGACATAGAGGCTTTTAAAGAAAGAGATTTTCATAGGGTGTCCTTTGGAGATAACCACAGACTTTGAGGGGATATTGCGTCCGTGGCTTAAAAATAACACCCATGAAACATTTCAGAAATAACGAGTGATGAAATTGCAATGCAATTGTTAATTTATTTGAACTGACTCGCATAAGCTAACAATGTTGTTACAAACTTGCATCCTCAACATCACCGGGTAAAAAACGGGCCATAAAAGCCTCAGGCGGCATGGCGCAGCCAAAAAGATACCCTTGCACCGTCTCGACCCCCGCCTCCTGCAGCCAGCGATACTGGGTATCGGTTTCGACGCCCTCCGCGACAATGTGCAGACTCAGCCCCCGCGCCAGCTGGATAATCGCGGGCAGCATGCTGATGTCATCGGGCAGCATATCGATAAAGACTTTATCGATTTTCAGGATGTCTACCGGCAGCGATTTAATATGCTGCAGTTGGCGCAGGCCGGCGTAGCCCATACCAAAGTCATCGAGGGCAATCCGCACGCCCGCTTCACGCAGCGGACGCAGCAGGGAAATAATCGCCTGCGGGTCGTCTATCCGACGGCTTTCGGTGACTTCCAGTACCAGCGTGCCCGGCGCGATACGATAGCGCGCCAGCAGCGCCAGCATCTCCTCGCCGCGATCGTGATGCAGCAGCTGCAGCAACGACACGTTGACCGACAGCGGCAACATGATCCCCTGATTTTGCCAGGCGGCAAGCTGCCGGCAGGCCTCTTCCATCACCCAGTAGCCGACCGGCACCATCAGCCCGCAGGCTTCGATACGCTCAATCAGATCGCCCGGCAGCGACCAGTTGCCGTCCGCCTGACGCTGACGCAGCAGCACTTCCGCACCGCACACCTCGCCGCTGTGGGTATCCACCTGCGGCTGCAGCCAGATGGCAAACTGCTGGTTATCAAGCGCCGTCAGAATATCGTGCTCTTCCATTAAGCGGCGCTGCGCCTTTTCCATCTGCTGCGGATCGAAGAACTCAATCTGGTTTTTCCCTTTACGACGCGCGGTTACGGCGGCGGAAAACGCCCGCCGGTAGAGCTGTTCGGCGTTAATTTCGCCGTTAAACATCGCGATACCGACGCTGGCGCAGGGGCGCAGCTGGATGCCGTGCAGCGGCAAACGTTCATTTAAGACAGTGAGTACTTGCTTACTTAACGTCACCGCCTGCCAGGGTTCGTCAATACCGTGGGCCAGAATCGCGAAGTCGTAGCCGCTCACCTGAGCCAGCACCATCTGCGCCGGGATAATCGCCCGCAGCTTTTCAACCAGGGTTAGCAGCAGCATTTCACGCTGCGTCTCTTTCAGTACGCCAGCGGTATCCTGTAGCGTTTCGCAGGCGATAATCAGCAGCGCCGAGGCCTGCGGTCGCGCGACGGTTTGCTCCAGCATGGCCATTAGAAAGGCTTTGTTCGGCAGCTCGGATACCGGAAAACGGGTCGATTGCAAAGAGAGTTCATCGTGCAGGCGCAGCAGCGTCTGCTGATTACGGTTGTAGCTGCGCACCAGCATGCCGATTTCATCGTCATGATGGAGACGCGGCAGCGTGAGCTGATGGCCCAAACGCTCGTGCTGCGGGACATCGTTTAGCTCACGGGCGATTTTACGCAGCGGTCGTACCATCAGACGGTTGATGCACCAGGTGATCGCCACCGTCAGCATCAGCACCAGAAGCAAGTAAGCGGTCACTAACGTCGCCAGCGCGCTCATGACGAATTTATACATGCGGTATGAGTCGGCCTGGAGCACCAGATAGGCCAGCGGCTGTGGGTTAGCGGGCCGTTCAAGGGAGTAGATAGGCAGCGAAATCTGTACCGGCAGTTCAAACATACGGGTGATGGTTACCGGTACCGGGCGCTCGGGGATAAAGCGCATCCGCAGCGCCTGGAACTGATTGGGCAGGACAACATCCGCCCGGCTGACGATGCCTGCGGGTTGAATACGGCTCAGAATGGCTTCCGCCTCAGGGATATCGGCTTTCAGGATAGCCGCTGACAGCGGTTCGCGAACGGAACGCGCGATGCTTTCTAACTGCGTGGCCGTGGTAAAACGACTCTGCTGAACAAAGTGGAACAGCAGAATAGAACAGAAGACCAGTACAAACGCCATGGACACGCTCGCGACCATCGCCATCTGTTTAATTGTAAGTGAACGGCTGACGCGCAACGGGGTTCTCCACTGAAACTGAACGCATATCGGGTATAGGTCCCTCTCACCGATCGTTATCAGGCTGATTATATACTCAAATTGTTTGCTCACGCCCGCAAGGCGCGAAGCAATGCCATCGGGATGCTTTCCCGGAGGCGGCGCAATGCGCCTGTCCGGGCTACAAAACCCGCAGGCAGCGCGGCCGGTGGCCCCGGTAAGCATAGCGCGACCGGCGGACATTCCCGGGTCGCGGCTGACGCCTTACCCGGGCTACGAAATTGCCCGGCCTACACGTTCACAGCCGCCATCAGGCCGCTTTCCCGGAGGCGGCGCAATGCGCCTGTCCGGGCTACAAAACCCGCAGGCGGCGCGGCCGGTAGCCCCTGTAAGCACAGCGCGACCGGGGAACATTCCCGGGTGGCGGCTGACGCCTTACCCGGGCTACACGCTCACAACCACCATCGGGCCGGTAGCCCGGACAAGGCGCCCCTGGCGCCGCCTCCGGGATGCAGCGCGCTATGCAGCTTCCGCGCCACCGGAGGGGAAATCGGGCTGCCTGGCCGGAGGCAACGAGTATACGCGAAGAGCGCCGTGGAGTGGCGCCCTGTCGCATAATTCAGCCTAATCTGCTACCAGTCGGCATAAGGAACCAACGGCTGCGGCGGCATATCCATATCGCCCTGCCAGCCGGAAGCCGAATAGCGAACGTACAGCAGCGCATGGCTCGGGGTGTAATCCTTCGCCTGCTGGATATCCACCGCCGCCCCGACAAACCAGTTGCTGGTCACCCGTCGTTCAATCAGCGCCCGTGCGGTATAGCCGACGCCAGAACTGCTGCTGCCTTCTTCCGTGAGCTGGCTGGCATCATGACGATACTGCGAAGGAATCAAATTGAGCAGCGGATAGCGCGCCTCGGTTTTGGTGCGCGAGTGGGACCACGATACCGAGCCCCCCAGCTCCCATGACCAGTTCGCCGTCCGCTGACGCCAGGTGACCGGCACCGAGAAGGAGACATATTCCTGCGGACTGTAGTAACCGCCCTGACCCAGCGTATAGCCGCTGAGATCCTTATCGTAGTGCCAGAGCATATTGTTCAGGCCGACGGTGACCCGGCGGTTATCTTCGTTAACCACTTTATAGTAGTAGCCGGTCATCCAGCGCACGCGCCAGTTGTCGGCGACGTTTTTCCCGGTCAACTGGTCGACGCCCAGCGAAGACCAGACGCCGTTGGCCTCGCCTTTATCGTAGCTCAGACTCAGACCGCCGCCGTCGGCGCGCACCCCGCCCCAGGTCTTGCCGGTATGGCCGTCGTTAGAGTTATCCTTCTGCCCGCCAAAGGCCAGCAGCGAGCTGGAGATGGGGCGTCGGTGGAGGTTCACGGTGTAGCCCAGCGGACCAACGTCGCTGCTGTAGCTCAGGCCGCCCACCACATCAACGACGTTAAAGCCCATCGGCGTGGTGCCGATATCGCCGCTCCAGGTATCGTTCTTCCAGCCCACCGCGACGCTGGCGCCGCTATCGCTCTGATGTTTGCTGCCGCCGCTACAGGCGATTTCACCGCAGGTGCCCCAGCTCGGCGAATAGCTGCCGTCGCTGTTCGTCGAAAAACTCCCGGCATCCATATTAACCAGATCGGTACGGAAGAACATTCGCCCGTCGGCCAGCGGCGCATCCACATGCAGCATCGTGGTATGGGCTTTCAGGTCGGAATAGCCGCCGGTACCGCTGGAGCCCCAGTAATCATGTTCGAGGGTGACGTTAAGATCCTGCTGACGATAAAGATCCGCCGCGTCGCTGCGGATCCCGCGCTTCAGCCAGTCATCGCTGCTATCGTTACGCGTCAGCCGCGTAAAGGTGTCGTTATCCTGCGGGCGCTCGCGGGCGACGCCGGAGGCCACCATTGCATCTTTATAGCCTTCCAGCGCCTGCTGCGGCTCGCCGTTCTGCGCCTGGAAACGCGCGGCGTCGCGCAGCACCAGCGCGCTTTCCATTGACGGCGGCTGCGCTTTCGCCTGCGGAACGATGCGGGCGAAGGTTTGCTGCGCCTGAGCGCGATCGCCCAACCCGGCCTGCGCCAGGGCGATACGCCGCTGCATATTGATAGAATCGATATCTTCGCCCTTGAGCTGCGCCACCTGGGCGCGGGCGGCGTTTTTATCGCCATCGGCAAGATACACTTCCGCCAGGCCCAGACGCGCATCGCCGTTGTCAGGCTGCTGCCCCAGCACCCGCTGATATTCAGCAATTGCCGTCTGGCTGTCGCCGCGCTGCTGCGCCCAGTCCGCCAGCGTGAGCGCGTAGCGCACCGACGTCGGCTGCTGGTTAATCAGGGCGATCGCCCTGGCTTCCTGGCCGCTATCGCGCAGCTGATTGGCCTGGCGCAACACGTTATCGCTTTGCAGGCGCGCCTCCAGCTCGCGAATATTGTCCGTCCACTGCCCGCGCGGCAGAGCGTTAATCTGCGCCAGCGCCATCTCATCCTGATTATTCCCGGATAGATAGAGGCCGTAGGCGTAAACCCGGTCGGCATCGCCGGGCTGGCGGTTGACCATCGCGCGCATGATGGCATCGGCTTCGCTGCGGCTGCCTGCGCTGACCAGATCCCGCGACAGGCGGTAGGCGATCCACACGCTATCCGGATCCAGCGCCAGCCGTCTGCGCTGCACTTCCGCCGCCTGCGCCCAGTTGCCCTGGCTCTCCAGCGCTTCGGCCTGTTTCTCCAGCCGATCGTTCGTCAGGCTGCGTTCGATATCATCAATGCTGCGCCGCTGGCCCGGCGACAGGCTGGCGATGTACGCGCTGGCTTTTTCCGGCGATTCGGCGCGATACAGATTCGCCAGACCGCGCACCGCCAGGCTGTTGCCGCGATCCATTCGCAGCGCGCGCTGGTAGTAGCGCTCCGCCGCCGCGTTTTCTTTACGCGCCGCCGCCACGTCCCCCAGCCCCAGCACCGCATAGCTGTCGGTATTGTCTATGCGCTGCGCCTGGGCGTAATAATTTTGCGCCTGCGCCAGCTGGCCGCTTTTGAGGGCGCTATCGCCCTGCTTAATC
This sequence comes from Klebsiella sp. JN_Kp126, assembly GCF_033843325.1. Lineage (NCBI taxonomy): Bacteria > Pseudomonadati > Pseudomonadota > Gammaproteobacteria > Enterobacterales > Enterobacteriaceae > Klebsiella > Klebsiella sp. JN_Kp126. The sequence continues at coordinate 32,479 of NZ_JAWXQV010000043.1, read as the reverse complement.
AGCAGCCAGTAGCGGTTAGTCTTGAGCAAGCTGTCCCACTTATCGCGGCTCGGGCTATCCGGGTCCATTTTGATGGCTTTACTCAACTGGGCAACCGCCCGCGCCCGATCGCCGCGCTGGGAGTACGCCTGCCCCAATGCGCCAACCGCGTCGCTGTCTTTGGCATCCGCCCGCACAGCCTGCTGCAAATCGGCCACGGCCACCGAACCTTTCCCGGCCTTCACCGCCGCCAGCCCCTCCGCGCGATCGCGGAACGTCGGGTCTTTTAGCTGCGTCTGCTGCTGAGCGAGCAGGACGCGGGCATTCGCCGAGGTGGAACCGGTGGGAAACTGCATGAGAAAGCGCTGCAGCGCCTGCACGCTGGCCCGGCTGACCGGCATACTTTTCACTTCGTTAAACCAGATGTCCGCCGCGATACCGCGCCCCGCCGCCGAGCGGGACATCTGCTCCAGATAAGCAAATCCCTCTTCCGGCTTATTATCGCCAAACATCTGTTTCGCCAGCGCCGTTTGCAGCGGGACGTTGCCCGGCAAGCGGGCGTTGAGTTTTTTCAGCTGATTGATGCCTTCGTTATGACGGGCGGGCAGCCGCGCCACCAGCGTCCAGTACTCAATCGCCGCGTCATCATCATCAGGAACGCCGTTAAACAGCTTCTCGTAAGCGGCGATGGCCTCATCAACCTTCCCGGCCACGCCCAGCAGACGAGCCTGCTGCAGCTCCTGGCGACCATCGCCGGTGCTGCTTTTCATTTCGTCACGCGAGGCTTTCAGCTCGGGCGATTCCGGCGCCAGCTTCGCCAGACGCTCCAGCTGCTGCTTCGCGCCGGCGGTATCGCCCTGGCGGAGAAGATAGCGCATCCGCGCGGCAACAACGTCCGGGTTATTCGGGTCGATCAATTCCAGGCGATAGAGCGACTGGCGCACCAAATCCTCACGTTTGCTGGCCTCACCGAGGCGGACCTGCTCCAGTAGATGTTCCTGAACAGGGGTAGTCGCGGCATGCGCCAGCGGCATCAGCGCGACGCCTAAGGAGAGGCTGAATAAGCTTAGTGAGAACTTGTGCATTCTTGGTTCCAGTCAGGCCGTAATTCGCCACCGGCGGTGAAGCGAAAACGGTGTTGATCCCATCCCTGGCCGAAAAGGGTCAGGACCGCGCTGTAGTATGCATCCGCGCCGGGATAGTTATCGGCGACGCGCTGGCGCTGAATGGCGCGTGCATCTTCCTTCTGCAAGAAAGGCAGTAGCGCAGCGGAGAAGCCAACCGGACCGTTGCCGGTAGTTTTACCGGTCGCGATGTTGGTTTTTTCCGGCGGCACGCCCTGGTCAATCGTCCGGGTCGCCATCGGTTTAAAACGCGCCAGCAGGCGAGCTTTTTGCTTATCGCCGTCATCGAGCATACCGACCCACAGATAGACGCGAATGGCGTCATAGCTGCCGATAATGGGTTTATCCGCTTTCAGCTGCCAGCCTTTGCTTTTTTCGTAACGCACCCAGTCAGGCGAAAAACCTTTCGGCGCGGTTTCCAGCAGCAGACGCAGATTGCCGTCGCGTATCTTCGGCCAGGGAGCGCCAAACGCGGCAAAATAGGTCGCCAGCTGCGGCGGCAGATAGCTGGGATTAAAACGCCAGCCGCGGTCATCGACGAAGCCGACTCTCCCCGGCAGAATCATCGGCCCCAGCCCCGGTACGGTGGCGACCTCTTCGTCGGCAATGCGCGCCAGCAGCGCCTTGCCTACCTCGGTGTACTGAGGCGTGTCCCACAGACGTCCGGCCTCCAGCAGCGCCCAGGCTATCCACAAATCGGAGTCCGAGGCTGAATTGTTGTCCAGCACCGTCCACTCGTCATCGCTCTTTTTCCCCCACAGCCAGCCCGGGAGATGCGCGCGCAAATCGCCCTCGGCAAGGTTGTTTTGCGTCCACTCGAACAGCTTGCGGAAGCCGTCGCGATCGTTAGCCGCCAGAGCAAAGAACAGCCCGTAGCTTTGCCCTTCCGAGGTGGTGATTTTTCGCGCATCGCTGGGGTCGATAATTCGCCCTTCGGCGCTGACATACTCTTTTTTAAACTGCTCCCAGGCCGGCCACTGGCAGGCGGCGCTCACCTGCGCCGCCGCCAGCATCAATACCGATAACACCACACCGCGCACCGCGTTCATCATCAATTACTCATCATCAAGGTCGAGGCGGCGACGGCTGATAATACGCAGCATGCGCCATAGCACCCATGCCAGCAGGACGATGCTGACCGCGGCCAGAATCGCCAGCAGCACCGGATGGCTGGAGAGCGCAAACCAGATACGTTCGAACCACGGCAGGTGCCCGATATAGTAAATATCGCCCACCCTCAGGCTGTTGACGCCCGACTCACGAATCACCGCAACGGAACCAAACATCGCCGCGCGTTTACCGCTGTCGTTAAGCGCCTGGGTCAGCAGTTCGTTGCCGCGCGGGCTGTCGGCCAGCAGCGCCACGACGCTGCGCTGATCGTTGTACGGCGACTGGAAGCCAATAATCGCCGCCATCGGCCCGGTCGACGTGACGTCGGTGCGGGTATTCGGCGTTCTGGCCTCGGTATCGGGATAGATGCTGGCCAGATCGTAGTGGCGCATCGGCGTTTTCACCCAGCTTTTGGTCGCTTCAACCAGCAGGTTGATTTTCGTGTCGTCCTTCAGCGCCTGCGGAATGGAGCCAATCAGCAGCAGGTCGGCGTCTTTGTCCTTAATCTGGCTGCCGTCGTCGGTCATGCGCAGGTTAATGGCCGCCAGGCCGGTTTGCGCGCCAATGCCGCCGGCCGTCTCCAGCAGCGTGGCAACCTGGCCCTCGGTCGGCGATTTGGGCACCACGACCAGGGTATCGGCGAGATCGGCCATCCGGCTGTACGGGAAGCCCGCGTTAGCAAATACGCGCAGATCCGGCATCGCCATAAAGTGATAGTACTTCGAGAAATCGATGGTCGAGTCGTCGCCTATCACCACGTGGTTCTGCACCGGCTGGAAGGTAATACAGTTATCGATAGAACCGCCCGGCATCGGGTTCATATACTGAAAGTCAAAGCGCAACTGATTCATGGCGCCGAGGCGCAATGCCGGGATCGTCACTTCCGTTTTGCCGTCCAGCAGCCCCTGCAACACCGGCAGGCGTAGTATCAGCTTATTCACATCCTGCGAGCTGTTGAGGCTGAAGGACTGTAAGAACCGATCGTTCAGGCTGATATCCATGCGCGAGCTGTCCTTGATAGGCGGCATGGTGTAGCGATAGTTCAGGTTCATATCGATGCCGTTGGCGCGCAGCAGGTAGAGGTCCGGCGGCAGGTTCAGCGCTACGTTGATGGAGTCCGGCACCAGGCCGCTGGATTGCAGCTGCTGTTCGTAGGTTTTCAGCTCGGCAAAGGTCACCGCCCGATCGGTACGCACCCAGTTCGGCGCATCGTAGGGTTTACGCGCCTGCAGCTGTTTGACATCGTCAACCGTCACGCTGCTGCCGCGGAACAGAATATTGCCCTGGGCTATCCCCTTCGCTGCCTGCAGCAGGTCGTTGTCATCCCGCCCGAAGACCACCAGCAGCTTGACGTACGGATTAACCGGGTGGTCGATCATTTCAATCGTCGGCGCCTTAACCGGCGGATGCTCGCGCAGGAAGTCAGGGCGCTTATCGTTGGTCGCAAACACAATGGCGTTACGGTCCGGCAGTTGGTTGAACTGCACCGGGAACTGCTGGCCGCGCCAGCCCGCCTTGCTGCCGAACCAGGAGGCGACGATGGCCGCCGCCTGCTGCTGCAGGACACCCGGCGCGGAGGCAAAGACCATCGGTAGCGTCAGCTGGCGGTTATCGCGCGAATCGTAGAACGGTACCGGGAAATGCGAAAGATCGTTGCGCACGTTCAGCGACTGGTAGGTTAAATCAAGATAGCTTTCGCGACCGACGTCCAGCCACAAGGTGCTGCTGGCCGGGTTTTCACAGACATCGCGATAGTGGCCGACAAACTCAAGGCGCACGCGGTTAAAGTCGGTGATATAGAGCGGATCGATAGGGATCTGCGCGCTGACTTTTTTACCCAACTGCTCTTTGGTGACCGGCAGCACGCCCATCAGCTCATCGTTAAGATACACCTTCAGCTGCGACTGCACCGGCAGCAGCGACGGAGAGGGCGTGTAGTCGAGATTCAGCAGCGCTTTTGCCACCACTTCATCGCTGCGCATACCGAACTCTACCGACCCCTCAGGGCGCGCGCCGCGCAGCACCATGCTGCCCGGAGGCGGGGCGATTTTGGCGAAGGTCAGCTTCACGTCGCGGGTCGGAGCGTTATCCAGCACCACCACCGGCGCTGCCGGATCGGCAAGCGTCGCCGTGGGCTGGCTGTCCGCCACAGTACCAGCGATACCGGGGACCGTCGTCGTCGGCGCGGCCTGAGTCGCCGCCGCCGTCGGTTCCGCATACGAAGCGAAGGGAGACCATCCGCTAATACCCACCGCTACTGCACAAATCAAAGAGAGTTTTCTGTTCATCAATATGCCCCCAGGATCCCCCCACCTATGGAGGTGAGAGAGGAGTGGAGGCGGTTTTCGTGCATGAATACTGTATATTTGATCACTATCAATAACCCTCGCATAATTGTGCGTATCTTGCGAAACCATGAAACGCGCATATAAATTTCGATTCTATCCAACGCCCGAGCAGGCTGAGCTTCTGGCCCGGACGTTCGGCTGTGTGCGTTTCGTCTACAATTCAATCCTTCGCTGGCGCATTGATGCCTACAACGAACGGAAGGAGAAAATGGGCTACGTCCAGGCCAGCGCCCGGTTAACGGCCCTAAAAAAAGAGCCGGAATTTGCCTGGCTCAATGATGTTTCCTGCGTGCCGCTACAGCAGTCGCTGCGCCACCAACAGACCGCCTTTACTAACTTTTTCGCCGGGCGTGCCGCATACCCGGCATTCAAAAGTAAGCGCCATAAACAAGCCGCTGAATTGACCGCCAGCGCATTCAAATATCGCAATGGCAAGCTGTATATGGCAAAGAGTAAAGCGCCTTTAGACGTGCGCTGGAGCCGTGAATTGCCGTCTACTCCATCTACCGTCACCCTTTCCAGAGACGTCGCCGGGCGATATTTCGTCTCCTGTCTCTGCGAGTTTGAGCCCGTATCACTGCCGATCACCGCTAAAACGGTCGGAATTGATGTGGGTTTAAAAGATTTGTTCGTCACTGATACCGGATTTAAATCCGGCAATCCCCGCCATACTGCTAAATACGCGGCCCGCCTGGCGCAGCTCCAGCGCCGTTTAAGCAAAAAAGCCAGAGGCTCAAAGAACCGTGCCAAAGCCCGCTTAAAGGTGGCCCGACTCCACGCGAAAATAGCCGATTGCCGTCTGGATGCCCTGCACAAAGCATCCCGCAAACTGATAAACGAGAACCAAGTTGTTTGCGTCGAATCTCTGAAGGTGAAGAACATGCTCCGCAACCCGTCGTTGTCCAAAGCGATAGCAGACGCAGGCTGGGGTGAATTCACGCGCCAGCTCCGGTACAAAGGCGAATGGGCCGGGCGTTCAGTGGTCGCAATCGACCGGTTTTTCCCGTCTTCAAAACGCTGTAGCTGTTGCGGTTTCACCATGAAAAAGATGCCTCTGGATGTTCGTAAATGGTCCTGCCCGGAATGCGGGGCAGACCATGATCGCGACATTAACGCGGCCCGTAATATCAAAGCGGCAGGGCTTGCCGTGTTAGCTTGTGGAGTGGCTGTAAATCCTTAACCCCCCTGGGGCTAAGGTCACCACCGTGAAGCAAGAATCCCGCTCCTGAGTCGAGTCAACGCAAAGGTGGGGGAATACGTCAACATTGTTGAGCCATCGCCGGTTCTGCCGAGAGTGTCGCCGCTGCGCGTTCCGGACGGCGCGGAATAAACGAGACAAACCAGGCCACCAGCATGGTGAGCGAGCGGAAAATAACCTTCACCGACGGCGGAGAAAACTCCGCCAGGTGACGATATCCACGGAACCCCAGCTTCAGGATATCCAGCAGGCTTTCCATCGGCTTATCTTCCGGGAAGCTATCCTGCCAAAGCGCCCACGTATCTGCGCGGGCAAACGTACACTGTACAAAATCAATATGCTGTTGATTGCTTAACGGCAGCAGCTGTAGCCCGACCTCGCTGCCGTTGACCCGCGCGACCCGCACCGGGAAGGCGTACTCCTGCTGCCCGCGTTTCAGCAACAGCTTGACGTGCTGGCTTTCCAGCACCTGCGCCTCGCCGTGAATCTTGACCCCAAGGCCCCCGTCTGAGTAATCATGGACGGTACAGGAGAACAGGTGCCCGTCATCGCGGGCAATCGCCGCCGGCATCGACATCTCCACGCGGTGCGATCGCCGCACCTGCTTGCTTTCAACCGAGACCGCCACCGCGCCGCCGAGAATAATCAGGTTATAGAACACCCAGATAATGCTCACCCAGACGGTCAGGATTTCGTTTTCCGGGCCGTACATAAAGCGCCAGATCCCCACCCCGACGCCGACCAGGTTCAGCAGCACGAGGTAGATATAGGGACGAGAGATCACCCAGTCGACGTACTCGTCCTCCACCAGTCCGCCTTTTGCCGTCACGTTGAATTTGCCCTTATGCGGGTTAATCAACGCGACAAAGGTCGGCGGCGCGATATACCACGCCAGCACCGTTTCATAGATCTCGCTCCAGAAAGAGTGGCGGTATTTGCCCTGAATCTTCGAGTTGGTCAGGCTGGCGTGAATCATATGCGGTAGCACGAACAGGGCGATCATCAGCGCTGGCGCATAGATGATATAGGCGTGCAGCAGCAGAAACGCCAGCGGCGCGGTCAGGAAGATCAGCCGCGGAATACCGGACAGAAAGTGCAGCATCGCGTTGACGTAGCAGATGCGCTGCGCCAGCTTCAGCCCTTTGCCAAACAAGGGGTTATCAAGGCGGAAAATTTGTACCATCCCGCGGGCCCAGCGGATGCGCTGGCCAATATGCGCCGACAGGCTCTCCGTCGCCAGACCGGCCGCCTGCGGGATACGCATGTAGGCTGAAGTGTGCCCGCGACGGTGCAGGCGCAGAGAAGTGTGGGCGTCTTCAGTCACCGTTTCCACGGCAATGCCGCCGATTTCATCCAGCGGGCCGCGGCGGATCACCGCGCAGGAGCCGCAGAAGAAGGTCGCGTCCCACATGTCGTTCCCATCCTGCACCAGGCCATAAAACAGCGTGCCTTCGTTCGGCGTTTTGCGGAATCGTCCCAAGTTGCGCTCAAACGGGTCCGGGGAGAAGAAGTGGTGCGGCGTCTGCATCATCGCCAACTCTTTCTCTTTCAGGAACCAGCCCATGGTCATCTGCAGGAACGAGCGGGTCGGCACGTGGTCGCAGTCAAAAATCGACACGAACTCGCCCTTGGCGTACTTCAGGGCGTTGTTGATATTCCCGGCTTTCGCGTGTTCGTGGGTGGTGCGGGCGATGTAGTGCACCCCGACGTCTTTGGCGAACTGGCGGAACTCTTCGCGCCCGCCGTCGTCGAGGATCCAGATATTGAGCTTGTCCTTCGGCCAGTCGATCCCCTGGGAAGCGTAAATGGTGTTTTTCACCACGTTGAGGTCTTCGTTGTAGGTCGGCACGAAAATATCGACCGTCGGCCACTGCGCCATATCCTCCGGCAGCGGGACCGGCTGACGGTTCAGCGGCCAGACGACCTGGAAATACCCCAGCACCAGCACCACCCAGGCGTAAGTTTCGGCGAACAGCAGAATTATCCCGCACACGAGGCTCACGGGATCATCCCAGTTGAGCGTCGAGGTGTAGCGCCACCAGATGTAGCGGCAGGAGACGGTCAGCGACAGCACGATCAGCATCAGGGCCGAAAAGCGTCCCGGAATGCGGCGCACCAGCAGCGCCACGCCCCACAGCAGCAGCAGGAAAATAAACTGCGAGAGCGGATTAAACGGCTGGGTAATACAGAGCAGCGCGAGGATTAGCGAGAAAAAGGTTATCGTGCCCAGAATAAACCGCCGCAGCTTTGGCGACAGGTGAGCCAGCTCTTTATGCTTATCCAGGTGACCGGTGCGGGCGTTAACCTTTTCCGGCAGCTTTTCCAGCCACTGGGCATAGCGCCCCTGGACGCCTTCCAGCGCCGCCAGCGAACGCCAGTTGATCTTTTTATCCGGCTCCGGCACCCGCGTCGCCAGCAGCCACACGCACTGCAGCAGGTAGCGAATCGGGTCCAGCGGGCGCGGCCGATGCGGATTAATATGCGGGAAAAACTCGCCGTGACGTTCGCGAATAGCCTGCCAGCGCGGCGTTTCCAGCGGCATAAACGCCCATGCCAGAGATGCCCACAGGCAGCCCAGCGCGGCCGACAGCCACGACGCGCCGTGCTGGCGATAGTCGCGATAGCGCTCGTTCAGCCGTTTCCCGACCGGCGGCGCCAGCAGTAGGGTGCTCAGGCGAATCATTCCGCCCCCTTCCCGGCGTAGTGCAGCAGACACCAGTTGGCCAGCGTCAGTATCTCCTCCGCCGCCAGAGAGTCCTGCCGGTACTCGCCGAGCGGCTGCTTCGCCGCCAGACACTCCGCCATCGCCTCATCACGATGGATGGTCACCGGCAGAATGCGGCGCTGGCTCTCCAGCCACAGCTGATACAAATCCTCCTGCAGCTGGCTGCCGACGCGCAGATCGTTAATCAAAATATCGCTATTGACCGGCAGCGCCTGCTGATGCAGGCGAATATGGCTGTTGCCGTCCGGATGCACGATGACCAGCGTGCGGTCGCAGACGTCAATGAGGGAGCGGGTCAGCGGCGAGTAACCGTCCGGCAGGTCAATCAGCAGCCAGCGGTGATCGCCCTGCTGATGGAGCTTCTGCACCATCCCGGCCATCGGCGCCAGCGTCGGCTGAAGCTGGTCAATGTTCGCGCGCTCGCCCGGCGTCAGCTGCCCAAAGGGCAAAAGATCGATATGCGAGGTGTAGCGCAGACCGGCGTCGCGCCAGTCGCTGCCGTCGATCGTGGCGCGCGCCCAGCCCGCTTTGTGGCTGAAATCGACGTTGAAAAAAAAGCGCAACATGTTGTCCGGGCTGGCGTCCACCACCAGTACGGTTTCACCGAGTAATTGCAGCGCCCAGGCCAGCGCAGCGGTAATCGACGTGGTGCCGGTACCGCCGCGCACGCCCTGTAATCCCAGAATCGCCATCGACGGCTTCCTTACTTTTTCTCTGCTAATTCAGCCAGTAATGGCCAGCGTTTTAGCGCCGCGGTTAACTGCTCGCGTCGGGAAATATCGTGGTAGTGAATATCAGGCAGGGAAAATGCCCGGCTTAACGCCAGGAAATCATTTTGAAACGTGTAGCCCAAAGTCGCATCGGTGGGTACAGCAGGCTCTTTTGCTGGCATTTCTCTGTCCGTTGGAAAATACAATAAATTAAACCGAGAGGCGTAAGATCATCCTTAAAATATGTTTACATGCTAAAACTGATGTCCTTTAATTTCAATGTTAGGTTTACTCTGACGCTTTCGCTAGTAAACTAATCAAGTGTAAATCAAGTCTCACGAGGGACGCCGTGGATATCGTATATTCTTTGGGTATTTCATCATTATGGGACGAAGTACGCCATATGCCCGTGGGTGGAGTATGGTGGCTGAATGTCGACCGCTATGCCGACGCGGTAAGCCTGCTCAACCATACGCTGGCGGCCCAGGATAAACAGAGCCAGGTTGCGGCGATAGTCATGGGTGATAACCCAAATAAAATCATTGAACTAGAGAAAAATTGCGGGCCAGAAAAGGTGGCGTTATTTAGCATGCCGAACCGTGCTGAGGGGCTGCAAGAAATGCACCGCGATTTAGTTTGTTCCCTCGAGCCTGGCAATTATTTGTTTATTCTGCTATGCGCTGAAAATGCCTGGCAGAATATAAAAAGCGATGATTTATGCAATTGGGTTGAGAAATCGTATCGATGGACTAATTATCATCGTTGTTCATTACTAGTACTTAATTCCGGGCACGATATCGATAAGCAACTCTCCCCTTTATTACGCGAGTACCGTTCGCTTTCCGGCCTGGCAAGTATTCGTTACCAGGGGGATAACCACCTGTTCGATATCGCCTGGTGGGGGAGTGAAAAAGGCATCAGCGCCCGGCAGCAGCTCATTGTTCTTCAGGATGAAAACGGCTGGCGGCTGGCACAGGATGAAGAAACGGTGGTGCAACCGCGCAGCGACGAAAAAGTCATTCTTAGCAATCTGCGCGTACTGGAAGGTGCCCCCGCGCTATCCGAATACTGGACGCTGTTCGATACCAACGACGCCGTTTTCAACGCCGGGAGGATGGCGCAGGCGGCAACGCTGATCTTCTCCATTACCCAGAACGAACAGATTGAACAGCTGGGACGCTATATCCATACCCTGCGCCGCCAGCGCGGCAGCGCGTTAAAAATCGTCGTCCGCGAGCAAACGCCGAGCCTGCGCGCCACCGATGAACGCCTGCTGCTGAGCAGCGGCGCCAATATGGTTATTCCCAGCGGCGCGCCGTTATCCCGCTGCCTCACGCTTATAGAAAGCGTTCAAAAACAGCAGTTTACTCGCCATATCCCGGAAGATTTTAATACTCTGCTGACCTGGAGCCAGCCGCTAAAACTGCGCGGCTACCAGAAATGGGGGGACTTCTGCGAAGCGGTGCACAATATTATGGCCAACACCATGCTGCCCGCCGATGGCAAAGGCGTAATGGTGGCGCTGCGCCCGGCGCCCGGCCTGCGCGTAGAGCAGGCGCTGACGCTGTGTAAGCCCAACCGTATGGGCGACATTATGACCATCGGCAACAACCGCCTGGTGCTGTTTCTGTCATTTTGCCGGGTGAACGACCTGGATACCGCGTTAAACCATATTTTCCCTTTACCAACCGGCGATATTTTTTCTAACCGTATGATTTGGTTTGAAGATAAGCAAATAACGGCTGAAATCATGCAGATGCGCGGGATTCTGCCGGAGAACTGGAACACGCCGCTGCCCATTTCGCTTGGCAAAAATGAAACCATCAACGCCACCCATGACGGGCGAAGCTGGCGGCGCAACCCCGAGGCGCACCGTCTGTCCATTGATGGGGAGCCAACCTTATGATGTCTATCGCCGATATTATTCAGCTGGTCGTCCTGTGCGCCCTGCTGTTCTTCCCGCTGGGATACCTGACGCGCCACTACCAGCGGCGTATTCGCACCACATTAAGACTGATGTTCTTTAAACCCCGTTATGTCAAACCGGCTGGCGTGCTGCGCCGGGAAGCGACATCCAGGCAAGGCAAATCAACGAAATGACCAAACCCAAAACACCCACCGCGTCGCTTCCGCTCTGGCGGTACTGGCGAGGCTTATCTGGCTGGAACTTCTACTTTCTGGTGAAGTTCGCATTGCTATGGGGCGGATACCTCAATTTTCATCCCATGTTAAACCTGGTGTTTCTGGCCTTCCTGCTGGTGCCAATTCCGCAGTATAAGCTGCACCGTATCCGCCACTGGATAGCAATCCCGCTGGGTTTTATGTTGTTCTGGCACGACACCTGGCTGCCCGGCCCGGAAAGCATTGCCAGCCAGGGCTCGCAGATTGCCGGCTTCAGCGCCGACTATATCTGGGATCTGGTGACCCGCTTTATTAACTGGAATATGGTCGGCGCGTTCTTCGTGCTGCTGGTCCTGTGGCTGTTTATCAGCCAGTGGCTACGAGTGACGGTTTTCGTCTCGGCGATCGTGGTCTGGCTGGTGGTCAGTCCGCTGCTGCCCTCTTTCAGCCTTTGGCCGGCAGGTCAGCCGACGACCGCGGCGGCGAACACCGCCGTTAATACGGCCGGCGGAACGGCCATCGCGACCAATACTGCGCCGGCGAATAACGATATTCCGCCGCAGACCGAGCCGCCGACGTCGGCCAATCTCACCAACTGGCTGAATGCCTTTTACGCTTCTGAGCAAAAACGTAAAACCACTTTCCCGGATGCGCTTCCGGCCGATGCCCAGCCGTTTGATGTGCTGATAATCAACATCTGCTCGCTCTCATGGTCGGATATTGAAGCGGCCGGGCTGATGGATCATCCGCTGTGGAAGCATTTCGACCTGCTGTTCAAAAACTTTAACTCGGCGACCTCTTACAGCGGGCCGGCGGCGGCGCGTCTGCTGCGCGCCAGCTGCGGCCAGCTCTCTCATGCGAACCTTTATCAGCCATCGGGCAGCGAATGCTATCTGTTTGAAAACCTGGCGAAGCTGGGCTTCACCCAGCAGCTGATGCTCGGCCACAACGGTATCTTCGGCGACTTCCTGAAGGAGCTTCGCTCGCTGGGCGGGATCCAGAGCCCGCTGATGGATCAAAGCGGCCTGCCGGTCATTCTGCAGGGCTTTGACGGCTCTCCGGTCTATGACGACCAGGCGACGCTGAACCGCTGGCTGCAGTCGCTGGATAAGCTGAATACGCCGCGCACGGCGACCTTCTACAACACGCTGCCGCTGCATGACGGTAACCACTATCCGGGCCAGAGCAAAACCGCGGACTATAAAGCCCGTGCGCAGAAGTTCTTCGATGAGCTGGATAATTTCTTCACCGAACTGGAGAAATCGGGGCGTAAGGTGCTGGTCATCGTCGTACCGGAACACGGTGCGGCATTGAAAGGCGACAAAATGCAGGTTTCCGGCCTGCGCGATATTCCCAGCCCATCCATTACCAACGTACCGGCGGCGGTGAAATTTTTCGGCATTAAGGCAAGACACCCCGATGCGCCGATTATCATTAACCAGCCAAGCAGCTACCTGGCGATTTCTGAGCTGGTGGTCCGCGCCCTCGACGGCAAGATGTTTGACGAAAACGACATCAACTGGCAGCAGTATATTGCCAACCTGCCGCAGAGCGCGGCGGTGTCGGAAAACTCCAACGCCATCGTCATTCAATACCAGGGGAAACCGTATGTTCAGCTGAACGGCGGCAGCTGGGTCCCTTATCCGCAATAAACGAAAAAGGCCGCAGGATGTTACCCCTGCGGCCCCGTTCGGGCGCATGCTGCCACTAAGGCAGGCAGATACCCACCGGCCGGCTACTTCCGGTTATCCATCCGGCTCACGATAATGCTGACCAGAATGCCAGCAATCACCGGAGCCGCCAGATCGTCCCACAGCACCAGGCCCAACTGAGCGAGCGTCATACAGCCGCCTTGTTGCAATGGCAACCGTTCGCGGCTATTCTCGAATTGTTGAGGTTCGAGATTAGCCCCCGATACGTTGCCAGGTTGATACCAAACAACGTGCGGGGGATTTCTCTTTCCAGCAACCCATCCATCGATGCCGCCGGGGTTCAAGCCCCCGCAACATTGCGCCTCACCGGGCGAGCCCGGCTTGCTGACGATTCTACTGGCCCGATCGGGTACCCGCACTCCGCCATTACGCGCGGTGCGAGACGCATTCCAGGAAACTTTTTTGTTGCAGCAATACAACGAAAAAGGCCGCAGGTTGTTACCCCTGCGGCCCCGTTCGGGCGCATGCTGCCACTAAGGCAGGCAGATACCCACCGGCCGGCTACTTCCGGTTATCCATCCGGCTCACGATAATGCTGACCAGAATGCCAGCAATCACCGGAGCCGCCAGATCGTCCCACAGCACCAGGCCCAACTGAGCGAGCGTCATACAGCCGCCTTGTTGCAATGGCAACCGTTCGCGGCTATCCTCGAATGGTCTAGATGCGAGGTTAGCCCCCGATACGTTGCCAGGTTTATACCAACAACGTGCGGGGGTTTTCTCTTTCCAGCAACCAATTCATCTCTGCCGCCGGGGTTCAAGCCCCCGCAACATTGCGCCTCACCGGGCAAGCCCGGCTTGCCGACGATTCTACGGCGCCCTTCAGATTTCAGCACCCGGCTCGACTGCGTTATTCGAGGCGCATTCCATAGTTTACGCCTGGTCTTTATTTGCCAGCCATACCAGCAGCTTCAGGCTGGCGGAGTAATAGTCGTCCTGGGGCGTAATCTGCGGATCGGCCTGCGCTTCGCCAAGGGTTAAATCGCGTACCGCCAGCAGCCCGCCGGTCATAAACCACGGCGCCACTTCATCGGTATTCACGTTTATCCACGCCGGCGTCTGCAGACGCGGATAGCGCTGGAACCAGTTTTTCCACGGCGTCAGCAGGCTGCTTTTCGGGTCACTCCAGTAGACATACAGCGGAATACGGATCGCATCGAAGCTCATTCGCGTCGGCCACTCTTTTGCCGGCTCCATCTTACCGTCCGCTCTTAAGGCCACCCAGTCGCTGGGAAGCTGCGATTTCCCCCAAGCCATGTTTCCCAGCAGCGCCTGGCCATCGCTCTGCAGCTTTCTCCAGGCGGTTAGATGCGTACGCGCGGCGAAGGCCTGCCACGCCGGAAAGATAAAGTAGGAGGGGTTAAGATTCAGGTGGTCGTTGAGATAGAATCCCTTTGCGCCCGGAAGCATCACCTGACGACCGGCAAACGTGACCACCGTAGACTTCAGGAGCGAAGCGGTTATCGCATCCGACGCGCTGCCGTAGGATTTTTCATGCCACTGCTGCTGCGCGCGCAGCAGCGCCCAGGCAATCAGGGTATCACCATCGGTGGCATCGTTTTTGTCCGCCACCGGATTGGGCGCCACCGGATTATAGCGCCAGTAAAACAACCCGTTATCTTTGTTGCGTAGGGTTTTATCGGTCCACTGCCATAGCTTGTCAAAGGCGGGGCGATCGTTATTAGCCACCGCTAACAGCATGGCAAAACCTTGCCCTTCGGTATGGGAGACGTTGCCGTTTCCGGTATCAATAATGCGTCCGTCCGGCATCATAAAACGCGATTTATAGCTTTCCCACGCCGTATCGGCCCACGCGTGGGGAAGCATCATCACCGTCGTCACCACGACTGTCGCTAAAGCACGCAAGGACATAAATTCACCCTTCAGGGATGGAAGTAAAGAAACTGAACGTCAGAGACCGAAAACAGCCGCTCGCGCTGTAACACCACGTGCGCCGCGCCGCCCTGTCCCTGTAGCCAGCGGGAATAAAGCCCCTCGAGTATGGCACAAAACGCATTACACCAGCGGACGCGGCGCGCTTCATCGCGGCTCATCGGCAGCGCCTGATGGCGTAACCGCAGGCCGTCATCGCTAACCTCAACGCTCACTACGCCCCACTGAAACCGGCTTAGCTGCGCATTCATATTGGCTTCCAGCTCACCGAGCGTTTCCGACTCCGGTAGCGGATGCTCATCGGCCAGCGCCTCGCCCATTTGCCGCAGAAAGGGCTGGCTCTCCAGCTCGCCCGCGTTATTGACCATGCCATCAACCATAATCAGCAGCAGATCGAACCACCCGGCAGGGGTTTGCTGCTGCTGAAACCAGGCCATTACCAGCGCATTATTATTGTCCGTCACGATCAGCGATCTCCCAGCATGTAGCGGATATAGAGGCCGGCGGTGCTCTCGTTGTAATCGCCGAAGGTGTCATAACCCACCTGGCCGCCGAGCGTCATCTGTTTATTGACTTTGTAATCCGCGCCGGCGCGCAGGGTATAGCCGATGCCGCTCTTCGAGGTGGCTGAATAGTAGGCCTCTTTGGCAAAACCGTTGCTCACAGCGGTCTCGAGCGTTTGCTGCCACTCGGCGTTGGTCGGGAAATAGGCGCTCTTATCCTGGCTGTAAGATTGATACCCCACCGAACCGCCAAGCTTCATCGTCCAGTTATCATATTTCTCCGTCAGGCTTACCGGCAGCGACACGCTGACGTAGTTCTGCGGGCTGAAGTAGCCCCCTTGTCCGTAGGTGAAGTAGCTCAGGTTTTTCGAGTAATCCATGTAGCTCATACTCAGCCCGGTCTGCAGCTGACGATACTCATCGTGGTAAGGCCGCAGATAAACCCCGGCGTTGGCGTTGATGCTGGTATTGCTGGCGACGTTTTGTCCCAGGTAGCTATAGCCCCCGCCGCCGACGTAGAAACCGGCATCGCCGTCGTCGTAGCTGAGCTGCAGGGTACCGCCGTTTTTGGTCACCTGACCCCAGGTTTTGCCGGAGTAGGAATCCTTCAGCCCCACCCAGGAGAGCAGGCTGTCGGTCAGCGAACGACGCTCGCCGGTAAAAATCAGCGACAGATAGTTAGTCAGCTTCGGCGACCACTTCACGCCGCCCACCACGGTATTCAGATCCTGACCCAGCGGCGTGCTGCCGATATCGACGCGATATTCGTCGCCGCTCAGCGCCAGCGCCAGCGCCACGCCGTTGGCTTTTTGCGAATCGGTTGAGCCGCTGGCCCGATCAACGTTAGGTTTCAGATTTGAAGAAGCCAGATAGCTGGCGACCTGCCCGGAATCGTAAGCGCCCAGCTTCGCCAGATTCTCCATGCCGCTGCTGGTGGTGGCGTTAAAGTCTGAAGCATTCAGCGTGCCGAGACCGCTCAAGGTCTCCGCCCCCGGATTGTTGGCAAAGTACGTCGTGCGCTCGGTAGCGGTCATCGCCGCAATCGCCGCCTGCTCGCTGGTGGCGGTGGAGATCATATTGGAGACCGCGTTTGATAGCGGATTCGCGCCATAGCGCCGCCAGGCGTCCCCGGTTGCCGTCCCTGCGTTCAACGTAATCGGCGTCACGGTAAAGTCGAAACGCGAATCACCGAACGGCGAGGAGGACCAGGTCAGCGGGGTTTTGATTTCGGTCAGCTTACTGGTGCCGGATTCGCCATCGCGGCCGCGAACCTCCATGCCCCCCTGCAGCCAGGTGCCGGTTTTTTCCTGCAACGTCTCCATCATGGTATCCACCTGGCGCAGCATCCGGGTCTGCGCGGTTTCGACCGGCAGATCGGTGCGCTGGATCCCCGGCAGCGTGCTGCCATCGCCCGTCGATACCTGTGAAACCTGCCACGGCATATATTGCCCGTAGCTGGAGGCGGTACGCGTCGCCGCCGGCGTGCGCGAGACGCCGACGAACGGATTATCCGCCGCCAGCACGCCGCCCACGGTCGGCGTTTGCGTGCCGTTGCTGCTCTGTAACCCCAGCAGCCTGCCGCGAGCGCTGCGCAGATAGGTCATCGCCTGCTGATGATGGCCCTGCGATTCGGCCACGCGCGCCAGCAGCAGCAAACGGTCCGGCGAATTATCCGGGCGCAGCCCGCTTGCCAGCTGCGCCGCCCGGTCGTTATCGCCCGCCGACAGCGCGACATCAATAGCCCCGCTGCGCGCGTCCTGGGTCGGCGTATCGCGGGTCATCAGGTAGTCATAGACGACCCCGGCCTCTTTATTCATTTTGCCGCTCTGATAGAGACGCGCCATGGCGAACATCAGGTCGGTATTTTGCGGGTCGCTCTGCATGGCGCCCATCAGCTTGTCATACGCCGCCGCGTAGTTACCCTGCTCGCGCAGGCGATCCGCGTCGTTAATCACATAGCCGTTGCGAATGCTGGCCAGCTGCGTCGGCGTACTGCTTGCCTGCAGCTGCGGGTTGGTGAGCAGCCTCTGCGCTTCGTTGGTCAGGCCAGCCTGGTTAAGCACCGTCACCTGATCGGCGTAATCCCCGGCGTTGCCGGAGATGCCGCCGTTAATATTGTTACGCACCAGCGATACCGCGGTAGTGACATCGCCGCTCTGGGCCAGCAGGCGCGCCAGTTTACCGACATCCGCCGGGGCTTTTGGCGGCGTCGCGGCCATCGCCCTCAGCGTATTGGACGCCGCGACGGAATTACCCTGCGCCAGATACCCCTCGGCCGTCGCCAGCTGCAGGTTGTAGTTCACCCGCTGGTGCAAATCGCGCATCTGGCTGGTCTGGCTGGCGGGGGGAATTCTTGCCAGCAGCGTTTGCGCCTGCTGCCAGCCGCCGTTCTCGCTGGCGAAAAGGGCGGCGGCGTACAGCGAGCTGCTGCTGGCGCCGGGACGATACGCGGCGCCCATAATCGCATTCGCCTCGCCGTCGTTGCCGGATTTTTGCAGCAGTCGGGCCAGATCGAGGCGCATCCACGCATCGTCCGGATAGCGAGAAACGCCCTGGCGCAGCGTGGCGATCGCCCCGGACACGTTACCGCCGCTGGCCTGCTCCTGGGCCTGTCGACGCAGGGAGTCTCCCGGCGTCCCGGTGACCACGCGCGGCTGCAGCTTTTGCTGCAGGCTTTCCGGCAGCGTTCGCAGCAACGACTGGGCTTCTGCGGTTTTATTCTGTTCACGCAGAACGTAATAGAGATTCTCCCGGGCGGGGCCATTTTGCGGCTGCTCGTTGAGCAGCGCCCGCAGCGTTTGTTCGGCCTGGGGCAGGTCTTTGTTGTGGCGCAGAACGTCGGCGCGGAACAGCTTCGCCGCCGAGCCCTGCGTCCCGCTCTGCTGCGCCAGCGGCGCGGAGAGCGCCAGCGCCTGGCTAATGTTGCCTTGCTTATAGGCCTGCTGCGCCTGAGCAAGCTGGCCGTAAAACAGCGCATCCCCCGCCTGCTGACGCCGGGTTTCAGAGCCCTCGCCGCCGAGATCCGCCGCCCGGCCCAAATACTGAGAGGCCGCCTGAAAATCGCCGCTGCGCTGGGCGATATAGCCCATCCCGGCAAGCGCGTCAGCATCCTGCGGATTGGTTTGCAGGACCTGTTCAAACTGCTGCTTCGCCGCGGCGGTATTGCCGCTGTTCAGGTCAGCGTAACCCTGACCGCGCGCCTGGCCGCTGCGCCGTTCGCGGAAGTAGTTCTGCACTTCGCTATCCTGCGGGTGGCGCTGCATCCAGGTATCGTAAAACGGCTCATCTCCCGGCTGCGGCCCCATCCACAGCAGCGCCTGACGCAGTCCCGCATCGGCTTCTTTGCTGCCGCTGGCCATCGGCTCCAGCATGGCGATCCCTTCCCGGCGGGTCTCTTCGCGCCAGGTCAGCGCCTTGCCCAGGGCCACGCGCGGCCCGTTTTCCTGCGGATGCTGAGCGACGTACTGACGCAGTTCGCTCAACGCCTGCGGATAGAGCGATTTGTCGCTGGCCATCGTCATGTAGTATTCCGCCGCCAGTCCGGAAGGCGGAACGCTGCCGTTGAACATACTCCGCCAGGTCGCCAACGCGGCGGGCACGTTGCCGCTGCGCG
Organism: Klebsiella sp. JN_Kp126; assembly: GCF_033843325.1. Taxonomy (NCBI): domain Bacteria; kingdom Pseudomonadati; phylum Pseudomonadota; class Gammaproteobacteria; order Enterobacterales; family Enterobacteriaceae; genus Klebsiella; species Klebsiella sp. JN_Kp126. The sequence continues at coordinate 13,443 of NZ_JAWXQV010000043.1, read as the reverse complement.
CCTGCTGTCTGGCCAGGTTGAGCTGCCCCTGCGGGACCTGCGCCATTTTTTTGGCGCTATCCAGATCCTGCAAGCCGGGACTGTTGGGCGCCGCTTTCTCCAGTCGCGCCCGCCACTGGGCCGCGGCCTGCAGGTTACCCCCCTGCTGCGCCCACAGCGCCATCAGATACAGCGCCTGAGCGTTGTTGGCATCCACCGATAACACTTTTTGCAGCGATTCCATCGCCAGCTCGTCGTGCGATTTTTCGTGCCAGTAGTTGGCCTGCGCAAACAGCGCCTGCAGCGCCGCATCGTTACCCGCCGCCTGCGCCTCGCCGAAGGCGCCAAGCGTCAGCGCGCCGGACAGGCACAGCGTGGAAAATTGACGGGCCGCCTTCGTATTCATTTTACCGACTCTTTTCATTGGCTATCTCCCGACTCCAGGCGCTTGCGGGCATGACGTTTGAACATCGCGGTCAGCGCCAGACCCAGAATGGACGTGGCGATTAACCCCAGCACCGCCAGCAGGCCGGAGTGCTGGTTGGCATACCACACCGCCATCATGTACCACGGCATCTGGCCGCTGGGGAACGGCGTACTGACCTGGAAGCTACGCACGCCGTTGTCGCTGGTAATCACCGCCGTATCGCCGCGAATACCGGCATTGATGCGCGGTGAATTAAGATCGTCTTCCAGTTTCGCCAGCTGATCGTCGCTGCTGGCCATCGCCACCACGACCACCCGCTGCGGGTTCCACGGCGAGCGATAGCTAATAAACCCGCGCCAGGCGCTGCTGGAAGAGAAATAGCGATCGGCATCCACGCCGTCGGAGGCCCAGTCGCCGCTCAGCCTGCGCTGAATTTTTGTCCATAGCGCCGGTTCACGTACGCTCAGCAGGTTATCGACCGGTTGATAGGGAGAATCGGCCAGCAGGCGCTGATTAAACGCTTTCTGATCGAGGGCGCTCACCGCCAGGACATCGCGATCGCGCAGGAACAGCGCATTCGCGCCGTCGTCAGGAACGCCCAGCATCACGCGGTTATTGGCCAGCGCTTTACCGGTCGAATTACCCGAACGGGCGGCCAGATTCAGCATCGTCGCGACCTGCGTTTCCGAAGGCTGTTCCGGCAGCAGCAGCGTGGTTTGCGAATAATCTGCCAACCGGGAGAACGGGAACGACGCGCCGACAAAATAGGAAAGATTCGGCAACAGCGAGAAGTGCCGCGTACCGCTCAAATCGATCCACGAGTCGTCGGTGATGCGGCTCTTAATCGTGCTGTTCAGCAGAACCGAACAGGGCGCGCTGTCCTTCGGCACCAGATTGAAATAGAGCGAGAGCTGGTTATCGCCGTAAATCAGATACGGCGCCAGCGGGATAGTGAACCGCTCCTGACGCGCGTCGCCGCCCAGGTGACGCCAGAGCTTCTCCAGCGGACCCTGTTTATTCATCGGCAGGTTGTTGAGGAAGGTGTTGTTGAGCGTCACGCTCAGCAGCGACCTATCCTCGTTAATCCAGCTCTCCGACGGGAAACGGTAGCCGATCTGCAGGGGAATGGTTTCGCCATCCCACAGGTAGAGGTCCGGCGCGGCGCGGAAGGCCACGCGTAGCGGTTCATGCCATACGCCGCTGACGGTCATACTTTGATCCTGGCGGATCAGCTCGCTGATTTTTACCGGCCGATCGGTGGCGATCCAGCGCGGGGCATCGTACGGCTTGCTGACGGCTATCGTCTGCGGATCAACATCCATGCTGGCCGTCTGCGGGGCGAAATCGCCGCGGGTCAGTCGCCAGGCGGCCATCCGCAGCGCCGCGTCGTTCTGGCCGACGATGAGCAGCAGCTTATAGGCCGGATTGCCGGGGTTCTCAACGATCCGCAGCAGCGGCTTGTCGGTTTGCGGTAGCGTCAGGCCGCCCACCCGATCGCCAGGGTGGCCGATGATAATACCGTGCTTCTCGGGCAGGCGATCGCGCAGCGCGTCAAAAGCGATACCGCGATAATCGGCCTGAATACCCAGCCATGACGACACCAGCGCCGCAGCGCTGAAAATATCCGCCGTTGGTTTCTCCGGATACGCGATAGCGATATCCGCCGGCGTCATCTGCATGCTGTCGAAAAACGGGCGCGGGAAATGGCCTAAATCGTTGCTGATATTAAGCTGCTGGCTCTCCCAGCTAAAGTGGGAGGCGGGCAAAATGGTCACCCGCGAGGTGTCGTGAATATCGAGCCGGCACTGCATTGCATCGCCGTCGTTAATCTTAAAGCTCAGGTTGTTGCTGGAGACCATCAGCGCCGCCGGGATATCCAGCTGATAGTGCGAGATCTCCTCGCCGTCCGCGCCCAGCGGCAGCGTGCCGAGCGGCTGGCCGTTGAGCATTAACTGCAGCGTGGCGTTGCGGGACGCCATCTCCGGCGAGACCTTAACATCCAGCATCAGCTGGGCGTGGGTGACCACCTGATCGGAGGGCAGCGTAAAGCTGGCGCCGCCCTGGTTTTGTCCACCGCTAAGGATGATACCGTCCGGCATGCCCATCTGCATGAGGTTCAGGTCTCCGCCGACAATCGGCGTTAGCGGCACCGTATCAGCGACCCCAGAGGCAACCGGCGACGGCATCGCGGGTAGCGAAGCCGGCTGAGGGACGTTTGCCGGCGCGGGCTCCGTCGTGGCGGGCGAATTCGACTCGCTGGCAGGCGCCGACGCGCCGCTGGCTTGCGCATCAGGTAGCGGAAAATTAAGCGGCGGCAATGCGTCCGGGGGCGTTTCCTCGCTATGCAGCGCTGGCGCAGAGAGCATACCGGCCAGCAGCGCAAGCGTCGTTAAACGTTTCATAGGCTGCCATCCTCCTGCGCTGGATTCACCGCAGGCGGCTGACGACGCTGGCTACGGCGCGTCTTCCACGTCAGCCAGAACAGTTCGAATACGCAGCGCAAAATGGTGGCAAAAGAGCGGAACGGGTTGTCCTGCGGGCGCGGCGGGTTAATCCACGCATCGGCGCGGGCCAGCACCACGCGCACCAGCTCGCGGCGGCGGGAGAGCTGAATATTTTCATCAAATTGCAGACGAATAAACTGGTCGTCAGCGGTGACCTGGCGCACCGGGATCGAAATCGCGCCGGACTGGAGAATCAGCTCAATCTCTTCGATTTCATCCTGCAGATGACGCTTATCCGGCGCGCTTACGCGGCAGCCGCCCATGGACAGGTCCGCGGTGTGGCTGCGGGAGACAATGCCGCTGGTGTAGTGGATCAGTACCGGAATATCGACATCAATACGAATCGTTTTTCGCACCTGACGGGTTTCGCGCGCCACGGCAATGGCGGCCAGCAGGAAGATCAGGCTGTAAATCCCCCAGCCGACGTTCAGCGCGATAACGTTCGGGTCTGAGCCAAAGTAGTCGTGACCGATGGCGCGGACGATACCGACCACCACCCCCAGGCCCAGCAGACAGGCGACGACCAGGTGCGGTCTGACGACGGTAAAATCGAAGTAGCCCACGTCCAGCAGGCCGCCTTTATCGGTCACGTTGAATTTCCCGCGTTTGGGGAAAATCATGGTCACCAGCGTCGGCAGCACCAGGTGGAACGCCAGCACGATATCGTAAATTTCGCCCCAGAAGCTGTAACGATAGCGGCCGTTCATGCGCGAGCCGACATAGATCGCGAGGAACAGATGCGGCAGCGCGTAGGAGACAATCAGGCTGGCCGAGGAGTAGATGATATTCAGGTTGAACAGCAGGTAGGCCAGCGGTGCGGTGACAAAGACCACCCGCGGCAGGGCGAACTGATAATAGAGCATGGCGCTGAGATAGCACAGGCGCTGCTGGAACGTCAGCCCACGGCCCAGCAGCGGGTTATCCAGACGGAATATTTGCGTCATCCCGCGCGCCCAGCGGGTACGCTGAATCACGTGCACCACCAGACGTTCGGTGGCTAAGCCGGCCGCCAGAGGTATATCAAGAAACGCCGACTTCCAGCCCAGGCGCTGGAACTTCAGCGCGGTATGGGCATCTTCGGTCACGGTCTCTACCGCAAAGCCGCCGATCTGCTCCAGCGCGGCGCGGCGAATGACGGCGCAGGAGCCGCAGAAAAAGGTCGCGTTCCAGTTGTCGTTCCCCTGCTGAATCGGGCCATAAAACAGCATCCCTTCGTTAGGAATATTGCGGCCCACGGAGAGGTTGCGCTCAAAGGGGTCCGGAGAATAGAAGTAGTGCGGCGTCTGCACCAGCGCCAGCATCGGATCGTTGAGGAATCCGCCCACCGTCGCCTGCAAAAAGACGCGGGTTGCCACGTGATCGCAATCAAAAACGCAGATCAGCTCGCCGTGGGTCAGCGTCATCGCGTGGTTGAGGTTGCCCGCTTTGGCGTGTTTGTTATCGTTACGGGTGATATACCCAACCCCAACGTCGGCGGCGAATACCGCGAATTCATTGCGCTTACCGTCATCCAGCAAATAGATTTTTAATTTATCTTTTGGATAATCAATACACTGCGCAGCCAGCACCGTATCACGCACCACCTCAAGCGGTTCGTTATAGCTGGGAATATAGATATCCACCGTCGGCCATTTGCTCATATCATCCGGCAGCGGGACAATTTCACGCTTTAGCGGCCAGACCGTTTGCAGGTAGTTAAGCAGCAGCATCACCCAGATATAGACTTCCGCCAGAAACAGCCCCATCCCCAGAATCGCTTCGATGGTGGAGTTAAAATGCAGGGTCTGCGTTAAACGGAAATACATATAACGGGTCGACATCAGCAGCGATGTCACCACCATGATGACGGAAACGCTGCGGTTTTTACTGAACCCCATCACAAAGAGAATACCGATGCTCAGCAGGCCAAAAATATACTGCTTTTGGCTGTCCATCGGCGTGATCACCACCAGCACGGCAATGGGCGAAAGTACCAGTACCAGCAACCAGAAAAGCGTCTTTTTCATTCAGCAGCCCTGCAATTAAATTAAAGCCCTGACCTGCGAGGCTGGCTATGCACCTTGCCGTCACCAATATTGATACCCAACTGCGCAGAGATTTTTTTGGCAATAATTTCAATATCAAAGGCGGCTGCGGAGGAGGAGTTAAAGTCCAGGATCGACTTCTGGGAAGCATTCGCTTCCACCACGCTTTCATCACGATGGATGATGCCCAGCAGACGATCGCCCAGCTTTTCTTCCATTAACGCCGTAACATCGCGACTGACCTGGCGACGGTTATCGCTCTGGTTGATCACAAAATAGTGTCCGAGTTTATGGTTGAGTTCGCCCCCGGTCAGACGCTGCTTTTCCACGTGCGCCAGCGCGGACGTCGAGGCGGTATCCGCCAGCAGCGGTACCAGATGCATATCGGCAAGCGAAGTGAGCGCCTTTAGCGCGGGCGAAGGGCCCGGCGGCAGGTCGGCAATAGTAATCAGTCCCGGATAATTGAGTAATGCCGCCAGGCCGCGGGTCAGGAAATGCTCGTCATGGCTCAGGCGTTCATCGAAGGCCTGCCGCTGCGCGTCGCTCACGTCGCCGTAGGGCAAGACGAAAATATTGCTGCCGGCGCTTAATACGCACTGGCTCCAGTCATGGAGCTCCAGCGCTTTCGCGACATAGCCGCGCTCGTCGCTGAGGGGGACGCCAAAATGCAGGCGCAGGGCGTTCTGCACATCAAAATCGAGGGCCAGAACTTTGCTACCTGCGCGGGCCAGCGCCCAGGCCAGATTTGCCGCCAGGGTCGTTTTTCCTACGCCGCCTTTCGGTGAACACACGCAGATCAACGGCATGTCGCAATCCTCTCCAGGAGTGATTTCAGTGACTGATCTTTATCTTTTGCTACCGGCTCCGCGGTTTTGGCCGCAAAAAGATGGGCAAAACCCTCCGTCGTCGGCGCGGCCGCCGGACGAGGCCTGACTGCCGGAGCAGGGACGCTGACCGGTACCGGCTGCGCAGCAGCCTGAGAAACCGCCGGCTGGGAAGCGGGCGTAGCCGCTGCCAGGCTTTGCGGCAGCGCAGGCTCTACGGCCACTGCAGCAGTCATGTCCGTCACGGGGGCGGGCTGCGGCGCGGAGGGCGGGATAATCAGGGACGGTGCAGCCAAAGAGGGCGCCGGGGGAGCCTGAACGACCGCAGGCTCCACCTTGTGAAACATATCGGCAGGAACCCGCTGCGGCAGAGGTAAGGAAACTGACCCACCCATGGCCAAAGAAGACGCTTCCTCCGCCGGAATAAGTTGATTGAGAATAACCCAATCCCCTTTTTCACCGGCGGCGGCTTCTGATGAAAGGTCCTTGAATTTTAGACTGTGTGTCCGCGTCTTTTCCTTGAAGCGCTGCAAATCATCATAATGGTTCATAGATAACCTCATGATTTAAATACGTCATATTTAATCTGTTTTAATTGTCATCCCACGCCACTAAAGCGTAGTTTAATTTGTTGTTTTTTGGGCATTTACCCGGCGTTACGGCCGTCACAATACGCTAACTTTAGTCGCGATTTGATTATTTTGGATAGGTCAGGCTGGTGTAATTCCATAGTGGTAGTGCGGTTACACTAACAGTTCTTTTTCAAAATGATAGCCCCATTTTTTGGGCGGCTGCGCCGTCAATCCCCCCGCAGCCTGCCAGGCTATTAGCAGATCGTAGTTTTTTATACTGTCTGAATTTAAAAAAACGGCGTAATACGCGCCAGGGGAAGGCTAAAGAGAATACATTTTAATATTTTTTAAGGCCTTTAGAAATCACTTACCGCGCTTAATTAAAATAATAAAATATTGTTCCCGTCCAAAATAAATAGCTCAGGATGTTAGCCAAAAACCAGGAATATAAAGCGTTGACCGAACAACAAGGAACAGTTTTATGCATCGCTTTTGCTGTTAATTTGCTCCGACTAAAGAAACAATCAAGATAAAGTAAAATACATTCATGTAGTTATCCCGGACTCCCGAGATAGCAATGGTTGTGGCGTAAAATGCCAGTATTGTTCGTTGTCGGTTGTTCCAACAGTGCTGAGTTATGGTTAAAAAAAAAGCCGAAGCACAGGCTTCGGCTTTGATTATCGATTGCCTGAATCAGCTCAGGGGCTTCTCGCCGTTCTGATCCTGGTCGACCGCAAAGCAGGCTACCAGCTGGCCGCCGTAGTCCTTCAGCTGCGGCTGAAGCTGGGTGCACGGGCCGAAACGGCGACGGCAGCGGGCGTTAAACGCGCAGCCCGGCGGCGGATTCAGCGGGCTCGGCAGCTCGCCGGTGAGCTTGATGCGCTCGCGGCGGTCATCCGGATTCAGACGCGGCGTTGCCGACAGCAGCGCCTGCGTGTACGGATGCTGCGGGTTGTTGAAGATTTGATCTTTCGTCCCTTTCTCCACGCAGCGGCCTAAATACATCACCATCACTTCATCAGCGATATGCTCCACGACCGACAGATCGTGGGAGATAAAGACGTAAGAAAGCCCCAGATCCTGCTGTAAATCCATCATCAGGTTCAGCACCTGCGCGCGCACCGAAACGTCCAGCGCGGAAACCGGTTCGTCGGCGATCACCACGTCCGGGTCAAGCATCAGACCGCGGGCAATGGCGATACGCTGACGCTGGCCGCCGGAGAACATATGCGGATAGCGGTCGTAGTGCTCGGTTTTCAGGCCCACTTTGGCCATCATCGCCAGCGCCTTCTCCCGGCGCTGCTCTTTGCTCAAGCTGGTGTTGATCTGCAGCGGCTCTTCCAGAATCTGCCCCACCTTTTTACGCGGGTTCAGCGAACCGTAGGGGTTCTGGAACACAATCTGGATTTTCTGCCGGCGCAGCTTCTGCGCCTGCGGATCGTGCTTAAGCAGGTCCTGTCCCTGATAATAGAGCTCGCCGCCGGTGGGGATTTCAATCATCGTCAGCAGACGACCGAGCGTGGATTTACCGCAGCCGGACTCCCCCACTACCGCCAGCGTTTTACCGCGTTCAAGGGTAAACGAGACGCCGTCCAGCGCCTTGACCAGGCGTTCCGGCGTGAAGAGCCCCTTCTTTACCGGATAGTATTTTTTCAAATCGGTGGCCAGCAACAGAGGCTGTTGCGTGGTGGCCTCATGCGTACTCATAGCCCAGGCCTCCCGGCATCATCAAGTGGGTAATGACATTTCGACTGGCGACCGCCGTTAAGCAGGTTCAGCTCAGGTTCTTCGCTGCGGCATTTGTCGGTCGCATAGGGGCAGCGCGGGTTGAGCAGACAGCCGCTCGGACGGTCGTATTTGCCCGGCACCACGCCCGGCAGCGAGGCAAGGCGCGCTTTATCCTGAGCGAACTCCGGCAGCGCGCGCAGCAGCGCCTGCGTATAGGGGTGGCGAGGCGCGCGGAAGATATCCTTCGCGTCGCCGGTTTCCACCACCTGCCCCGCGTACATGACGATGATTTTGTGCGCCGCTTCGGCCACCAGCGCCAGATCGTGGGTGATCAGGATCAGCGCCATATTCTCTTTCTGCTGCAGCTCCAGCAGCAGTTCGATGATCTGCGCCTGGATGGTCACATCCAGCGCCGTCGTGGGCTCATCGGCAATCAGCAGCTTTGGCCGACAGGCGATGGCCATCGCGATCATCACGCGCTGGCTCATACCGCCGGAAAGCTGGTGCGGATAGACGTCAAGACGCGAAGCCGGATCGGGGATCCCCACCAGCGTCAGCAGGTCAATCGCCCGCTGCACGCGGGTTTTCTTGTTGCCGCCCTGGTGCACCTTAATGGCTTCCATAATCTGGTAACCGACGGTATAGCACGGATTCAGGCTGGTCATCGGGTCCTGGAAGATCATCGCCACTTCCGCGCCCACCAGCTGGCGGCGCTCTTTTTCGGAAATGCGCTTCAGGTCGCGACCGTTAAACTCCAGCTTTTCAGCCATCACCCGGCCGGGATAGTCAATCAGCCCCATAATCGCCAGCGAGCTGACCGATTTACCCGAGCCGGACTCGCCGACGATACCGACCACTTCGCCCTGATTTACGCTGTAGCTTACGCGATCTACGGCGCGGAACGGCGTCCCTTCGTCGCCGAAGTGCACCGAGAGTTTATCTACATTTAATAACGCCATCTCGAACCTCTTACTGCTTCAGTTTGGGATCGAGCGCGTCACGCAGACCGTCACCCATCAGGTTAAATGCCAGCACCGTCAGCAGGATAGCGACACCCGGAAAGGTGACGACCCACCAGGCGCTCTGCGCGAACTGCAGCACGTCGGAGAGCATCGTGCCCCACTCCGGTGTCGGCGGCTGCGCACCCATGCCAAGGAAGCCAAGAGCGGCCATATCGAGAATGGCGTTAGAGAAGCCCAGCGACGCCTGAACAATCAGCGGCGCAAGACAGTTAGGAAGAATGTTGATGAACATCTGACGCATCGCGCCTGCCCCCGCCACGCGGGAAGCGGTTACGTAGTCGCGGTTTACCTCTACCAGCACCGCCGCTCGGGTCAGACGCACGTAGTGCGGCAGGGCGACAAAGGTCAGCGCTATTGAGGCATTGACGATCGACGGACCGAAGATGGCTACCAGCACCAGCGCCAGCAGCAGGCTCGGCAGCGCCAGCATAATATCGACAACGCGCATAATGACCGAGTCAACCACTCCGCCAAAGTAGCCCGAGACAAGGCCGAGCACCACGCCGAGGATCAGCGACAGTACCACTACCAGACAGCCGACCAGCAGCGACAGGCGCGCGCCGTACATCAGGCGCGACAGGATATCGCGGCCGACGTCATCGGTGCCGAGCAGGTGGCTCACGCTGCCACCCTCCTGCCAGAACGGCGGAGCCAGCAGCGCATCGCGGAACTGATCCGCCGGATTATAGGGCGCGAGGAAGTTGGCGAAGATGGCGATGATAATCATCACCACGACATAGGCCAGCCCCACGACGGCGCCTTTGTTGCGTTTAAAATAGTGCCAGAACTCCTGCAGAGGGGTCATTGGCACCGGCGCGGCGACAACTTTATTTTCAGTAATTTGTGACATGATGGCCCCTTACTTCTTATGCCGGATACGCGGGTTCACCACGCCGTACAACAGGTCGACCAGCAGGTTGACGAGAATAATCATCGTCGCCACCAGCAGCACCCCGCCCTGCACCACCGGATAGTCGCGGCGCTGCAGCGCGTCAATCAGCCAGCGGCCAAGGCCCGGCCAGGAGAAGATGGTTTCGGTCAGGATGGCCCCCGCCAGCAGCGTACCGACCTGCAGACCGATCACCGTGACCACCGGCAGCATCGCGTTACGCAACGCATGAACGATGATCACCCGCATCCGCGTCAGGCCTTTCGCGCGCGCGGTACGGATATAATCCTCGCCCAGCACTTCCAGCATCGACGAACGGGTCATACGCACAATCACCGCCAGGGGAATCGTCCCCAGCACCACGGCGGGCAGGATCATATGCATCACCGCATCAATAAAGTCGCCCGGCTCGCCCCAAATCGCGGTATCGATCAGCATAAATCCGGTCAGCGGCAGGGTATCGTCAAGGAAGACGGTATCGCTGATACGCCCGGAAACCGGCGTCAGGTTAAGCTGTACCGACACCAGCATGATCAGCATCATGCCCCACCAGAAGATGGGCATAGAGTAGCCTGTCAGCGCGAGGCCCACGGAGGTGTGGTCGAAGATAGAGCCGCGTTTAACCGCCGCCAGCACGCCCACCGGGATCCCGACGATGACGGCAAAAATCATCGCGCAGACGCCCAGCTCCATCGTGGCCTTAAAGCGCGGTACAAACTCTTGCCAAACGGGAATACGGCTTTTCAGCGAGATGCCCAAATCGCCGTGCATCACGCCCCAAATATAGTTGACGTACTGCTGCCACATCGGTTTATCGAGGCCCATTTCGGCCAGCAGCTGCGCGTGACGTTCAGGGGAAATACCACGTTCGCCCGCCATAATCATCACCGGGTCGCCGGGGATCATATGAACGAAGGCAAAAGTGAGAAGGGTAATACCGATAAATGTTGGGATGACAAGTCCCAAACGTCGGAGAATGAACTGCAACATAACCCGGATTCTCTCTGGAGACGGCCCGCCTGGTGACAGGACGTCTGTATTGCTCACAAATGTCAATTCCCTCTCCCCAAGGCGGGGAGAGGGGAAACACGCTGTTATTATTCGATAGAGACGTTATCGAAGTGGTGTTTACCTAATGGATCGACCACGTAGCCTTTGACCTCTTTACGCACCGGCTCATAGACGGTGGAGTGGGCGACGATCAGCGCCGGAGCCTGATCGTGCATCACGACCTGAGCCTGCTTATACAGCTCAATGCGTTTGTTGTGGTCATCGGTGGCGCGAGCCGGCTGAATCAGGTCTTCAAACGGCTTGTAGCACCAGCGGGAGTAGTTAGAACCGTCTTTTGCCGCCGCGCAGCTGAACAGGGTGGCGAAGAAGTTATCCGGATCCCCGTTATCGCCGGTCCAGCCCATCATGACGGTCTGATGCTCGCCCGCTTTCGCGCGCTTGAGGTATTCACCCCACTCGTAGGTCACGATCTTGGCCTGGACGCCGACTTTCGCCCAGTCGGCCTGAATCATCTCAGCCATACGGCGCGCGTTCGGGTTATACGGACGCTGTACCGGCATCGCCCACAGGTCGATGGTGAAGCCTTTTTCCAGGCCTGCTTCTTTCAGCAGCGCTTTCGCTTTCTCTGGATCGTAGGTGTAGTCTTTAACGTCGTCGTTATAGCCCCACATGGTCGGCGGGATCAGGTTCTTCGCGGCCTGGCCTGCGCCCTGGTAAACGGCTTTGATAATCGCTTCTTTGTTGACCGCGTAGGTCAGCGCCTGGCGAACTTTGACATCATCCAGCGGCTTCTTCTCGGTGTTGAAGGAGAGGTAGCCGACGTTCAGGCCCGGCTGTTCCAGCAGCGTGATGTTTTTGTCTTCCTTCATGCGCGCGATGTCTGCCGGGTTCGGGTACGGCATAATCTGGCATTCGTTTTTCTGCAGCTTAGCGTAGCGCACGGAAGCATCAGGGGTAATGGAGAAGACCAGGCGATCGATTTTCGGCTTGGTGCCCCAGTAGCCCGGGAAGGCTTTATAGAGAATACGGGAGTCTTTCTGGTACTGCAGCAGCTGGAACGGGCCGGTACCGATTGGGTTGAGGTCCACTTTCTCCGGCGTACCGGCTTTCAGCATGTTGTCGGCATACTCTTTTGACAGAATAGAGGCGAAGTCCATGGCGAGATCGGCAAGGAACGGCGATTCCGGACGGGTCAGCACGAACTGGACGGTGTTATCGTCCACTTTCTTCACTTCGCTAATCAGGTCAGGTAATCCCATCCCTTCAAAGTATTCATAGCTGCCGCCAGACACTTTATGGTACGGGTTATTGGTATTTTTTTGTCTGTCGAAGGAGAAGACAACGTCATCGGCGTTCAGCGTGCGGGTCGGTTTAAAATCTTTATTATCCTGCCACTTCACGTCTTTACGCAGATGGAAGGTATAGGTTTTCCCGTCTTCGCTAACTTCCCATTTTTCAGCCAGGCCCGGAATGACTTCCGTGGTGCCGGTTTTGAATTCCACCAGGCGGTTATAAATCGGCACTGAGCTGGCGTCATAGGTGGTACCAGAGGTGAAGAGCTGCGGGTTAAAGCCTTCCGGCGAACCTTCTGAACAATAAACCAGGGTCTTCGCTTGTACGCTTGCTGCGACGGTCATGGCAACCAGGCTCAGACCAAGCTTCAGCATCCCTGATTTCTTCAAGGAAATACTCATTATTCTGCTCCAAATGTGATGTTGTTTGCATATATCCGCCAGACCTTTATTTATTTTTATTCGTCATATTGCGAACTACGGATGCGTTGGCTGCGCTCGATAACCCCGGTCACATAGTCATCTATGCTCCTTGGGATTCTCACGCTTGCCGCCTTCCCGCAGCTCGAACTATTTAGAATATACCCGGTCCGGTCGGTGGTGCCCGAAAGCGTTGAGAGAGATGGGGATTCCTTTCACAAAAACGACTGAGTTGCAGTACGGATTCTCCATGAAATGCCCCTCATGCCCTACAATCTGTCAACAGAATGGGGAAACGTCAATACAGCCAACCTGGTTTTACATCCGGTGTGAGAATTGGCGGGCAAAGATTAAAAAAAGTGCAAAGCGCTATTTCCAGCAGAGAAATTTATGCTAGCGGCCAATAGACAGAATAAACACCTTAATATTTTCCAGCAGCCAGTGATAAGCAATTATGGTAAATGGTAAAAATTTCTTGCGATGTGACCAATATGTGAGCGATAAATAGCGTGAACGTTAAAACGCACAGCGGAAAATGCTGAAGTTATCCATAAGCTTCGCGAAAAAAGATCGGAGTATATATAAAAAAATACAATGGAAGATGTCACAAAATAGGGAATTGGCGCCAGGAAATGAGGGTGGAGGCGTTTTCTTACACTCTTAGCAAGCAGCGTATTTTCCCGGAGGCGATGCTGGCGCATCTGTCCGGGCTACCGGCCCGCAGACAACGCTGAACCCGTAGCCCGGGCAA
>NZ_JAWXQV010000042.1:0-165350 GCF_033843325.1 Klebsiella sp. JN_Kp126 | reverse complement strand
GGTGTGTGATGACCCGGATATAGTAGAGCAAAGCGCCAAAAAATATCAACCAGCCGGTTGCAAAGTCCATTATAAGACTTTCCTCAGGCATCTTAAGGAAAATGTAAAAATGAAATGCATGAGACAAACAAAGCCGGTATGTAATAACAACCATTTGCTTACAATAAAGGCAGAATGTATACCTCATGCAGCAATATGAATTAAATTCACATCTGAATACACAGAGTTGATTGATGCAAATCAATATGCAGGTAAACACTTGTCATTCCGGATACTGAAAAGAACACAAACAGTGGGCGTAAGAAATAAATTATTTTTTATCGTTTACCGGCCATGAAAAAGCCCAGCGCCGGGCATGAATATGGTTATAATTAATGGCTGACAGGATTAATATAAAACTTACAAATAATACTTGTCAGATATCCGGTATCGATGGTTAAACCGGACAACATATAGATTCGCGCTGAGCGTAAAAGAAATAGCGGCATTTCATTCAGCGGATATATTAAAACAGAGCTTACAATAATACCTCTCGCTCATTAATTTCTGCCTGACGCCGGGCAAAACGGGTTTACCGCTTAAAGGCCCGGCCGGCAGAGATTGCCAGCGCCCGTTCGAAAGCAGCGCGTCCTGTTCCCGCCAGCCAGGACTCAATGGATTGCAGCTGCGTATTCATTTGCCGCATCGCCGCCAGATCGGCATGCCCCGCCAGCCGTCCGTCATCCCCAGGTTCGCATTCCCTCTCCCGCCAGGCTATATCTTAGACACCTTTCTTCATACAGGAGTGAATAAGATGGGCAAAAAGATTCTGATGCTGGTGGGCGATTACGCCGAAGATTACGAAACTATGGTGCCGTTTCAGGCATTACAAATGATCGGTCATCAGGTTGATGCGGTCTGTCCAGATAAAACAAAAGGCGACTTCATTATGACCGCGATCCATGATTTTGACGGCGCCCAGACCTACAGCGAGAAACCCGGGCACCGCTTTGTTCTCAACGCCGATTTTACAACGGTGAAAGAACAGGATTACGACGCACTATTAATCCCCGGCGGCCGGGCGCCAGAATATCTGCGCCTGAATGCGGAAGTGCTTAAACTGGTGCAGGCATTTGACGCAGCGCGTAAACCGATTGCCGCCGTTTGCCACGGCCCTCAGCTGTTGGCAGCTGCGGGGGTATTAAAAGGCCGTACCTGCAGCGCCTATCCGGCCTGCGCGCCGGAAGTGCGGCTCAGCGGCGGACATTTTGCCGACATCGGTATCGATCAGGCGCATGTGGATGGCAATCTGGTGACCGCCCCCGCCTGGCCCGCTCATCCGCAATGGCTGGCGAAATTTGCCGAATTGTTGCAGTAGCAAACCTGACAAATATAAAAGGCCGGAACGGATCATCGGGGACTACCGTCTGAAGGCGATGCTGGCGCAAAATTTTTAACCCCGCTGTAAAAGAGAACCGTAAGCCCGGGTCGGGTTTACGGTTTTTTTATCATCACAAGACTGTAAAATGCGCTAGCTACGCTTTCTGCGAAATGTTTCTTCAACTGACCGGGAACGCCTTTACAGACTTCCTGTTTATCGACGTCGGAGATTTATGATGCCGTACAAGCTTTATACAGCCGTGTTGCTTCTCGCTGCCGCAAGTTTCTCTGCAACGGCAATTTCTGCTTCAACCCCTTCGATTGGCAATTTGATCAATGAACGTTTGTCCTTGATGAAAGATGTTGCCGGATATAAAGCGCAACATCACCAGGCGGTTGAAGATCTACAGCAAGAGAAGAAGGTTCTGGAGAGCGCCACTGCTGATGCTGATTCGCTGGGATTAAAAGGCGAGAGCGTAAGGCCATTTATTCAGGCGCAGATGGACGCCGCCAAGGCGATTCAGTACCGCTATCGCGCCGACTGGTTGGCGGCGCCGGAAACTGACTGGCAACCTCGCCCGCTTCAGGATGTCCGGACGCAAATCGGCCAACTTAGCCATCGTATTCTGCAAAGTGTGGCGGCACGATTAAAGTCCGGGCAACCTCTGACGGAACAGGGCCAGGAGGCATTTATGCACGCCGTGCAGCAGAAGAATTTACACGAGCAGGATAAGCATAGGATCTGGGAAACAATGAAAGGGATTTCGTTGAAAGATTGAGTAAAAAGCCCCGCCCAAGCACTGAGGAATCCCCAATATACTGGGGTGTTAGCCAGCCAGACCCGGCACGATCGCAGCCCCCAGTCGTCCATGATCCGGGGGATGCTCCCCCGCTCAATCGTGATGGGGGTGCCAACGATCCTTACGGAGAGGCTCCTTCGCCGTGTTTCTCAGCCCTGCGATTTCTCGCCGTCGCCAATCTGCCAGATAAAGGTTGGCGCTTCGCCGTTAACCAACCAGTTACCGATATTTCGCGCCTTATAAATCACCGGATTGTGCGATGCCACGGTGCGCGCGTTGCGCCAGTGCCGATCCAGGGCCTTACTCACTCGCGTATCCGACGCGCCGAGGGCGTTGAACAGCTCAGTAGCCGCACGCGGGATCCAGTCGCTGGCAATCACCTGCGCCTGCGCCGCTTCGACTTCAGCCAGACGATTGCGCTGTTCAATGAGCGCTTCGTCGCCGCTGGCATGCGCAAGGTAGGCCTGATGCAACGATTCCGCCGCCTGCAATACCGCCGCCCGCGTCGCCCAACTCCAGCTACTGATTTGTCCCACAACCTGGAGTACCTGCGCATCGTCGCGCGGCACGGCGGCATTGCCGTGGCTGTACATCCGGGTCCGCTTTTTCACGCCTTCGGCGACGTCACGCTCAACTGCCAGGCCAATTCCCGCCAGCGTCGCCAGCAGGATATGCTGATAAAACGCGGTCTGATAACGAAAGCGCTGCGCAAAGTCGTAGACGTGATCCTGCTCCACCTGCGCCTGTTTGAAGCGGGTCGTACCGCTGCCGGTCAGACGCTGACCGAAGCCGTCCCAGTCATCCTCGCGTTCAACGCCGGCCTGGCTCGTGCTCACCAGCGCAATCACATCGCCCTGGTTGTCGCTGCGCCGGGCGAAAACATCTATCCAGTCGGCAAACAGCGTACCTGTGCTATAGAATTTCTCACCGTCCAGCCGCCAGCCGCCTTCAACGGGCGTTACGCGGGTGAAAACCTCCCCCAGCCTGACCGCGCCGATTTCGGTCCAGCCGCTGCCCACCAGCTCGCCGTCGAGGAAGCGACGGAACCAGCGATCGCGCGCCGGCGAGTCAGGTTGATTGAGGCGGTCTTCAACGAAGGCGAAATGCGCCCGCAGCGCCTGCGGCAGGTTGGAGTCGGCCTGAGCCAGCTCAATAAGCAGCGCAATTAATTGCGGCAACGACGCGCCCCAGCCGCCTTTTTCCCGCGGAATGCGTACCGTGCCAAATCCGGCCTCTTTCAGCCAGCGGATCTGCTCATCGGGCAGGATGCGGTTTTGTTCGCGCCCCGCCGCTCCCTGCGCGATACGGGCAAAAATCGGTCGGAAGGTCGCCGCCAGCTGTTCATAGTCGGTGCCGGTAGAGAGTAAAGTCATTTTCTGTTCCTCAATGGTGGCTGTCGTCAATGTCATATTGGGTAGGCTCATGGCGTACCGCGAGCAGGAAGAAAATCGGGATAATGGCGGCCAGCGATACGACCCAGAACATTTGCGTACCGAGCGATGCCTGCAGCAGCGGCAGCACAAACAGCGCCAGCGCGCTGCCAATACCGGAAAGCGCGCGGCTGAAGCCAACCCCGGTGGCGCGAATCGCGGTTGGGTATGAAAGCGCCGGATAGATCATCAACTGCGCGCCGGGACCAAAGCCCTCGGCAAACAGCCACAGCCCCAGCATCGCAATCGCCAGCGCTACACCCAGCGCGGCCTGCGGCTGCCCCACCAGCGCGAGGACGATCAGGGCGATAAACTGCAGTGCGAACCCGGCGATCGCGACGTGTCGCGACGGGTATTTCCATGCCAGGTGCATCCCCAGCAGCCCACCAGTAAAGGCGAACAGCGCATTGAGTCCCAGCGAGGCGGAGATGGTTTCGAACACGCCAGCACCAAGGAATTGGGCGAGAATGGACGGCAGGAAAAAGGCGATCGCCGTATACTCAAATGAGATACAGACGTTCATCACCCCGGCGACAATAGTGCGTTCGCGGTACGGTTTTGCAAATAGCACGCGAAAGCTCACTTTGGGCGGCGGAGCAGGACGTTCTGGCGGTGCTTCGTGAGCGTTGATCCCGTAAGAGTCGCGCAGAATACGCACAGCCGAGGTCAAATCGCCCTGGTTGGCCGCCCATAACGGCGATTCATTCATGAATTTACTGCGCACGGCAATAATCAGCAGCGCCGGAACCGCGCCGAACAGCAGCGATGCGCGCCACAGCCAGTCCAGATGTTCTTTTGGCAACAGGAAATAGAGCCCAAAGATGATTAAAAAACAGACCGTCGAGGCGGCGTACCACATCGGACACCAGGCCGCGAGCCGCGCGGCCTTATTACCCTTCCCGCTAAAGCGGGAAAACTCGGCCAGATAAGACATGGCGACCGGGAGATCGATCCCGACGCCAATCCCCATCAGGAACCGCGCGCCGATTAATACCCAGACATTCGGCGCCAGTCCCGCCGCAACCGCCGATACCACAAAAAATAGCATATCGGCCATAAACACCGAATAACGGCCATATTTATCCGTCAGCCAGCCGCCGATTAAATTACCGATAATCGTGCCGACCATTATTGACGAGGTGACAATGCCGGTTAAAAGCGGCGAGAGCTGGAATTCCCGCACCACATCATCAATACCGTAAGAGAGCGTGGTTAAATCATAAGCGTCGAGGAATACACCGCCGAGCGCGAGGAATACAATCATCCGCGCATATTTACTCTGCTCCCTGCCGGAATTAATTAATCGCGCCACATCCCCGACGCTACTCACCGGTGCCGAAACGGCACCAGCATTATCAACAGACAGAGTACTCATATTATTTACCTTATATAATTGTGCAGGTGACTCTGGTTATAAGCCGGGCTTTAGCATATTAAAAACAATAAATAACCATATAATTATCAATATATTCAATAAGTTAATAAATAATGACGCCAGTAACCGGGCGAGCAAATGCCCGTCCGGTTATTATCGTTTCATCAATGATGTCTTAGTTTGCTGAGACCGGAACCAGTACGTCTTTGACCAGCGGATCGTCAGTGGTCTTTAACCACGTCTGAATACGCGGATCGGAAAAAGCCTGTTTTAATTTGACAATATTCTCCTGCGATAAATACGGTGTACCGATGACTAACTGCGAGGCAAACGTTTTAGGCGCAGGCGGGAATAATATGCCTTTTTCTCGCGGGACTTTTCCGGCATCAAATTGTGAGACATAACCAATAGCGGCATCCACTGAATTCAGCGCACGCGGCATGGTTAATAAATCCAGCTCTTTAAAATTGAACTTGTGCGGGTTGCCGACAATATTTTTCAGTTTCGCCGTGCGCGGCTCAACCGCCGGATCGAGTGAGATTAACCCTATCCTTTGCAGCAACCATAATGCCTGCCCCTGGTTAGCGCCATCATCCGGCACGACGAGGGTCGCCCCGACGGGCAAATCCTGTACCGATTTATAGCGGTCGGAATAGATCCCGAAGGCCCACTGAAAAACCGGCACGGTCGTCGAAAGCGCAAAGCCGTTGGCGTCCACCACCTGCTTAAGCCACCACTGATGTTGATAGATAGTGCCGGCATACTGCCCCTCCGCCACGGCTCTGTCCGCCTGTACCGGATCCTGTACGCCCACCGCCTCCAGCTTCAGGCCATAATCGGGCGCAATATGCTGACTGATGTACTCAATAATTCGCTGCTCGCCCGCCATCGCCGGTTCGTAGTGAATTTTTAACGTCGTACCGAAAACGACCTGCGGCGCCTGCGCGTATCCGCGCCACCACCAGAATACGACGGCCAGCGCCGCGATCGCTGCCAGCGCCGCCAGCCATGGCCAGCGGCGGGCTTTACGGAGTTCAAACTGTTCTGTTGTCATGAAGAAATCCCCTGAGTGTGGCGAAGCTTATTGACCAGACGGTCGCCAAAGAATTGAATGATCTGAATCGTGGCGATCAGCACGACAATGGTGGCGATCATGATGTGATTGTCGAAACGCTGATAGCCGTACACGACCGCCAGATAGCCGATCCCGCCCGCACCGATAGTGCCGGCAATCGCCGAATATTCGATCATCGACACCAGGTTAAGCGTGACCGCCGCCACCAGCGCAGGCAGCGCCTCGCTGAGCTGCGCGTGGCGGATTATCTGCCAGCGCGAACCGCCGCACACCAGCCCCACCGCGGTAACCTCCGCCGGGAGTTCGCGCAGGGCGTTTTCCACCAGACGGCCAAAAAATGGCACGCCAGCGGCAATCATCGGCACCACCGCGGCAGGAATGCCTATAGTGGTACCCGTAAGCCAGAACGTAAACGGGATAATCGCCGCCATTAACACCAGAAAGGGCAGAGAGCGCCCCATGTTGACGCCCCAGTTAAGCACCTGGTAAAGCGCGGGATGCGGAAATAATCCTCGCGGCGAGGCGTTGAATAACACCACGCCCACCACGCCGCCAAGGGTCACCACAAACAGCATCACAATGGCAACCATCAGCCAGGTTTCCCCATAAGCAGGCAGCAGCAATGTATGGATTTCATGCCACGGCGTATCCTGGCTTATCACTGTCGGTTTCATACCGCCTCCTGTAGCTCGGGGGCATGTGCAAGGATTTCCGCCGCAATGCCCAGCTGCGCTAAAAGCGCGATCGTTCGATCCGCTGACAGTCGTTGTCCCTGAAATCGGACGCCGACCTGTAAACGCCCCGCCAGTTGACCGTTGATCACTTCCACATGGCCGCCGAGCAAATCTATCTGTAGCGCATGCTGGTGGCTCAGACGGCTGATCCAGTCAGTCGCCACCGGCACATCCCAGCGATAACTCAGGCGCAGCAGCAGATCGCTGTTAACAGCGATGGGCGACAGCGGCAATAGCTGCTGACCAAGCAGGGAATCCGGACGGGCCAGCAGCTCTTTCACCTGCCCGTACTGGACTATCGCGCCATCGCGGATTTCCGCCACCGCATCCGCCGCGGCGCGTACCGCATCCATTTCATGAGTAATCAGGACTATCGCCAGCCGGTACTCATCACGTAGCTGTCGGAGCAAACCCAGCACCGTGGCGGTCGCCTGGGGATCCAGCCCAGACGTGGCCTCGTCCGCCAGCAGTACCGACGGACGTAATGCCAGCGCGCGAGCGATACCAATGCGCTGACGCTGTCCGCCGGAAAGCTGGGATGGATAGGCCTCCGCTTTGTGACTCAGCCCTACGCTCTCCAGTAGTTCACCGACCCGCGCCTTAATGTCGCGTTCCACCACGCCCAGATACTCCAGCGGCACCGCGATGTTTTGCCACGCCGTTTTGCGATTCAGCAGCGCTGAGGATTGAAAAACGGTGCCGATCGCGCGCCGTTCACGCCGCAGCGCCTCCCCTGACAGTAATGACAAGTCTTTGCCGTTAACCTTGATACTGCCGCTATCGGGGCGTTCCAGCAGGCTGATGCAGCGCGCCAGGGTCGATTTCCCCGCACCGCTCGGCCCTACCACCGCAGTGATGGAGCTGGCGGGCACCCTGAGCGATAATCCCTTCAGAACCTCGCTGACGCGGCCATCCGCCGTGCGGTAGCGTTTATGCAGATTATCGATATCAATCATGCCGCCGTCTCCTTCGCCCCGACATCGTTTCGCACGCCGCGACGGTAGTCTGCCCCCGGATGCGGCGCGGTCAGGCGCGGCCCGGCGCCGAACAGTTTTTCGCGCAGCGTGCCTTGCCGGTAATCCTGCTTAAAGACGCCGCGTTTTTGCAGCTCTGGTATTAATAGCTCCACCACGTCGCGGAAGGTTTCATGCGTCACGGCGTAGGCCAGATTGAAGCCATCGACATCGGTTTCCTCGACCCAGGATTGCAGTTCATCGGCCACCGTTTCCGCACTGCCGACGAGCAGCGGGCCAAAGCCGCCGATGCCCACCCAGTCCGCCAGCGCTTCCACCGTCCATTGACGATTCGGGTCGGCGGTGGAAAACGCCTCAACCGCCGACTGGATGGCGTTGGTATGCAGGTATTTCAGCACCTGGTCCGGCCGATACTGACCGAAGTCAATACCGGTCCAGCCGGAGATCAGCGCCAGCGCGCCCTCATAGCTAACGTATGATTTGTATTCCTGCCATTTGGCCTGCGCCTCGCGATCGGTTTCGCCCACGATCGCCGTTTGCAGATTGAAAATCAGAATGCTGCGCGGATCGCGCCCGGCTTCCGCGGCGCGACGACGAATATCCGCGACCGTCTTCTTCAACAGAACTTTCGACGGCGCAGCGACAAAAACGCACTCGGCATGCGTGGCGGCAAACTGTTTTCCGCGGCTGGAGGCCCCCGCCTGATAGAGAACCGGCGTGCGCTGCGGCGACGGCTCGCACAGATGGATGCCCGGAACGGAGAAAAAGTTGCCCTGATGGTTAATCGGATGGATTTTCTGCGGATCGCTAAAAATTCCCCGTTCGCGATCGCGCAAAACCGCGCCGTCTTCCCAACTGCCTTCCAGCAGTTTATACACGACGTCGAGGTATTCATCGGCGTAGTCGTAGCGCGCATCATGATCGGTCTGCGCCTGATACCCAATATTGCGGGCGCCGCTTTCCAGATACGAGGTAACAATATTCCAGCCCACCCGTCCTTTGGTCAGATGATCGAGCGTCGACAGCCGACGGGCGAATGGATAGGGATGCTCAAATGACAGCGATGCGGTCAGACCAAAGCCAAGGTGTTCCGTCACCAGCGCCATCGGGGTTATCAGCGCCAGCGGATCGTTTACCGGCACCTGCGTCGCCTGACGAATCGCCGCATCGCCGTTGCCGTTAAATACATCGTAAACACCAAGCACATCGGCAATAAACAAGCCGTCAAATTTGCCGCGCTCCAGAAGGCGCGCCAGATCGACCCAATATTCCAGATCTTTATATTGCCAGGAGCGGTCGCGCGGATGGGCCCACAGGCCCGGCGACTGGTGACCGACACAGTTCATATCAAACGCGTTAAGGCGAATCTCTCGTTGCGATGGCATAGCGCTCTCCACGGTGTGTCCAGGTACTGGCACACGCTTATTAATGAAAAGGATAAAAGGGGAAAAAATCAGGACTCGGGACATCGGGCGGACAGGCTGAAACCCAGCGTCGCCAGCGTTTCTCCGGCAATAGCGGCAGCACGATCGGCCACCTGCGGCGCTTTCCGATAACGATGCACATCCCAGTAGTTACGCAGATGATGCAGGAAGCGCTGGCGCAGCGTTCCCTGCCGATAGTCGCCAGGCCATTCCTCGCTTTCTCCGCTAAGGTTGCTCTGCGAGAGCAACCTACGGCGAGAGAACGCCAATATGTTGATATTTTCGTCAGCTTTCTGCGTCATTATCCATTTCCTATATAACCATATTCGATATTTATCGAAGACTTATTTTAATTTTGTTATATGGGTGTTAGCGATAATCATGCCAAAGGCTGCGCATTATTTAATTCATGTTAATCAATGGTTTTAAAAAATAGGCTTGCGCAAGAGCTGTTGCGAATGCGCCAACTGATGCACACAGCCTGTTGTATTAGCAACAGCCGGGCAAGGCGTGCTCTGGTTGCTGGTGCCAGTACTATTACGTTGCGACGCCTGCAACGCGTGCGAGCTAAAGTTGTTCACTGCGTTGACGACTCTGCTTTAATCCTGAACGAATAGCAGCATCGGAAAGTGGGAGTTTGGGGCTGAAACGACCTGGATGAAGATACTCAGAATGCGAAAGGAGACACTGGCGCTGTAAGCCGCGCCAGTTGTGGGTTTAGCGATGGTTGCCTGATGTTAGCAGAAGGTCAGTACGCATCAGTGCTTCAGGATATACATTGTGCGGCTATAGGCCACGTCCTCCGGATTGGCTATCGGATACCCTTTCAGCCACGGTTTAATCAGACGCCCGTTAGTGTACTGATAAATCGGCGCGATGGGCGCTTTCGCCATAATGATTTTTTCCGCCGCGTTGTAATCGTCATTGCGCGCCTTTTCCGACGTTTCCAGCGCCGCCTGGGTCAGAATTTTGTCGTAGGCCGGATCGTTGAAACGGGAGATATTACCGCTGTGGGTCGAGGTGAGCAGCGACAGGAACGTCGACGGTTCGTTGTAATCCCCGACCCATGAGGCGCGAATCACATCGAAGTTGCCGGTATTGCGGCTGTCGATATAGGTTTTCCACTCCTGATTTTGCAGCTTCACGTCGACGCCCAGATTTTTCTTCCACATGGAAGCCACCGCAATCGCGATTTTCTGGTGGTTCTCCGAGGTGTTGTACAGCAGCGTCAGCTTCAGCGGACGGTTCGGACCGTAGCCCGCCGCCTGCAGCAGCGCTTTGGCCTGGGCATTCAGCTCGGCCTGGCTCATGCTCTCGATTTGCGTCGGCTGCGGGGTAAAACCTGCGGTCACGTCCGGGGTGAAGCGCCAGGCCGGTTTCTCGCCGGTACCCAGAATTTTCTCCGCCATCAGACGGCGATCGATAGTCATGCTGAGCGCCAGGCGCACGCGCTCATCGGCGGTTGGCCCTTTCTGCGTGTTAAACGCGTAATAATAAGTACCCAGCTGCGGCGGGGTATAGACCTGCCCCGGAATATCCTTCAGCAGCTTCTGGTACAGATTTTTCGGGAACGACTCGGTGATATCGATATCGCCGGCCAGATAGCGTTTGGTGGCCGCCGATTCCTGGTTAATGGGCGTAAATGTGACCTGCTGGATCACCGTTTTGCCGTTATCCCAGTAGTGCGTATTGGGAACCACCACCAGCTTTTCATTCACCACGCGATCTTTTAAGACATACGCGCCGTTGCCAATCAGGCTTCCCGGACGCGTCCAGTTGTCGCCGCTCTCCACGTTAGCCTTCTGCACCGGATAGAAAGCAAAGCTCGCCGTCAGATTGCTGAACCACGGCAGCGGTTTATCCAGCTGCACGCGCAAGGTACGCGCGTCCACGGCGGTGACGCCGAGGGTATCCGGCGCGGCTTTACCATCAATAATATTTTGCGCATTGGCGATTCCGGCCAGCGCAGCAAACCAGGCAAACGGGGAGGTGGTTTTAGGATCAACCAGCCGCCGCCAGCTATAGACGAAATCCTCCGCCGTTACCGGCGTTCCGTCGGACCAGCGGGCGTTATCGCGCAGGGTAAATGTCCAGACGCGATTATCATTGCTCTGCCAGCGAGTCGCCACGCCTGGGATCAGATTGCCTTTCTCGTCCTGATTGACTAAACCTTCAAAAAGATCGCGGATAACCTGAATTTCAGGCAGACCGACGGCTTTGGCGGGATCTAAGGAGGCGGGTTCATCTTTAATGTGCCGCACCAGCACCTGTTTTTCGGCTAATACGGTGCCCGGCGGGACATCGGCGGCCCAGGCAAGAGAAGAGACGCTGGCTAACCACAGCGCGCCGCATGTCAATGTGACAGGATACTTCATAAGATCCCCTTTAAAATAAAAAAACCAGAGCTGGCAGTGCGATAATTATTTGTTTCATCACCTGAAATTGCAAACGGCTTGTGAAAGAAAGTTGACATATATGCTGATTTCGTCCTCGCTGGAAACTATTTGATTCCGGGACGGTTTTACACAACACTGCTGAAAAATAACCTGACAACAGGATGCCCTATGCCCGTTTCTCGTCCTCGCCCTCAGCGCGGTGATTTTCCGCCCGGCACACAACGCTATGGCCAGTCTCACCTCGGCGCGCCGCTGCTGTGGTTCCCTGCACCGCTGGCCGATAGCCGCAGCGGCCTGATCCTTGCCGGTACCCACGGCGATGAAAACGCATCGATTGTCACCCTCTCCTGCGCGCTACGTACGCTCAAACCCGAGCTGCGCCGCCATCATGTCGTGCTGGCGGTCAACCCGGACGGTTGCCAGCTGGGGCTGCGCGCCAACGCGCGCGGCATCGACCTGAACCGGAATTTTCCGGCGGCAAACTGGAAAGAAGGCGAAACGGTTTATCGCTGGAACAGCGCGGCGGAACAGCGCGATGTGGTTCTGCTCACCGGCGAAAAACCCGGTTCAGAACCGGAAACCCAGGCGCTGTGCCAGCTGATCCACCAGATCCATCCCGCGTGGGTGGTTTCGTTTCACGATCCGCTGGCCTGTATTGAAGACCCCGGCCACAGCGCGCTGGGGCAGTGGCTTGCCGGGGCGTTCAGCCTGCCGCTGGTGGGCAGCGTCGGCTATGAAACGCCCGGCTCCTTTGGCAGCTGGTGCGCGGATATCGGCCTGCCCTGCATCACCGCCGAATTCCCGCCGATATCCGCCGACGAGGCGACGGATAAATACCTTCAGGCGATGACGGACCTGCTGCACTGGCATCCTCAAAGATGAAGCACGCCGGTGCTGAAATGCAGCGCCGGCTCAACGTCCACCGCCAGCCAGGTCGGGCCATCGAGGTCGGCAAATCGGGCCAGCGGCGCCAGCGGCAGCGCCGCGCTGATGGCTCTTGAGGTACACAGCATGCAGCCCAGCATCCGCGCAAATCCCAGGCGCTCCGCATCCTCAGCCAATAGCAGCGCTTCGGTCAGACCGCCGGTCTTATCCAGTTTGATATTGACCATCTCATAGCGGCCGCGCAGCGCCGCCAGGCTGTCGCGCGTATGACAGCTCTCATCGGCGCAAATGGGCAGCGGGTGGATAAAATTCTCCAGCGCTTCATCGGCCCCAGCCGGAAGCGGCTGTTCCAGCATCGCCACGCCGATATCTGCCAGTAGCTGACAGCGCTCGGCCAGGCCATCGCTGCGCCAGGCTTCGTTGGCATCCACGATGAGCGTTGCCTGCGGAACCGCTTCACGAATGGCAATCAACCGCTCGCTAATCAGATGATCGTCGAGCTTCACTTTCAGCAACGTGGCCCCTTTTTCCCACAGCGCCGCCGCGCTCGCCGCCATCTGGTCCGGCGTGCCGATAACCACCGTTTGCGCCGTAACCACCCGGTTGGGCAGCGTCACGCCCAACAGCTGCGCGATGCTCTTACCCGCGCTGCGCGCCTGACAGTCCCAGAGCGCGCAGTCCACGGCGTTACGCGCGGCCCCGGGGGGCAGCAGGTGCTGAATCTGCTCACGAGAGACGCCGCGTTCAATCTGTTCGCCAATCGCCATAATCTGCGCCATCACCGAGGCTATACTCTCTCCGTAACGAGGATAGGGCGTGCACTCACCTGTCCCCTTGACGCCATTCTCTTCAATCTCCACCACCACGACTTTTGCCTCGCTGCGGCTGCCGCGGGCGATCACAAACGGAGTATGTAACGGCCAGGCTTCTTCATAGACTCGCAGATTTCGCATTCCCTGAACCTCGCAGGTAAGTATTAAAAGGATTTGCCGTGCTGATGACGGATGTCATACACTAGCCGCGACGTTAACTATATGTAAACAGGAAGATAACCATGTCACAAACCGTGCATTTCCAGGGCAACCCCGTTTCTGTTCAAGGCACCATTCCGCAGGCAGGCGCTAAAGCGCAGCCGTTTACGCTGGTGGCCAAAGATCTCTCTGACGTCGCGCTGAGCCAGTTCGCCGGCTCCCGTAAAGTGCTGAACATTTTCCCAAGCATCGATACCGGCGTTTGCGCGGCATCGGTACGTAAATTTAACCAGCTGGCGTCTGAACTGGACAACACCGTCGTGCTGTGCATTTCCGCTGACCTGCCGTTCGCGCAGTCTCGCTTCTGCGGCGCTGAAGGCCTGAACAACGTTGTCACTCTGTCTACCCTGCGCGGCGCGCAGTTCCTGGCCGACTACGGCGTCGCTATCTCCGCGGGCCCGCTGGCCGGTCTGGCGGCGCGTGCTGTGGTCGTCATTGATGAAAATGACCAGGTTGTTTACAGCCAGCTGGTGAATGAAATCACCGAAGAGCCGGACTACGACGAAGCCCTGGCCGCGCTGAAAGCGTAATATCCCCGCCAGGTAATATAAGCCCTCGTTAACCGGGGGCTTTTTTTATTGCCGCGCCGCATAGCGGGAGATGAAGCGCGCAATCGCCGGGCCGGTCAATAAGATGGTGAACAGGCGCAGCGTCTGCATTGCCATAATAAACGACATATCCGCCCGCGTACCGGCGGCGATAATCGCCACCGTGTCCAGTCCGCCCGGACTGGTTGCCAGATAGGCGGTCATAAAGTCCAGCGGCAAAATCTGCGTCAGCCCATAAGCCATCAGCGCGCACAGCAGGATCAGGCCGATAATCGATGCCAGGATCTGCGGCAGGGTTTTCAGCGCCAGCAGGAAAATCTGTTTATTAAACTTTAGACCAACGCTCCAGCCGACGGCGGCATAGGCCAGCGCCAGCAGCCATTCGGGAAGTTCGAGCAGCAGCCAGCCTTCTCCCTGCACCAGCGCGCCAATCAGCATCGGGAAGAGCATCGCCCCGGAAGGAAAGCGCAGCCGCAGCCCAAGCCACCCCGCCGCCGCCGTCAACAGAAGCGTAAGCGGCAGCTGCCGGCTGATCGGCGGAAACCAGGCGACCTGCTGAGTCATCTCCTGCGCTTCACCGCCGAGCGCGACGCGCACCACCAGCGCCGCGGCGCCGGCAACAAACAGCACCCGCAGATACTGCATCAGCGCGACCAGCCGGACATCGGCGCCGTACTCCTGGGCCATAATCACCATCGCCGAGGCGCCGCCCGGCGAACTCCCCCACGCCCCGGTGGCGCCGGGCAGGTCGCTGTAGCGCACCAGCAGCCATCCCGCCAGCGCGCTGATAGCGAGCGTGGAAAAGAGAATCAGCAGCACCAGCGCCCAGTTTGCCAGCAGAACGCCGAAAATGGAGGGCGTCAGGCTGCGGGCAATCATGCAGCCGATAATCGCCTGGGCGGCAATAAAAAAGGGACGGGGTACGCGAATTGCCGCACCGCGCAGGCTCAGGGTGATGCCGGCAATCATCGGCCCCAGCAGCAGCGCGGCGGGAAGGTGAAACCAGAACAGCACAAAAGAGATCGCGCTGGAGAGCGCCAGCAGTTTCATCCATTGAAAAAAATGACTACGCCAGATCCGCATGCGTATGCCTGCCATAAAGAGGGTAAAAACGCAGTATATACCGATTCATTTGACGCCAGCCCCCTCCCTTTTCTGGAAATGCCGGCCGGCGGCGCAGGCAGCCGGCCGACGGGCATTACTCATCGCCCTTTTTCTGGCTCAGACCATATTCACGCAGCTTGTTGGCGATAGCGGTATGCGAGACGCCAAGACGCTTGGCCAGCTTACGCGTGCTGGGGAAGCTGCGATAAAGCTGGGTGAGCACCGAACGTTCGAAACGGCGGGTAATATCATCCAGCGAGCCTTCCATCGCTTCTTCGCCTACCGCCAGCGAGGAGACGTCGTGATCCGGCAGCAGAATATCCTGAGGGCGCAGCTCGAAACCGTCCAGCTGCGTCAGCGCGCGATAGATCGCATTTTTGAGCTGGCGCACGTTGCCCGGCCAGCTGTAGCGCATCAAAACGCTGTTCAAATCAGCGGAGAGTTTCGGCCGCGGGATGCCCTGCTCATCGGCAAAACGCGCCACGAACAGCTCGGTCAGCGGCATGATGTCCTGCGGGCAATCGCGCAGCGGCGGCAGATACAGGGTCAGGACGTTAAGACGATAGTAGAGGTCCTCGCGGAACAGCCCTTTTTGCACCAGCTCCACCAGGTTTTTCTGGGTAGCGCAGATCACCCGGACATCAACGTGGACTTCATGATCTTCACCAACGCGGCGGAAAGTTCCATCGTTGAGGAAGCGCAGCAGCTTGGTCTGCATGCGCGGCGACATTTCGCCAATTTCATCCAGCAAAACCGAGCCGCCGTTAGCCTGCTCGAAGAAGCCTTTCTTGCCCTGAACGGCGTCGCCGAACAGCTCGCTCTCCACCGCGTCTTCCGGGATGGAGCCGCAGTTCAGCGCCAGATAAGGTTTCCCCGCGCGCGGGCTGGCCAGATGGCAGGCGTGGGCCAGCAAATCTTTCCCTGTGCCGGTATCACCGACGATCAGCAGCGGCGCGCTGAGCATGGCCAGCTTACGGGCCTGCTCGACAACGTGGCGCATTTTCGGGCCTACGGCGAGGATCTGGCTAAAGGCGCTGGTGTCCTGAATGGTCATCGTTTGCAGCTGGCGCCCCATACGGACCGTTGAACGCAGCATCGCTACCGCGCCGGTCAGTACCTTCTCGCCGTGTTCGCCTTCGAGATAAACCGGGGTGATCTCCAGCAGGAAGTTCTGCCCGTTAACCACCACGTGCTCGGCGTGGGACTCCTGCGGACTGTTCTCCAGCCAGCGCTGGACGTTAAAATCGGTAATCAGCTGCGCGACCGGGTGGCTGCGCAGCTTCTCCTGACTCTGGCCAAACAGCTGGCAGCTGGCCGGGTTAGCCAGTTCGACTTTTCCTTTGGTGTCGAGAGACAGCACCGGCTCAGGCATCGCCACCAGCAGCGCGCTGAGCGCCAGATGTTCGCGCTCTGACGGCATCCACGCCACGGTGCGCACGTCGGTGACGCCGGCGATACGACGAATTTCCGCCATCAGGCTGCTGAAGCTGGCGAAATCCAGCTCGGCGAAGTTGAGATAAATTCGGCCAATAGGGTCAATATCGATGCCCCGCAGGTCGATACCGCGCAGCACCAGTAAATCGAGCAATTCACGAGTCAGACCAAGACGGTCTTCACAAAAGACTTCAAGACGCATAGGCGTTTTCACCCTAAAGAGGCCAATAACCGATGAATGATAGGACAGTTATTTGCTGGCGTGAAGATAGCTGTCAACAATTATTGACAGTATGGCGGAAAAATGGCCTTTCTGCCGTAAAGTTATGCGCCCGGAGGTAAAGTAGCCGATCGGATAATCGGCTATCATGAAGCAGCAATTGCAACTATTGATGAAACGCGGGCAGTAGTTTCCGGTTATGCTCGATGACCTCATCCAGCGCCTGTTCAAGCCTCTCGCCGCTGACGATCAGCGGGTTGAGCACCAGCGCGCGCCACGCGGTATGCCGATTGCCGGTTATCGCCGCTTCAATGGTCAGACGCTCGAAAGACTTCATCAGTTGCAGCAGGCGCAGCGTATCTTCCGGGAATGACGCCACGTTCAGCGGCTGCGGGCCGGATGCGGTAATCAGTGAACTGACCTCGACCGCGCAGTCGTCAGGCAGGCCGTTAATCGCGCCATTGTTGCGGGTGTTAACGTGCATAATAATTCGTTTATCGTTGTAGATACTGTTCATCAGTTCACAGGCGGCTTCAGAATAATATTGCCCGCCGCGCCCCTCCAGGGCCTTCGGTTTTACCGCCAGATTCGGGTCGCTGTACTGGGCGAACAGCTCTTTTTCCAGCAGCTTCACCACCTCGCCGCGCGTCCCCTCGCCATCAGCCTCCGCCAGTTCCTGACGCAGCATGTCGTCCTTCATATAGTAATAACGCAGGTAGGCGCAGGGGATCATCCCCAGTCCTTGCAGCAGATGCTGCGGCCAGCGGAATGGCGGAATATTGCGCGGTACCAGCGGGTCGTTGCCCGCGGCAATCTGCGCTATCGCCTCCGGTAGCCACTCTTTCCCTTTGTGCAGGATCTGCCGCACGAAGATAAAGTGGTTCAGACCCGCGACCTGCATGATGAAATCATTTTCATTTGAGCAATTAAGCAACTGCGCCACGCCCTTTTGCATAATTACCGGCACATTACACAGGCCCACGGCCTTAATCTTGCTATGGCGCAGCACCGCTTCCGTCACCATGCCCGATGGGTTGGTGAAGTTGAGCAGCCAGGCATCCGGGCACAGGCGTTCCATATCCGCCGTAATTTCAAGAGCGATGGGGATCGTCCGACAAGCGTTGGCGAAACCGCCCAGTCCGTTAGTTTCCTGGCCAATCAGGCCATATTTTAACGAGATGCGCTCGTCGCTGATGCGCGCATCCAGGCACCCGGCGCGAAACTGCGAGCACACAAAATCAGCCCCCTGCAACGCGCTTTCCCGGTCAAGCGTCGCCACCACCTCAATAGATAAACCGGCTTTAGCAATCATGCGCCGCGCCAGCCCGGCAATAATGTCTACCTTCTCTTTGCCGTCTTCAATATCCACCAGCCACAGCGACTTAACCGGCATCTCAGCATGCCGCTTAAGTAAACCTTCGATCAGTTCCGGGGTATAGCTGGAACCGCCGCCTATCACCACAATTTTAAGTCCGGACATGGTATATCTCCATTTGATATAAGGTATAACTATTTAAAACCACCATAACTGGCGTAACAAACGAAATAAAACGGCGCATGCATGAATGTGAGTAATGCATAACGGAGAATGATCATGCTGGAGCAACAAAGCATCCTGGCGCTGCTGCAAACATTTGAGGTGACGGCAAGGCACCTGAGCTTCACCCTCGCGGCGCATGAAATGAATCTGACCCAAGGGGCGGTCAGCCATCGGATCCGCAAACTGGAGATGCACATCGGTTTTCGTCTGTTTATTCGGCTGACGCGTAAGCTGGCGCTGACTGAAGAAGGCAAACGCCTGCTGACCACGCTAAGCCACTCGCTGCGCGCGATTAATGATGAAATCGAAGACATTCGCGAGCAGGATCTGCGCGGCACATTGCATGTCGGCATTGCTCCGACGCTGGCGCATCTGTGGCTAATGCCCCGCCTGCCGCGCTTTCAGGCGCAGTGGCCGGGGCTAAATTTACAGTTCCGCGTGCGCGCCGGGGTGATGGACTTTAACGAAGAGCGCGTGGATTTGGCGATTTACTACGGGGCGACACTGTACCCCGATCTGTATCAGGAGCGGTTGATGAATGAAAGCCTGCTGCCGGTATGTTCGCCGGAATATCAGCGCCAGCACCAGCCGCTGAGCGCGGGGAAAGCGTCGGGCGTGGTTTGGATCCATGCTTCCGAATCGACGGATATTCAGGATCTTTTTGCCGAATGGCGGCTATGGTGTCAACAAACTCAGGCTGAATTACCTTTCGAAGGACGTTATTACGCCGTGAATAACCACTCCATCGCGATCCAAATGGCCGAAAATGGCTTAGGGGTGATGATGGGCCGCCAGACGCTGATTCAACCTCTTCTGGATGTGGGTAAGCTGGTGGCGTTAAGTCCGCATCGGGTGCCATCGCCGTTTGGCTACAACCTGATTTGTCCGCAAGAGAACCGCTCGCGTCCGCGTTTTCTCGCCTTTAGCGAATGGTTAAAACAGGAGTGTGGTCAGGATAAATCCCCGGTCCGAGGCGGCGCTTGACGCGCCTGTCCGGGCTACCAGACCGCAGACGGCAGGAACCCGTAGCCCGGCTAAGGCGTTCACGCCGCAAGCCGGGAATGCTTAAGCGACTTATTTTTCCGCGCCGCTTTTGCTCTTCTGCAACGTCTCTTTTAGCTGGCCGATCAGCTCGCGGCGAAAATCACCCAGCCGCGGTTTATCGTCGGCGATCCACGGCAGCGGACGGCACAGCTCCATCGCCTTAATACCCAGCCGCGCCGTCAGCAGACCGGCGCCAATTCCCTGCGCCGCGCGCGCCGATAGCCTGGCCGCGAGATCCTGCGACATCCAGTCCATCCCGACTTCCCGCACCAGCTCGCTGGCGCCGGCAAAAGCGATATTCAGCAGCACCAGGCGGAACAGGCGCAGGCGGCTGTAGTAGCCCAGTTCAATACCGTACAGAGTGGCGATGCGGTTGATCAGACGTAAATTACGCCAGGCGATAAACGCCATATCCACCAGCGCCAGCGGGCTGACGGCAATCATCAGCGTCGATTCCGCCGCCGAACGGCTAATCTCACGCCGCGCCTGCGCATCCAGTACCGGCTGCACGATCTGCGCGTACAGGCTCACCACTTCACGATCGTTCTGCGTTTCATGGATCGCCGCATACCAGCGCTGCAGCGCCGGGTGCGAGTGATCCAGCCCCGCCTGCTGGGCCAGCTTTTCGCAAAAGGCGCGCCCTTTGCCAACCGCATGGCTGTGCATCAGGTCCCGCGCCTCATCGCGCTCGTGTGCGCGCTGGCGTAGCCGCCACAGCCGGCGCCATTCGGTCGCCACCGAACCGACGCCCGCCCCGACGATCAGCGCGCCGGCAGCGCAGCCGCCGAGGGCGATCCAGTCCTGCGTTTGCCAGGCGGTCATCGTCCACTGCACGCCCTGCGCCACGACGCTGACGCCAAAAATAGCCAGCCCGGCGCTGACCATCTTTCGCCACAGGCTGCGCTTAGGTCGCAGCACCGATTCCACCACCGCTTCCGCCGCGCCCTCTTCTTCTTCCGGCGCGCCGAGCCGCGCAGGAGCGAACTTCTCCGCATCGGCACCGTCAAAAGCGCGCGCGGATTTCAGAATTTGCGCCTTTTCCACCTCCAGCGGGCCATCGAAATCGATACGCGGTTTTAAAGGTTCGGTCATCGCAATTTATCTCCGATCAAAAATTCCAGCGCCGCGTCAAGGCGAATATGCGGCAGCGGTTTATCAACGTCCATTACCTGCGGGCGAAAGTTTTCAAACTGAAAGCCCTGCTGCTCCCAGAAGGCCTGACCCGGCAGGCGCGCGGGCACTTCTCCGGGATAGACGGTCAGCGGCTGTCCGTCGCTTAGCCGATGCCCCCGCAGCGCAGGGATCTTCTCACCGTTCACCTCGATAAGGCCGCTCTGCGTCGCCTGAATCGACGCCAGCCCCAGACAATCCATGCTGATGCCTTCAAACGCCGCGTTCTGCCAGGCATCCTGAATCAGCTGCTGCAGCAGCGACACCATATTGCTGTGCTGATCGACGGTGACGTGATCGGCTTTGGTCGCGGCGAACAGCAGCTTATCGATAACCGGTGAGAACAGGCGACGAAACAGCGTGCGCTGCCCGTAGTGGAAGCTTTGCATCAGCTGCGTCAGCGCGAGACGCATGTCGTTAAACGCCTGCGGCCCGCTATTAAGCGGCTGCAGGCAATCCACCAGCACGATCTGCCGATCGAAGCGCAGGAAATGATCTTTGTAGAAGCCCTTAACCACTTTCTCGCAATAGTATTTAAAACGCTCGCGCAGCATTCCGGCATTGGTCTGTTTGTCCGCCTGCGCCAGCTTAGCTTCACCGGCGGCATCAACGTCCGGCCAGGGAAAGAACTGCAGCGCCGGCGCGCCGGACATTTCGCCGGGCAGCACAAAGCGCCCCGGCTGAATGAAGTGCATCCCTTCGCGCTTACAGGTATGCAGATAGTCGGTCCACGCCGCGGCGATCTCCGCCAGACGGGTTTCATCGGCGGGCGCCAGCGGATCCAGTCCTTCGCATAGCTGACGCCAGCGCGCTGACCACTCCGCCCTCTGCCCCTGCAGTAATCCGGTCATCTGCCGTGACCAGGTCAGATAGTCCTGGGCCAGCATCGGCAGATCCAGCAGCCACTCGCCGGGATAGTCGACAATCTCCAGGTAGAGGGTCGAGGTCTCTTTAAAATGGCGCAGCAGCGAATCGTTGGAGCGATAGCGCAGAGCGAGGCGGATTTCGCTGACGCCGCGGGTGGGCGTTGGCCAGACCGGCGGCTGACCGTACAGCTGGGCCAGCCCTTCGTCATAGGTAAAACGCGGAATGCCGAAATCCCGCTGCGGGACGCGCTTGACGCCCAGCAGGCGTTCTTCACGCGCTGCGCTGAGCAGCGGCAGCCGCGCCCCGGCGTGAATATTGAGCAGTTGATTTACCAGCGCGGTGATAAAGGCGGTCTTGCCGCTGCGGCTAAGGCCGGTGACGGCCAGGCGAAGATGCCGGTCAACCCCACGATTCACCAGCGCATTAAATTCTGTTTTGAGTCGCTTCATCGCCATCCTGTTGAGCCTGAAGAACGAGGGAAATAGACATGAGGGCTAATCATAAAGTGCAATAGCCCCGCTGCGACGGGGCGGAAAATTATTTGCTGGCGCTTTTCGGCCTGGCGATCTGACTGAGGCCGCCGGCATTCACCACCTGCGTGTAGCCCATTTCGCTCAGCATCTGCTGAGCCTGGCCAGATTGCCGGCCAACGTTGCAATAGACGTGAATGGTATCGTTTTTATCCGGTACTTCAGCCGCAATCCGCGTTTTTAAATCCGCCAGCGGGATATTCACCGCCCCGTCGACGTGTTCTTTTTGATACTGCTGCGGAACGCGGACGTCAATCCAGTGCTCCGCCGCGAAGACGGGTAAGGCCATGGCCAGCGCTAAACCCAGAAGCAGTTTTCGCATTTTATCATCCTGATAGAGTGAGTTTTTAGGCACTCATAACATACGCCATCCGCGACGTTTAGAAAACCGCTGCGCCGCCCGGCTGAGCATCGGTTCCAGAACAAGCATCAGCAGCATTTTCAGCGGCCGACGCGCGACGGATTTTACCGCCCAGCCTGCGACGCCCGCCGGGCCGTAGCGCAGCGCGGTGAGCAGCACCAGCTTGCCTGCGATTTTCAGACCCGGTTTGACTTTTTGCCCGGCCTGCTGCCATTTCATGTTCATTATTAACCTCAACTTTCAGTTATAGCTGGCGAAAACGACTGCGTAGCGAAAAGGTGTCGGAAGTGACGTAGCGTTCCATTTCACGCAGACGACGCTCCCCTGCTGCCAGCTCCTTATCCGCGGCGGCCAACAGCTCTCCGCTGCTCGGCGTTTTTTCACCATACAGCTCGCTTTCCGGCATAGGATCCAGCGCAAACGAGAGAATGATGTAGGCCACCACCACAAACAGGAACAGGCCAAAAATCATTGCCAGTACGGTAATCAGGCGCACCAGCTTAACCGGCACGTCCAGGTACTGCGCGATGCCGGCGCAAACCCCTTTCACCATGCCCTGCTGCGGAATGCGCCACAGTTTTTTACTCAGATCCAGTCCGCTCATTATTTCTCTCTCCAGTTCGGATGCTCAGCGTCAAGAATCGCCTCCAGCGCCTGAATACGCTCGCGCATGCGCTTCGCGTCATCGGTCAGCTGCAGCAGGCGCTGCTGTTCGTTCTGCGATAGGCTGCCGCTGGCGGTGCGGTTGTTGTAATGCAGCCAGAGCCAGACCGGCAAAACAAACAGCACAAACAACGTCAAAGGGATGGCGAGAAAAAGCATGCTCATGTGAACTCCTTGCTGATGGCGGCGGCACGTCTTGGTGCCGCCCGAAGACATTACTGGTTATTTTGATTCATTTTGGCTTTCAACGCCGCCAGCTGCTCGCTGATTTCATCGTCCGCTTTCAGATCGGCGAACTGCTGATCCAGCGATTTATCTTTACCGAAGCGGTGGCTTTCGGCTTCGGCTTCCATATGATCGATGCGGCGTTCAAACGATTCAAAACGCGCCATCGCCTCGTCAATCTTACCGCTGTCCAGCTGACGGCGAACGTCGCGGGAGGAGCTTGCAGCCTGATGACGCAGCATCAGCGCCTGCTGACGGGCGCGGGTTTCGCTGAGTTTGTTTTCCAGCTCGCCAATCTCTTTTTTCATCCGCGCCAGCGTTTCATCAACCAGCTGCGCTTCGTTTTCCAGGCTGCCGATAAGGTCGGTCAGCTTCTGCTTTTCGATCAGCGCCGCACGGGCCAGATCCTCTTTCTCTTTACGCAGCGCCAGCTCGGCTTTTTCCTGCCATTCCGCCTGCTGGGCAACGGCCTGTTCAATACGACGGCTCAGCTGTTTCTTTTCAGCCAACGCCCGCGCCGAGGTCGAACGGACTTCAACCAGCGTGTCTTCCATCTCCTGGATCATCAGCCGAACCAGCTTCTGCGGATCTTCCGCTTTCTCCAGCAGAGAGTTAATGTTGGCGTTCACGATGTCGGCAAAACGAGAAAAAATACCCATAATTTCAATCCTCATAGTTCTGGTGTCAGGCACCGGCCTGTGCCATGACTAATACAAATGCCGTGCCAAGTTTTTATCTTATTGATTTTAATGGAAGTGGTTGTTATCTGGCCAGCGCATTGCTAAAGTGACCTGGTGAATCACACTACTAAATGGCGAAATTCATCATGGCGGATTACAAGGACAACCTGCTCGGCGAGGCCA
The DNA here is from genome assembly GCF_033843325.1 of Klebsiella sp. JN_Kp126. NCBI lineage: Bacteria > Pseudomonadati > Pseudomonadota > Gammaproteobacteria > Enterobacterales > Enterobacteriaceae > Klebsiella > Klebsiella sp. JN_Kp126. The sequence goes on along the minus strand of NZ_JAWXQV010000042.1, from coordinate 141,298 downwards.
ATAGCTTTCTTGAGGTGCTGGAGCAGGTCTCAAGACTGGCGCCGCTCGATAAACCGGTGCTGGTTATTGGCGAGCGCGGAACCGGCAAGGAGCTGATTGCCAGCCGTCTGCACTTCCTCTCTTCCCGCTGGCAGGGGCCGTTTATCTCCCTGAACTGCGCGGCGCTCAATGAAAATCTGCTCGATTCGGAGCTGTTCGGGCATGAGGCCGGCGCCTTTACGGGGGCCAGTAAACGTCACCCGGGGCGCTTCGAGCGCGCCGACGGCGGTACCCTGTTTCTCGATGAGCTGGCCACCGCGCCGATGCTGGTACAGGAAAAACTGCTGCGCGTGATTGAGTATGGCGAACTGGAGCGCGTCGGCGGCAGCCAACCGCTGCAGGTTAACGTCCGCCTGGTGTGCGCGACCAACGCCGACCTGCCACAAATGGTGGAAGACGGACTTTTTCGCGCCGACCTTCTCGACCGTCTGGCCTTTGATGTGGTGCAACTGCCGCCGCTGCGCGAGCGCCAGAGCGACATCATGCTGCTCGCCACCCAGTTTGCTATCCAGATGTGCCGCGAGCTCGGACTGCCGCTGTTTCCCGGCTTTAGCGAACGCGCCGCCATGACGCTGCAGAACTACCGCTGGCCGGGGAATATCCGTGAATTAAAAAACGTGGTTGAACGCTCGGTCTACCGCCACGGCAGCAGCGAGCGCGAGCTGGATAATATTATTATTAACCCCTTCCGCCAGCAGCACGCGGCGACGCCCGTCGAAGTGGAGAAGACGCCTGGCCCCACGCTGCCGCTCGATTTACGCGCTTTCCAGCAGGAGCAAGAAAAAAGCCTGCTCGAGAGAAGCCTCGAACAGGCGAAGTACAATCAAAAGCAGGCGGCCGAACTGCTGGGGCTAACCTACCACCAGCTGCGGGCGCTGCTGAAAAAACATCAGCTTTGACCTGTACGCGGAAGCAGCAGCGCGCTCACCGCCATTGAACCCAGGCAGAGCGCGGCGTTAAACCACAGCGCATACTGCGCCGCGCTGGCCATGCCGAGCGGTAAAAACAGCGCAAAAAGTGACGCTGTCACCGCAATACCCATCGCTCCGCCGAGCGAACTGCCCATCTTATAGATCCCCGAGGCCACGCCTACCTTATTCTCAGGAGCGTTAACCACCGCGGTGTCCGTTGACGGGGTGGCGTAGCAGCCCAGGCCGAAGCCAAACAGCACGTTGCTGAAAAAGACCGTGACGATATAGGTCGATTTATCGAGGAAGGTGCAGGAGATAAGAAGAATACCGACCGCGGTAAAGACCGGGCCGCTCATCATCGGCAAACGCGCGCCGTAGCGTTGCAGCAGCTTCTCGCCCACCCGAATCATCGCCAGCACGGTAACCAGATAGCCGAGCGTCATCATTCCGCTCTCCAGCGGGCTCAGATGATGCCCCTGCTGGAGCCAGATGCTGGCAATCATCATCGTACCGATGGCGCCGTTGAGCATAAAGTTCGACAACACCGCGGCGCTGTAGGCCCGATTGCGAAACAGCGCGAAATCAATCAGCGCCGCGTCGCCCTTACGCTGGCCGCTGCGGATAAAAAACAGCCCCGATGCCAGCGCGCCGGCCAGCATCGCCAGCGAGGTTGCGCTGGTCCAGCCCCAGCCGTGGCCTTTGCTGATAAACAGATTTAGCAGCACCAGCGCAAGGATCAGGCTGAGCAGGCCGCTGATGTCCAGCTTATGCTGCTGCGCGCCGGCGCTGCGGCTTTCCGGCGTACCGCGCAGCAAAAACAGCGCCGCCAGCGCTACCGCGATGGAGAAAACAAAGATCCAGCGCCAGCCCAGACCGGTGGCGATCGCGCCGCCGACAAACGAGCACAGACCGCTGCCGCCCCACGAGCCGATGACCCAGAAGCTGACCGCCCGCTGGCGCGCTTTGCCTTCATACCAGGTTTTAATTAACGCCAGCGTCGCCGGCATTATGCAGGCGGCCGACAGCCCCTGTAAAACGCGCCCGGCCAGGAACAGCGCGGGTCCCTGAGAGAGCACCAGCATTGCGCTACCGACAATGCTGAGGATCAGGCCCAGGGTAGTCATGCGCATGCGGCCGAATTTATCCGCCAGCCCGCCGCTGGCGACCACGAAGCAGCCGCTGAATAAGGCGCTCAGGCTCACCGCCAGGGTCAGGGTTTCCAGCGAAATATCGAGGCTGCTCTTCATCGCCGGAACCACGTTAATCACCGACTGGGCAAACAGCCAGAAGGTCAGAACGCTCAATACAATACCCGCCAGCAGACGATCGGTGCCGACGAACTGCGCTTCGCTTAGCGATACAGAACTCATAGCAGGGTCCTCTTCGTTGCGGACATTAACGCAAATAGTGTTCCGTCAGGGCGCACCACAGCGCGGCGCCTTTCAGCAACAGCGCATCGTTGAAGTCGTATCCCGGGTTATGCACCATGCAGCGATCCGCTTCGTCCCCGGCCCCGATGGTGAAATAGCAGCCGTTCGGATTGCGCTCGAGCATAAAAGCAAAATCTTCGCTGCCCATAAACGGCTTCACCTCGCCGACCTGCGCCTCGCCAAACAGCGCGGTCGCCACCGTGCGGACCATCTCATTGGCAGCCGGATCGTTCCTTAAAACCGGGCTGCCGTTAACGTGGGTTAAGGCGGCGCTGGCGTTAAAGCTCTCGGCCTGAGCAACGGCGATATCGTGAATGCGCTGCAGGACGGTCTCGCGAACCTGTTCGTTTAAGGTGCGCACCGTGAGCTTCATTAACACCTTGTCGTTGATAATGTTCGGGGCGTGCCCGGCCTGAATGCTGCCCACGGTCACGACCGCTGGTTCAAACGGCGTGATGTTTCGGGAAACAATGGATTGCAGCGCCAGGGTGATATGACAGGCAACCAGCGTGGCGTCGACGGTATGCTCCGGTACCGCGCCGTGTCCGCCCACCCCTTTGACTTCAATATGGAGAGTGTCCGAGGAAGCCATCATCGCCCCATCGCGCAGGCCAATCCTGCCTAACGGCTGCCCCGGCATATTATGCAGGCCAAAAATGGCATCGCAGGGGAACTGGTCAAACAGGCCGTCTTCCAGCATGACCCGACCGCCGTAGAGCAACTCCTCGGCAGGCTGAAAAATAAGCTGCAGGGTGCCGTTAAACTGCCGGGTGCGCGCCAGATATTCCGCGGCGTACAATAGCGTGGTGGTATGGCCATCGTGGCCGCAGCCGTGAAAACGACCGTCGACCCGGCTGGCCCACGCTTTGCCGCTCATCTCCTGCATCGGCAGCGCGTCCATATCCGCCCGTAGCCCCAACCGTTTTTTACCCTCGCCGACGCGTAAAGTACCGACCACGCCGGTGCCCGCCAGACCGCGGTGAACCTGATAGCCCCATTCGCCGAGCAGGCGGGCAACCTCTTCGCTGGTTTTATGCTCTTCAAAACCAATTTCCGGCTGCTGATGGAAGCGGCGGCGAAGCGCGACAAACTGCGCCTCGTTAACCTGTAATGCCTCAATAATCGGGTGTGTCATTTTTATTATTCCTGTGTTGTGTTTGCACGACACTTTCGAGTTTATGCATCCCTGTTGGCTTTAAAATGCGCTTTTTTGTTTTATAGTGACGGATTATTAATGAGTGTTTTTCATACAAAACGGTTATGACAAAAAATGAGGTGCTGTTTTTTGTCTTCAGGAGGCGACGGTGGAGCATCATTCAGGCGACTTTCAGGTTGTGGTTCGCGATATCCGGCAGCTGAGCCAGCAGGAAAACGATGCTCTGACGCTGCTATGGCTGCTTGAGGGCAGCGTCGAACTCCGCGATGGCGAGACGGGTCGGTACCTGCAGGCCGATGAACTGGCGATAGTGAATCGTCATCGCCGCTGGAGCCTGCACAGCAAGACGGAGAACGTCGTGATGGCGCTGTCGCTGAACGCCGGATGGCTGACCCGCCTCGACGGCGATTTTTTTGCCTCCGCCTACCAGAGCAGCAGCGAAACCCGCGATGCCGAAGACACCCTGCGCTACCTGATGCGCCAGCTGCTGGTCCTCGGTCTGGTCAATCCGCAGGCCCACTACCGGCTGGAGGCCAACCGCTGGCTTAGCGAAATTGCTCTCCTGCTGGCGTCACGCTTCAGCCGTCCCCTCACCGCCCAGGCGTCTCGCGGAGCCGAACGCTGGAGCCAGCGAATTAACAGAGTGGTGGCGCGAATCGACGCCAACTATCAACGGCGCCTGTCGCTGCAGGAGATAGCCGCCGCGGAGTTTGTTTCTGAGGCCTGGCTCTCGCGTCTGTTCCGCAAAGAGGTGGGCGTCAGCTTTATGCAGTACATCACCGGGCTGCGCCTGCGCAAAGCCGCGGAGCAGCTGACGACGACGCGTCAATCGATACAGCAGATCGCTCAGCAGCAGGGCTTTGCCAGCAGCCGGGTGATGAGCGACCTGTTTAAACGCGAGCACGGCCTGACGCCGCGCCAGTTCCGCCAGCAGCACCCGCAGACGGCGGTCGAATCTCTCCGCCCGCACCTACAGCAGACCGAGCGATGGCAGCCGGTGTCAATCGATCGGCTGTACGCCCGGCTCAACGCGCCGCAAACCTACGGTCTGGATAGCCCGCCGCTGCGGCTCAGCCCCCAACAAACCCGCCATCTCGATGTTCGCGAACTCCCGGCGCGCGGCGCGCCGCTGCGTCACACCCGAATGGTGATTACCGTTCGTGAACTGGACGATCTGCTGCGCGAGGATGTCCGCCGCGAACTGGAACAGCTGCACGACGCGCTGCCGATATTCGCCATCGATATTCACGATCCGTTTCTCAGCAGCCGCCTGTTCGGCACCGGCTGGGACGATCCGCAAATGGCCGGGTATGCCTGCTGGTATAACCTGCAGCGCATTTTTAGCTGGCTGGCGACCCAGGGCTTGGCGGTGATACTGCATACCGGGCTCACCACCCGCGGCGACCTGCTGCAACGTTTCCTCTCTCTGTCCGCTAACCATTTTCCGCCAGCAACCCTCGCCAGCTGGCACTTCGTCTGGCACTGGTCCCCTCAGGCCAGCGACGAGGCCCGCCAGCACGCCTGGCGGCAACAAAAGGCGATCCTGCAGAGGCTATCGCCGCAGTCGGCGCTGGGGATCTGGCACCGTTTCCCTCAACAGGTGGAGGACGATCCCCTTCTGCGTTCACCGCTGCTGGTCGAGGCGGATTTTCTGGCCTGCCAGGCCGATGCTAATGAACTGCTGGATCTCGCGCAGGTGGATAGCCAGAAACTGGCCGCCAGCGAAAACTATCCGGTACACAAATTGCGCAAACTTCATAGCGCGCTGCGCCAGCGGCAGCTCCTGCTGCCGCTTTGGCTGCTCTCGTGGAATACCCTCACCGGCGATACCCGCGATACCAACGGCCGTTTCTTTCGCGGCGCGCTGCTGATGGATAATCTGCTGGGACTGGCGGATCAGGTTTGGCTCGCGGGATTCTGGCTGAATTCAGGGCTGCAGGGGGAAGCCCGCGCCAACGGCAAGCTGGATACTTCCAGCCTGGCGCTGCACTATCTCCACGGTCTGCCGCGACCGGTCTACTGGGTGCTATGGCTGTGGCGCAGGCTGCGGGGCGAGGTGGTGATCAACGACAAGAACTTGCTGCTGCTGCGCCATAACGGCCATTATCAGCTACTGCTGCGCAACACGGTAGTTTTCAATCCCTGGCTTTCCAGCGAGGAGGCGTTTATCCAGCGCTTTAGTCAGCCCTGGAGCGTGCGCCTGCTCGGCCTTGAAGGACGCTGGCGAATCAAACATCATCTGTTCGATCGGCACCATGGCGCGCTCTTCCCGCTGTTTGAGGCCTTTCGCAGCCAAAGCGGGCCTGACGATGAGGACTATCGCTGGCTGATGCACAGAGCGCGTCCGGCGCTGCGCGTCAGTGAAGAGACGCCGGATAGCGACCGCTGGCAGCTTGTCGATTCGCTGGAGAGCAATGCGCTGGCGCTTTATGAATTCACGCCGCTCGGCGATTGAAAAGTGACAGCGTCACTACCCTGTTTCTTTCTGCAAGCGGCCTGTGCCGTGAAAAATAGCTTTTGCTTGCGAGGCAGCCCGTTCGCATGGGGTTAAAAAATTGTAACTAGCAAGATATCCTCATGTGAACTATCATCAGCGCATCATGACTCAATGGACTGAAAATAAAGATGATTCCGGTTAATCCTTCAACGCTCGGCCGCTATGCGGCGCACGTCAGCCTGGTCCATACCATGAAAAGCCACCGCGCGCCGGCGCTCTCGGTCATGATGATCTTTTCGGACCTGCTTATCCGCTCAACCGAAGATGCATATCGTCAACAGGGCTGGACAATTACGCCGCAAAACAGCGGCCTGGTACTGCGTACTTATGTTGCCCACCATCACGATGGCGAAAAGCTGGAAATTAATCCCAAAGATTACATCGCCCGCTATAACCGACTCCTTCCCCTGTAGCGCCTCGACCGCCAGCCAGCCGTACAGCCACGGCTGGCTGGAGAAACCGCCAATAAAAAGATACCATGTGGCGGATATCGGGGCTTCGACGCAAATAAGCGCCATGCTCAATACCCATAGCTTCCTCAAGCCGTGCGGCAGATGAATCGAAAATACGCTTTGCTCAACCCCTCGCTTGCCTGATGACAAACGTCGGATGATTTACGAGGTATACTCGAAGTTAATCAGCGGTATGAATTTGAATCAGTTGGTCAAATAACCGACGCAGCCTCGCTTATATTATCTCCATGAGCAATAAGGTGGTGGTAAATGTTATTTAATATTAATAAGATAGAGCCTTGCTCTTTAATCAAAAAGAAACTATGCGCCTGAAATTGTCTTCTCTCCTGGCAGCGGTATGTATGCTGTACGGGCAAGCTTTTGCCGCGCCAGCGCTGCCTGCGCACGCGGATATTCGCGATAGCGGCTTCGTTTATTGCGTGAGCGGTCAGGTCAACACCTTCAACCCGCAAAAGGTCAGCAGCGGCCTGATTGTCGATACCCTGGCCGCCCAGCTCTACGACCGGTTGCTTGACGTCGACCCCTATACTTATCGCCTGGTTCCCGAACTGGCAGAAAGCTGGGAGGTGCTGGACAACGGCGCAACCTACCGCTTCCACCTGCGCAACAACGTGCCTTTTCAGACCACCGCCTGGTTCAAACCGACCCGTAATTTTAATGCCGATGACGTCATTTTCACCTTTGGCCGCATTTTTAATCGCGACCACCCGTGGCACAACGTTAACGGCAGCAGCTTTCCCTATTTCGATAGCTTACAGTTTGCCGACAGCGTGGAAAGCGTGCGTAAGCTGGATAGTCATACCGTCGAGTTTCGCCTCAAACGCCCGGACGCCTCGTTCCTGTGGCATCTGGCCACCCACTACGCCTCGGTGATGTCGGCAGAGTATGCCGCGAAGCTGGCGCAGAACGATCGCCAGGAACTGATCGATCGGCAACCGGTCGGCACCGGTCCGTTCCAGTTGGAGGAGTATCGCAGCGGTCAGTACATTCGCCTGCAGCGCCATCCGGCCTACTGGCGCGGTAAACCGCTGATGCCGCAGGTGGTGGTCGATCTCGGCTCCGGCGGCACCGGCCGCTTGTCAAAACTGCTGACCGGCGAGTGCGACGTGCTGGCCTGGCCCGCCGCAAGCCAGCTCTCTATTCTGCGTGACGACCCGCGTCTGCGCCTGACCCTGCGCCCGGGAATGAACATCGCCTGGCTGGCGTTTAACACCGCTAAGCCGCCGCTCGATAATCCTGAGGTACGCCATGCGCTGGCGCTGGCCATCAATAATCAGCGCCTGATGCAGTCGATCTACTACGGCACGGCGGAAACCGCCGCGTCTATGCTGCCTCGCGCCTCCTGGGCCTACGATAACGACGCCAGGATCACCGAATATAACCCCACGGAAGCCCGCGCCCGGCTGAAAGCCCTGGGGCTGGAAAACCTAACGCTTAAGCTGTGGGTGCCAACCAGCTCGCAGGCCTGGAACCCCAGCCCGCTGAAAACCGCCGAGCTTATTCAGGCGGATATGGCGCAAATTGGCGTGAAGGTGATTATTGTGCCGGTCGAAGGCCGGTTCCAGGAGGCCAGATTAATGGATATGAGTCATGACCTGACGCTGTCCGGCTGGGCAACGGACAGTAACGATCCGGACAGCTTTTTCCGTCCGCTTTTGAGCTGCGCGGCGATTACCTCACAAACCAACTATGCTCACTGGTGTCATCGCGAATTCGACGAGGTGCTGCAAAAGGCGCTCACTTCCCAGCAGCTAGCCTCGCGCATTGAGGCCTACAAAGAGGCGCAGCGCATTCTTGCCAATGAACTGCCGGTACTGCCGCTGGCCTCCTCCCTGCGTTTGCAGGCCTATCGTTACGACATGAAAGGCCTGGTGCTGAGCCCGTTTGGCAACGCCTCTTTCGCAGGCGTCTCGCGGGAAAAAGAAGACGAGGTGAAAAAACCATGATTATTTTTACTCTGCGTCGCCTGCTGCTGTTGCTGATTACCCTCTTCCTGCTGACCTTTGTCGGTTTTAGCCTGAGCTATTTTACGCCCCACGCGCCGCTGCAGGGCGCCTCGCTGTGGAACGCCTGGCTATTCTGGTTTGAGGGCGTGCTGCACTGGGATTTCGGCGTTTCCAGCATCAACGGTCAGCTGATTTCCGAGCAGCTTAAAGAGGTCTTTCCCGCTACCATGGAGCTCTGTATCCTCGCCTTCGGCTTCGCGCTGGTGATCGGGATCCCCGTCGGTATGCTGGCGGGCATTATGCGCAACAAATGGCAAGATACCCTGATCAGCGCCCTGGCGCTGCTGGGCTTTTCGATTCCCGTCTTCTGGCTGGCGCTGCTGCTGACCCTGTTTTTCTCCCTTACCCTGGGCTGGTTTCCGGTCTCCGGGCGCTTCGATCTGCTGTATGAAGTGAAATCGGTCACCGGCTTTGCGCTGATCGACGCATGGCTATCCGACTCCCCGTGGCGCCATGAAATGATCGTCAGCGCGGCGCGCCACATGGTGCTGCCGGTGCTAACCCTGGCGGTAGCGCCGACGACGGAAGTGATCCGTTTGATGCGTATCAGCACCAGTGAAGTATACGACACCAACTATGTCAAAGCCGCCGCCACCCGCGGCGTATCGCGGCGGACGATTTTACACCGCCACGTCCTGCACAACGCCCTGCCGCCGGTGATCCCGCGCCTGGGACTGCAGTTTTCCACCATGCTAACGCTGGCGATGATTACCGAAATGGTCTTTAGCTGGCCGGGGCTGGGCCGCTGGCTGATTAACGCGATTCGCCAACAGGACTACGCCGCGATCTCAGCGGGCGTGATGGTCATCGGCGCGCTGGTGATTATTGTGAACGTGATATCCGATATTCTGGGTGCTATGGCTAACCCACTGAAACATAAGGAATGGTATGCCCTACGATAGCGCTTACCGATATCAACTTTAAACCATTTAAAATCATATTGTTAAATGGGAAAAGTTTCGGTTGTTAATTGGTTTTAATACACAAATTTGTACACATTGTTTTAGCTGTTCGCTCCGACAGTCGTTTGTTATGTGACTGTCGGAGCTATTCCTCCCTTTGAGCCATACTTTCAGTCTGAAGACCGCAGGTAACCATGTGCGGACGCTTTGCTCAATCACAAATCCGTGATGAATATCCGGGCTGCCTGGCCGGATAGTCAGAGTGCGATCTCCCCTTTAACCCGTATCATGACAACGTAGCGCCGGGTACTAAAGTTTTGCTGCTGGGTCGCGGCACCGGCATAAATCGGCCGGAGACTTGATATGAAATTTCATTGTATCAAACGACCGGCCAATCTTAATTTAATAGTGAAACATCAATATTCACGGCTTGATTCATAACTCCCCCCATGACTGACGTACAATATAAAGTCACAGGCAAACCTGAACTTTCAGCACCTGAGTAAATCATGGGAATGTTTTCCCGTAAATTTGTCGTTGCAGGTCCCGATACCCATCCGCCAGTACCGACAATGGCACGTGTTACTCGCACATCGTTAGTATTATCTGTTATGCTGAAACCATAGCTATGAGATTGATTACCCGTCGCATCCGTTACCATTATTGAGAATAAATGCTCACCAGCCTGCCTTCCTCCAATAGTGAAAGGAAATACAACAGTCTGGCCACTTAAAATGGCTTGAGAGTTCCATGTTCTTGAGTTTGAATTTTGAGCAACGTCTACCACTGCTACCCGATTGGTCAGATTTTGAAAACGAATATTCAGGCGAAGAGAGTGTGGAGCCGGAGCTCTATCTGCTATTGTTCCGGCAAGAGACAAAGTGCTACTTACAATCCCCATTGCGGCAGAAACAAGTGAAACTAGCGGCCCAATAATCATCGGATTTTTTTCTGCAGAAACTCTGGATTTATTCAAAAATCGCCATGCAGAGCGAGCGACCTCAGCCGTTCTATTCCTGTTATTTGCAGCAAAAAAAGTTTCAGGTTTCATTTTTAACTCCATTACATCGGTTAACTTTACAGATTTTCATGAGCGGACATTTAACGGCGTAAAAACTATTTTTGTACTCATCGTTGTGGATGCAGCCGTTGCAATCTGCGTTTCCATTAGTGCGATACCAAATGATGGTAGATTGGTTCCCGCTGCCGCGCGAAAACCAACGTAATTCAATGAACGTCCTGACACGTTATTGACGCCAACGTTCAGTTCGAAAACCTCATGATTCGTTGAGATAAAACCATGGACTCTTTCCAGGAAAACGGTGTTAGCATTTCTGCCAACAAACACTTCGAAGTTAAAGACCCCAGCCTGTGAAGCGTTTGTGGTTACTGGCAGAATATTTTCATCAGTAGAGATTGCGCTAAAGGAAAAGCTCAGTCTTTGTGTACTATTTGCATTCGGTAAATGACTTTCGCTAAATGAGCTGGACTCTCCGGGAAACATGATCTTTGGCACTTCATTATAATTGTAACCGTTTGGAACGTTTACCTGCCCAGGTACAACTATCATATCCGCGTCATTTTTGAACATAATATTATGTTTAACGCGCCCAGGTACTGCAGTCGCAAAAGACAAAGCTGAGTCAGCTATATCGATGACCCCACCGATCAAATCTAAAATCCCTGAAACCCCCGCTATTGCTACTCCCGGTGGAATTTTATGAGTTTCAGCATTTTCTAAACTCATTGGTTCAATCATACCAATGGTATTTTGGCGAAGCGCATATCCCTGGCCAATCTCTCGCGCCGCGTCGCTGGGAAAATGAAATCGATATAGCAGACCTGTATTAGGAATAGTTCTTGAGCCAATGAAATTATTATTTACATTGGCAAGGTTGTTTTTCTTTTCATTCATTTAGATGAGGACCTCTCTGGTTACCAAAAAAAAGCCATCTATCGCTTTTTAAACGATGACATTAATAATGAGATTAGCCGGCGCACCATGATTCATTCTTGCGCCAGGGTTATTCAATAACTATAAAAATCAGAACTTCAATAAATGCTCTTAATAAAATATAAGTGTCGTCGCTTAGAAATCAAAAGTGAACTTAAAGTGCCATAAAAATAACGGGTAGTGCAATTGTTAGTTTCTATGGTAGTGAACATTTCAATAGGGCCGAGCTATGGCACAATAATAACTGGCGTGCAAAATTGACTTTGGTCAAAGTTATTTTCAAAAGCGTTAAATCAAAATTAAACGCAGTATCAAAAATAATTAATACCCCAAGTGGTAAATATAGGGTTCCTTACAAAACAAAAGGTTTATTCTCGCGAAATATCCAACAAATAGTGGATGGCAGCTAAATCAATAAACTCTCGACCTGTTACCCGTGGCCGCTCAGATGAGCAAATTTCTATCAACCAGTAAAAGTCGCCTTATACGCACGCACCTGAAGCAGGGGATATCAACCTGGCCGGCCGTCTGAAGCGCCAACCAGCAGAACAGACGAAGTTGAAAAAGTCCCGTAAGCTCACCTCTTTTAAAATCAGGTTTACAATCCCTTCAGGGATACAGTAAACGATGGCGTCTTTGGTGGTGAAAGCATCGTTTTTCTCTGTTGCTTGCAGAGCGTCTGGCGTCTTGAGTCACCCCCTTCCGCCAGCCAGGGTCTACATTGCAGCCCCTGCTCTCTTGAGTAAGATAATGAAGCGAACGGATAATCGCCAATCGTCAGCTGTACGGCTTTGCCGTTCCATCTGTACCAATAAAAGAATGTTATACTGCCGTTTATGGATAGTCTGACGGCCCGTCCATGAGAATCTGAAATAACTTCAACTTTGTTTCTTTTCTCACCAAGAGCTTTCATACCTGGTGTCAGTCACCATGCGTACATTCCAGGGCGATATGCGCCTGAATGTACACATTTTGGTAAATTGGGTATCTTCACGGCAAGTCGGATTAGACAGTTTGGCAGCATGAATGAGCGGAAACCCGCACAGTGAGCGGATACATTAAAAAGAAGTCAGCATGATTAACAAACATAAAACAGGTTCATATGCCCTACGATAGCGTCTATCTGGAGAAGCGCCCGCCGGGTGCGCTGCGCACCGTATGGCGAAAATTCTACGGCGATACGACCGCCATGATCGGCCTGTACGGCTGTGCGGCGCTGGCGCTGCTGTGCGTTTTCGGCGGCTGGTTCGCTCCTTACGGCATCGATCAGCAGTTTCTCGGCTACCAGCTGCTACCGCCGTCCTGGTCGCGGTACGGCGAAGTGTCGTTCTTTCTCGGTACCGACGATCTCGGTCGCGACGTCCTGAGCCGCCTGCTGAGCGGCGCGGCGCCGACGGTCGGCGGCGCGTTTGTGGTGACGCTGGGCGCCGCCCTGCTGGGACTGGTGCTTGGCGTGATTGCCGGTTCTACCCACGGCCTGCGGTCTGCGGTGATGAACCATATTCTTGACACGCTGCTGTCGATCCCGTCGCTGCTGCTGGCCATTATCGTGGTCGCCTTCGCCGGGCCGCACCTCAGCCACGCGATGTTCGCCGTCTGGCTGGCGCTTCTGCCGCGGATGGTGCGTTCGGTCTACAGCATGGTGCATGACGAACTGGAAAAAGAGTACGTTATCGCCGCCCGCCTTGACGGGGCCTCGACGCTGAATATTTTATGGTTCGCGGTGCTGCCGAATATTACCTCAGGCCTGGTCACCGAGATCACCCGCGCGCTGTCGATGGCGATCCTGGATATCGCTGCGCTGGGCTTCCTCGATCTCGGCGCTCAACTGCCTTCCCCCGAATGGGGAGCGATGCTCGGCGACGCGCTGGAGCTGATTTACGTGGCGCCGTGGACGGTGATGCTGCCGGGTGCGGCTATCATGATAAGCGTCCTGCTGGTTAATCTGCTGGGCGACGGGATCCGCCGCGCCATCATCGCCGGGGTGGAATAATGCCATTACTCGACATCCGTAATTTAACCATTGAATTCAAGACCAACGAAGGCTGGGTGAAAGCCGTAGATCGCGTCAGCCTGACTCTCGCCGAGGGGGAAATACGCGGCCTCGTCGGAGAGTCCGGCTCCGGCAAAAGCTTAATAGCTAAAGCGATATGCGGCGTCACCAAGGACAACTGGCGGGTAACCGCCGACCGCATGCGCTTTGACGACATCGATCTGCTGCGTCTGTCGGTGCGCGAGCGGCGTAAGCTGGTGGGCCACAACGTCTCAATGATTTTTCAGGAGCCGCAATCCTGTCTCGACCCTTCCGAACGGATCGGCCAGCAATTAACGCAGAATATCCCCGGCTGGACCTTTAAAGGACGCTGGTGGCAGCGCCTGGGCTGGCGCAAGCGGCGCGCCATCGAGCTCCTGCACCGCGTCGGGATCAAAGACCATAAAGATGCGATGCGCAGCTTCCCCTACGAGCTGACGGACGGAGAGTGCCAGAAGGTCATGATCGCCATCGCGCTGGCTAACCAGCCGCGGCTGCTGATCGCCGATGAGCCGACTAACGCCATGGAGGCCACGACGCAGGCGCAAATCATCCGCCTTCTGACGCGGTTAAACCAAAACAACAACACCACCATTTTGCTGATCAGTCATGATATGCAGATGCTCAGTAAATGGGCGGACAAAATCAACGTGATGTACTGCGGGCAGACGGTGGAAACCGCGCCGAGCGAAGAGCTGGTGACGATTCCTCATCACCCTTACACGCAGGCGCTGATTCGGGCGATTCCCGATTTCGGCAGCGCCATGCCGCACAAGAGTCGGCTCAACACCTTGCCGGGGGCGATCCCCTTGCTCGAACAGCTGCCCATCGGCTGCCGGCTCGGGCCGCGCTGCCCCTATGCCCAGCGCGAATGTATCGAAACGCCCCGGCTGGTGGGCGCCCGTAACCACCTCTATGCCTGTCATTTCCCGCTGAACATGGAGAAAGAGTGAAATGGTCGAAACATTGCTTGAAGTGCGCAATCTGAGTAAGACCTTTCGCTACCGCACCGGCTGGTTTCATCGGCAAACGGTGGAGGCGGTTAAGCCGTTAAGCTTTACCCTGCGCGAGCGCCAGACGCTGGCGATTATCGGCGAGAATGGCTCCGGCAAGTCAACGCTGGCAAAAATGCTCGCCGGAATGGTCGAACCCAGTACCGGCGAACTGCTGATTGACGATCGCCCGCTGGCGTTTGGCGATTACTCTTTCCGCAGCCAGAAAATTCGCATGATCTTTCAGGATCCGTCGACCTCGCTCAATCCTCGGCAGCGTATTTCGCAAATCCTCGATTTTCCGCTGCGCCTGAATACCGACCTTGAACCCGAGGCGCGGCAGAAGCAGATTATCGAAACGTTGCGAATGGTTGGCCTGCTGCCGGACCACGTCAGCTACTACCCGCATATGCTGGCGCCGGGACAGAAACAGCGTCTGGGCCTGGCGCGCGCGCTGATCCTGCGTCCGAAGGTCATCGTCTGCGATGAAGCGCTGGCGTCGCTGGATATGTCAATGCGCTCGCAGCTGATAAACCTGATGCTGGAGCTGCAGGAAAAACAGGGTATCTCCTACATTTACGTGACTCAGCATCTGGGCATGATGAAGCACATCAGCGATCAGGTGCTGGTGATGCATCAGGGCGAAGTGGTCGAACGCGGCAGCACCGCCGACGTTCTGGCGTCTCCGCTGCACGAGCTGACAAAACGCCTGATTGCCGGTCATTTCGGCGAGGCGCTGACTGCCGATGCCTGGCGTAAAGACGGTAAATAAACCGAGGCGTAATTTGCACGGCGCTAGCGCCAGGTCGCCGTCATATCCGATGGTATACTCTTGTATACACGGTAGCCAAAGCGCGATATGACGTGGCGAATGGCAGAAAAATATCGTGACACAAGGGGTCGTCAGTGGGATATAATTCCCGGCTAAATTTGAGTTATTTTGAAATAACAATGCTAACCAAATGATTGTTAAAGTAAAAATACGCAATAACGATAAGGATTAAAAGCTATGGGTTTTCTTTCCGGTAAGCGCATTCTGTTGACTGGCCTTGCCAGCAAACTGTCCATCGCCTACGGCATCGCGCAAGCCATGCACCGTGAAGGGGCTGAACTGGCGTTCACCTATCAGAACGAAAAACTGAAAGGTCGTGTGGAAGAATTTGCCGCCGCGCTGGGCTCTAATATCGTCCTGCCGTGCGATGTCGCGGAAGATGAGAGCATCGAGTCTCTGTTCACCGAGCTGGCAAAAGTGTGGCCGAAGTTCGACGGTTTCGTCCACTCTATCGGCTTTGCGCCGGCAGACCAGCTGGACGGCGACTACGTTAACGCGGTGACTCGTGAAGGTTTCAAAATCGCTCACGATATCAGCGCCTACAGCTTTGTGGCGATGGCGAAAGCCTGCCGCGGTATGCTGAACCCGGGCTCCGCCCTGCTGACGCTCTCCTACCTGGGCGCAGAGCGCGCCATCCCGAACTACAACGTGATGGGTCTGGCGAAAGCCTCTCTTGAAGCTAACGTGCGCTACATGGCGAACGCCATGGGCCCGGAAGGCGTTCGCGTTAACGCCATCTCTGCCGGTCCGATCCGTACCCTGGCGGCTTCCGGTATTAAAGATTTCCGTAAGATGCTGGCGCACTGCGAAGCGGTCACCCCGATCCGTCGCACCGTCACCACTGAAGACGTGGGCAACAGCGCAGCATTCCTGTGCTCCGACCTGTCTGCCGGCATCTCCGGCGAAGTCGTTCACGTTGACGGCGGCTTCAGCATCGCCGCCATGAACGAGCTGGAACTGAAATAAGTTCGTTACCCTCCTCGCGCCCGCGAGGAGGGGTATTTCCCCCGCGCTTTCCTTCTGTTATTCCAATCCGCTATTTGTTAGCACGGATCAATATTTTCTCCCGCTCCAGGGTTAAGCCAGGATAGTTCCGCATAGCATGACCGCGAAACGGCGGTTTGCCACATACCGAACAAGGAACGCCCATGGAGCAACGCCGCGTTAACGGCAAAAACCACTGGTATCATGAGACCCAGTCAACAATCTGCCCGGTGGATGTATTGCCGCTCGTCCCTGAAGCCGCCCATGTCGAAGATCGTTTTCTACTCGATCTGACTCTCCCCCGGGAGCTGCTCGAGGCGCATGCGCGCTGGCTTACGCCGGCCCGTCGGCTGGCAGATGCCCTCTTTCCCGCGTCAGTGACGGTTAACCGTCTACAGACATTTAGCGCCTATGACCGGCTAAGTACGGCGCTGACCGTCGCCCAGGTTTATGGCGTACAGCGCCTGTGTAATCACTACGCCGCTCGCCTGGCGCCGCTTCCCGGCCCGGACTCCTCGCGAGAGAGCAACCGTCGTCTGGCGCAAATTACCCAGTATGCGCGTCAGCTCGCGAGCTCTCCTTCGCTGATCAACGCGCTCGCCCGCAGCCAGCTGGACGAAGTCGGCCTGACCAGTCGCGATATTATCCTTATCAATCAGATAATTGGCTTTATCAGCTTCCAGGCCCGCGCTATCGCCGCCTTCCATGCCGCGCTGGGTTACCCGGTGCGCTGGATCCCCGGCATGCCGCAGCAGGAAGATGCCCCGGAAGCGCTTTTCGTCGCGAGGGAGAGTGACTGGCAGCCAGGACTTGACGACGCGGACTTACGCTACGCCGACGATGAGCGTCAGTCTCTTTTAGCGAACTGGCGAAAACATCCGGGCCTGTTTGAACTTGCCCCGCTGCTGGCGGCTCAGGAACCTCCTCTGGCTCTGCAGGAACAGCTTCTCACCCACCTCAGCGATCGGCAACCGTTCGCCGCGCAGGTGGCGCTGATCGCTGCGCGGATTAATGGCAGCATCAGCTGCTTTAACGCGTGGGCCTCGCGATGTCCAGATTTAGCCGATCTCACGGACGCTTTGCGTGGTAATGAATCCGGCGTCCAGCCATGGGGAGACAACCCGTCAATGGAACGCCAGCTTCTACAATCCGTACAGCTTTTGACCCGCGCGCCCGACCGCTTCAGCGCCGCCCAGCTAACTCCCCTCACTGATTACGGGCTTTCCCGTAGCGCGGCTATCGATCTACTCGCCTGGTGCGGGCTGTGCGGTTGGATGAATCGGCTGAAAATCGCCCTCGGGAATGTACGTCAGGAGACGTAAAATGCTGAAACAGCGCTTGCTGCGGCAGGCATATTCGCGTAAAAATGTCAGCCGCTCTTTTAGCCACGAAAATACGAAATTATGTTTCAGGACAACCCGCTGCTAGCGCAGCTTAAACAGCAACTGCATTCCCAGACTCCGCGCGTTGAAGGGGTCGTTAAGGGGACGGAAAAAGGATTTGGCTTCCTCGAAGTCGACTCGCAGAAAAGCTATTTCATTCCGCCGCCGCAAATGAAAAAAGTGATGCATGGCGATCGTATTATCGCCGTGGTCAATACTGAAAAGGAACGCGAAAGCGCTGAGCCTGAAGAACTGGTTGAGCCGTTCCTGACGCGTTTTGTCGGCAAAGTTCATAAGAAAGACGATCGTCTTTCCATCGTTCCTGACCATCCGCTGCTGAAAGATGCCATTCCTTGCCGCGCCGCGCGCGGCGTAGAGCATGATTTTAAAGAGGGTGACTGGGCCGTTGCCGAAATGCGCCGTCATCCGCTGAAAGGCGACCGCGGTTTCTACGCTGAGCTCACCCAGTACATTACCTACGGCGACGATCATTTCGTTCCATGGTGGGTCACCCTGGCGCGTCATAATCTGGAAAAAGAAGCGCCGGACGGCGTGGCGACCGAGATGCTTGATGAAGGTCTGGAACGCCGTGATTTAACGGCCCTGGCTTTCGTGACCATCGACAGCGCCAGCACCGAAGATATGGACGATGCGCTGTACGTTGAGCAAACCGCTGACGGCAAGCTGCATCTGACCGTCGCTATCGCCGATCCGACCGCGTGGATTGCCGAAGGCAGCAAGCTGGACAACACGGCGAAAATTCGCGCCTTTACCAACTATCTGCCGGGCTTCAACATTCCGATGCTGCCGCGCGAGCTCTCGGACGACCTCTGCTCTCTGCGCCCCAACGAGGTTCGCCCGGTTCTGGCCTGCCGCATGATCCTCGCGGATGACGGCACCATCGAAGATGATATTCAGTTCTTCGCGGCGACCATCGAGTCGAAAGCGAAGCTGGCCTACGATGATGTTTCCGACTGGCTGGAAAATAACGGTGGCTGGCAGCCGGGAAGCGAGACTATCGCCCAGCAAATTAAGCTGCTGCAGGAGGCCTGCCTGCGTCGTAGCGAATGGCGTAAAAACCACGCGCTGGTATTCAAGGACCGCCCGGATTACCGCTTTGTGCTTGGCGACAAGGGCGAAGTGCTGGATATCGTCGCCGAACCGCGTCGTATCGCCAACCGCATCGTTGAAGAGTCAATGATTGCCGCCAACATCTGTGCCGCCCGCGTGCTGCGCGACAAACTCGGTTTCGGCGTTTATAACGTCCACACCGGTTTCGATCCGGCCAACACCGAGCAGCTCGCGGCCTTACTGAAGACTCACGATGTGCACGTTGACCCGGTGGAAGTGCTGACGCTGGAAGGCTTCTGCAAGCTGCGTCGCGAGCTGGACGCGCAGCCGTCTGGTTTCCTCGATAGCCGTATTCGTCGCTTCCAGTCGTTTGCGGAAATCAGCACCGAGCCGGGCCCGCACTTCGGCCTGGGTCTTGAGGCCTATGCGACCTGGACTTCCCCGATCCGTAAGTACGGCGATATGATTAACCATCGTCTGCTGAAAGCAATTATCAAAGGGGAAGCGATCTCCCGTCCGCAGGATGACGTTGCGATCCAAATGGCTGAACGCCGTCGCCTCAACCGCATGGCGGAGCGCGATGTTGGAGACTGGCTGTACGCCCGCTATCTGAATCCGCAGGCCGGCACCACTACCCGGTTTGCAGCTGAGATTATCGATGTCAGCCGCGGCGGCATGCGCGTGCGTCTGGTTGATAACGGCGCGGTTGCCTTTATCCCGGCGCCGTTCCTTCACGCCGTGCGCGATGAACTGGTGTGCAGCCAGGAAAACGGCACCGTGCAGATCAAAGGCGAAGTCGTCTACAAAGTCACGGATGTTATCGACGTCACGATTGCCGAAGTGCGCATGGAAACCCGTAGCGTGATTGCGCGTCCAGCCGCCTGATAGTTCACCTGTGCGGCTCCCTTATATGGAGCCGCATTTTAGCCCTTCCCGTTGTTTTTCTGCGCGTTGCCCACGAATCATTGTAGATGAGTTAGTTTGTGCGTTTTTTTCGCTTCTCTTTTTCATCCGTTTTTAGCATCATTGATTTTATTCACATTTGTAACCAGGATAACGCCATGTCAGATCTGAATGCCCGCCTGCTCGCCCAACGAATCGATACCGTGCTGGATATTCTGGTTGCCGGGGATTATCACTCCGCAATCCATAATCTGGAAATTCTGAAAGCTGAACTGCAGGCGCTTTCCAGCGACGAGCAGGAAAATAAACCCGGTCAGCCTAAAGCGCCGTGGGAAATTTGATAATCTTCATCGTCGCCATCGGCCATCCAGGGCCGATCGCGCCCAAATAGCCCTTAACTGCGAAGTTGCTATGAACGCCCGACAACAAAGTATTTTGCAAATGGTCATCGATAAAGGCCGTATGAGCGTGGCCGATCTCGCGAAGATGACCGGTGTCTCTGAAGTCACCATTCGCCAGGATCTGAATTCACTCGAGAAACAGAGCTACCTGCGGCGTACCCACGGCTTCGCCGTTCCGCTGGATAGTGAAGATGTGGAAACCCGCATGATGACCAACTTCGCCATTAAGCGAGAGCTGGCTGCGCGGGCCGCTACGCTCGTTTCGTCCGGAGAAACGGTGTTTATCGAAAACGGGAGCTGCAACGCCCTGCTCGCCCGTACGCTTGCCGAACGCGGCGATATCACTATCATCACCGTCAGCAGCTATATTGCGCATCTGCTGAAAGAGACGCCCGGAGAAGTCATCCTGCTGGGCGGGATCTATCAAAAGCGCAGTGAAAGTATGGTGGGTCCGCTAACCCGCCAGTTTATTCAGCAGGTCCACTTCAGCAAGGCCTTTATTGGCATTGACGGCTGGCAGGCTGAAACCGGATTTACCGGACGGGATATGATGCGTGCTGACGTGGTCAACGCGGTGCTTGAAAAGGGCTGTGAAGCGATTGTGCTCAGCGATAGCTCGAAATTCAACGTGGTTCATCCCTATCCGCTCGGCCCGATAGGGCGCTTCAACCGCATTATCACCGATGATAATCTCAATGATGCCGTGCGCAACCAGTTAACCCAGTGCGGTTTAGCCGTCGATATCGTTAACCATCCCTGATCCTTATTTCTGCCTTACCGCCGCTTTGCCGGGCTCTCCCCGGCATCGCCCTGGTCTGAGACTTTTCTGACACCTGAATTCAGACTTTTTACCTGCCTGAAAAATTTATAGAAAGTAGAATTAATGTTAGCGATATAACAGGAAGTAACTATCACCTGCGTGAATAGAGCAACACCTGCGCAACTAAAGCTTCATGGAATACCCCCCGGGCTGGCGTAACAAGCTATGCTTAAGGGAAGTTGTATCCATGAATAGATTATTCAGGAGAAAAAAAATGATGACTTCAATGAACAAAAAAATGGCCGCTGTGGTTCTGGCCGTCACTGTTGCAATGTCTCTGAGCGCTTGTTCTAACTGGTCTAAACGCGACCGTAACACCGCTATCGGCGCAGGTGCCGGTGCACTGGGCGGTGCGGTATTAACGGACGGCAGCACTTTGGGTACCCTCGGCGGCGCGGCAGTCGGCGGGATTATCGGCCACCAGGTGGGTAAATAATATTAACCACGAACAATAAAATGAAAGTTTATATTTGCTGACCAGTACACCAGCACAAAAATAAAGGCCACGATATTTATCGTGGCCTTATTATTAATCAACCGCCAGCCAGCTTAACCTTCATGCCTTTGGCTTCCAGAAGCGATTTGAGCAAGTCACGCTTATCGCCCTGAATCTCAATCACGCCATCTTTTACCGCCCCGCCGCAGCCGCATTTCTTTTTCAGCTCGGCAGCCAGCTTAGCCAGCGCGTCGTCACTTTCATCTATTCCGCTAATCAGACACACGCCCTTCCCCTTGCGCCCGCTGGTCTGGCGCTGGATACGTACGATACCGTCCCCTTTCGGACGCGCCTGTACCGCTTTGGGCTCATCAATACGACCGCTGTCCGTTGAATAAACCAGACGACTGTTGGAATCGCTCATCATACCCCCTTATTCAACGATGCGTTGATACCGCGCAGGGTGGCGGCCGGATCGGCAGACTGCGTTACCGGACGACCAATCACCATGTAATCTACCCCCGCCGCCTGCGCCTGTTCCGGCGTCATAATGCGCCGCTGGTCACCCGCGTCGCTACCTTGCGGACGAATGCCAGGCGTCACCAGCTTGAACGCCTGGCCCAGCTCTTGTTTAAAGCGAACCGCCTCCTGCGCCGAACAGACAACGCCATCCAGCCCGCAGCGCTGGGTCAGCGCCGCCAGCTTCGCGGCGTGGTCCGCCGGAGATAGCGTAATGCCCAGATCCTGCAGATCGCTGGCTTCCATGCTGGTTAACACCGTTACCGCAATTAATAGCGGCGCATCTTTTCCGAAAGGCAGCAGGGCCTCACGTGCGGCGGTCATCATACGCGCGCCGCCGGAGGCATGAACGTTAACCATCCAGACGCCAAGCTCTGCCGCTGCGGCGACCGCACGCGCCGTGGTATTCGGGATATCGTGAAACTTTAGATCGAGGAAAATCTCAAAACCGCGCTGGTGCAGGTCGCGAACAAACTGCGGCCCCAGCAGGGTAAACATCTCTTTACCAACCTTGAGCCGGCAGTCGCGCGGGTCGATACGGTCGACAAACGCCAGCGCTTTATCACGGTTATCATAATCGAGAGCAACGACGATGGGAGAGGATGTGACAACGCGGGAAGAAGATGTTGCAGTAGACGTCATGACCGGACCTTAATTGTTGATGAGCGCCGGTTCGGCGCAAAAAAGGTAAACGGGCAGCATTCTACCTGCGATAAGCCGAAAATAACAGGCTGCATTTCCCTCCCTGCCGGACGCCTTAATAGCCGTAGCCGGAGGAGACGGACATAATAATTCATAAGTATGTTGTAACTAAAGTGCGGCTTTTTTTAAAATTACTGCCCGTCGAGTCCGCGAATGGGCTTAATGGTTGACCACGACCGGCAGGATGGACAGTGCCAGTACAGCGTATGGGCGGTAAAGCCGCATTTCTGGCAGCGGTAGCGCGGCTTGCTGCGGACCTGCTCGCCCACCATGTGGCGCAGCACGCCCAGGCTCTCCTTCGCGCGCCCCTCTTCGGCTTCATTGATGTGGTAATCGATGAGCTTATGGAAAACGCGCATCGTCGGATGACGCTCCAGCTGGCGAGTCACGTAGTTTTGCGCGGCGTCAACCCCTTCCCGCTGTTCGAGGATCTGCGCCAGCATCAGATCGGCCGTCGCGCCGGTATTTTCCTCCGCGCAGCGGCGCAAAAATGCTTCCCACTCGTCGGTTTTCCCTAACTGCTGGTAACAGGTTTGCAGCATCTCCAGGGTTTCACCCACCAGCTCTTTATCCTGCTCAATCACCCGCTCCAGGCTCTCTACCGCCTTGGCATAGTCGCCCTTCTCCATCCATACCCGACCCATCATGATGGAGACGCGAGCGCTGTTGCGATCCGCCGCCGCGCCTTTTTTCAGCAGCGCCATCGCCTTATCCAGATCGTTGCCCGCCATTTGCTGCAGCGCCAGTTCACACCAGAAATTGGCGATTTCGCCGCGATGTTTCTCTTTCCCCAGCTTAACCAGACGCTCGGCCACTTCTATCGCCGACTGCCAGTCGCTGGTTGCCTGATAAATTTGCAGCAGCTGCTGCAGGGCGCTCAGGCGAAAATCCGTTTCATCCACCAGCTGTTTGAACATCCCCTCCGCCCGATCGTAGAGCCCGGCGGCCATATAATCGCGCCCCAGCTGCTGAACCGCCAGCAGGCGCTGGTCGTAAGTCAGCGAGGCGCTTTCCATTAAGCTCTGGTGGATGCGGATAGCGCGGTCAACTTCACCACGCGAGCGGAACAGGTTGCCCAGCGTCAGATGGGCTTCGACGGTGCCGGTATCCTCTTTCAGCATATCGAGGAACAGATCGACGGCTTTATCCTGCTGATTGCTCAGCAGGAAGTTGACCCCTGTAACGTAGTCACGCGACAGACGGCTCGCATCGTCCTGTTTGGACTGTTGTGCACTTCTGCGCCCCATGTACCAGCCATACGCTGCGGCAACGGGCAAAAGCAGAAACAACAACTCCAGCATAAATGATTATTCCTTCACCGCAGGAACACCGGCTTCCGCAGGCGTAGCGCTGGCTGGCGCGATCTGATGCTCCAGACGCTTAATTTTACGCTCAGCGCGCGCCAAAGAGACGCGAACGCGCAGCCAGAAAAGACCGCAGATCAGCCAGCCGATAGCAAAACCGGCAGCAAAAAGCACGGCCAGCAGCGTCGAAATACGGAACTCACCCTGCGCGAGGAGATAGTTGAACGTGACCACCTGGTCATTCTGCGCGCCCAGCGTCACTGAAATGACGAAGATGGCTAACACCAGTAAGAAAATAAGAAAATATTTCACATGACTTCCCGTTCTGTGGGTTGCGCGAAAAAATCCCGCGTTCAGCCCTATAAAGTACCATTTTCGCCGCAGCGGTGAAATGGAAATGCATGACACCAGTACAGGATATGCGGCCTGACAGGGGTAATATCAACATTATTCCGGCGCTGCCGCCCTTTTTTTAATATCCTGCGCCTCTTCTCCCGGCGGCGATAGCGGGCCGCAGAACCGCTGGGCAAGCCAGGTCGCCAGGGTCACCAGTAGCCAGGAAATCAGCGTTGCGACGATCAGATCCTGCGGCCAGTGCATGCCCAGCGCCAGGCGGCTGCCCATCACCGCCGTCGCCCACGTTAGCAGCAGCGCCAGGGTGACCCAGCGACGCCGCGGCCACAGCAAACCAACGCCGAGCAGCGCCCAGCTGGCAGCGAACATCGTATGGCCAGATGGGAAAGCGAAGCCGGTCTCTTTTTGCCAGTGCTTGCGCAAAAATCCGGGGATTTGCTGCTCTTGCGCCAGCTGCTCATGCACCAGTTTAGCGCGTTCTTTGCGTTTCAACGCGTAGAATTGCGTGACCGGCACCTGCTGCGTCTGCTCCAGCCAGATGACAAAGGGACGAGGCTCCTGGACGCGGCTTTTAATCCACGTCTTCATTCCCTGCCCAACCAGTATCGCTGCGGCCAGAATGAGAAACAGCATTATCGCCGCTCGCAGACGAAAACGCAGGCACCACAGAAACCAGGCGCATAAGATAACGTGCGTAATGATGCCCCATGGCTGCGTCACCGTTTCGGTCACCCAGTACAGCAGCTTCATCGTCCCTGCCGACAGCCCGGGATGCCATTTCCAGCCCGAAATCCAGATCGCTGCAGGCATGATTAATAACAGGGCCGCGCCAACGGCGGTTCGTCTGGCAATCAACAGCATCTCGTCTCCTTATTCATTAACCTCAATATCATAACGGAAAGTAGTTCGTTTGTGCGCTTTGCGCGCAGCTAACCCGACGCAATTAGGAGAACGTCGCGCCATTGTGGCAAAATAGCGGCAAACAGAAGCACAGTCAGGTGCTGATAGAATCTGGAGAATCACATGCAGCTTAAACGTGTGGCAGAAGCCAAACTGCCAACCCCATGGGGCGATTTTCTCATGGTGGGTTTTGAAGAACTGGCAACCGGGCAGGATCACGTCGCGCTGGTATTTGGCGATATTTCGGGGCAATCCCCGGTGCTGGCTCGCGTACACTCTGAGTGTTTAACGGGCGACGCCCTTTTTAGCCTGCGCTGTGATTGCGGATTTCAACTGGAAGCGGCGTTGTCGCATATTGCCGAAGAGGGGCGCGGCATTCTGCTGTATCACCGCCAGGAAGGGCGCAATATCGGTCTGCTGAACAAAATCCGCGCCTACGCGTTACAGGATCAAGGCTATGACACCGTGGAAGCCAACCATCAGCTGGGCTTTGCCGCCGATGAACGCGACTTCACGCTGTGCGCAGATATGTTTAAGCTGCTCAACGTCGACCAGGTACGCCTGTTGACCAACAACCCGAAGAAGGTCGAAATTCTGACTGAAGCGGGAATTAACATTGTGGAACGCGTGCCGCTGATTGTGGGACGCAACCCGAAAAATGCCCACTATCTGGATACTAAGGCTGCCAAAATGGGGCACCTGCTGAGCAAGTAATTCCGTTGAAAAATGAAGGGCCAGCCTGTGCTGGCCCTTTTTATATCAGACGCGGGTTTACAGCATATTGCGGATCACATAGTGCAAAATACCGTCGTTCTGATAGTAGGTCAGCTCAGTCGCGGTATCGATGCGGCAGCGGCATTCAATCACTTCCTGCCGGCCATCCGCACGCGTCAGCGTGACCGGCACCGTCATACCGGGCTGCAGAGCCTGCAGGTTGCTGATATCTATCCGCTCCTCGCCGCTCAGTCCCAGCGTTTTACGCGTCACCCCCTGCGGGAATTCCAGCGGTAAAATCCCCATTCCAATCAGGTTGGAGCGGTGGATACGCTCGAAAGACTCGGCAATCACCACCCTGACGCCGAGCAAACGCGGTCCTTTAGCCGCCCAGTCGCGGCTGGAGCCGGAACCGTACTCTTTGCCTGCGATCACCGCCAGCGGCGTGCCCTCCGCTTTGTAGAGCATAGCGGCATCGTAAATAGCGATAGGTTGACTATCCGGAAGATGACGGGTCATCCCCCCTTCCACGCCGGGGACCATTTCGTTACGAATACGAATATTGGCAAACGTCCCGCGCATCATCACCTCATGGTTGCCGCGACGGGAGCCGTAGGAGTTAAAATCAATGCGTTCGACGCCGTGATTTTGCAGATAACGGCCCGCGGGGCTATCGGCTTTAATGCTGCCCGCCGGGGAGATATGGTCGGTGGTAACCGAGTCGCCCAACATGGCCAGAATGCGCGCGCCGTGAATATCCTCTACCGGTTTAGGCTCAACGCCCATCTCATCAAAGAACGGCGACAGGCGAATGTAGGTGGAATCATCCTGCCAGTCGTAGGTATCAGAGCGATCCACTTTAATCGCCTTCCACTCGGCTGTCCCTTCAAACACTTCGGCGTACTCTTTACGGAACATCTCCGTTGAGACTTGCTCAACCGCCTGCGCGACTTCGATTCCGCTCGGCCAGATATCCTTCAGATATACCGGCTGACCATCTTTACCCGTCCCTAACGGCTCACGGGTCAGATCGAGATTCATATTCCCCGCCAGGGCGTAGGCGACCACCAGCGGCGGCGACGCCAGCCAGTTGGTTTTTACTAGCGGATGAATACGTCCTTCAAAGTTGCGGTTCCCGGAGAGCACAGCCCCGACGGTCAGATCGCCCTGCTTGATTGCGCGCTCGATCGGGTCCGGCAGCGGTCCGGAGTTACCGATACAGGTGGTACAGCCATAGCCGACCAGGTTGAAGCCCAGTTCATCAAGATACGGCGTCAGCTTTGCGTGGGCCAGATAGTCGGAAACGACCTTCGACCCGGGAGCCAGCGACGCTTTAACCCACGGCTGCGGCTTCAGCCCTCGCTCAACGGCTTTTTTGGCCAGCAAGCCGGCGGCCATCAGGACGCTGGGGTTCGACGTGTTAGTACAGGAGGTAATGGCGGCAATCACCACCGCACCGTCAGGCAGCGAATACTGCTGTCCGTTCAGCGTGTAGTCAATTGGCCGTTTATCTTTCTGCGCGTGATTAACTTCCAGCTCGGTGCTGGCGGCAAAGGCCTGGGGCACATCGCCGAGCGCTACGCGGTCCTGCGGGCGTTTCGGCCCGGCCAGGCTGGCTTCAACGGTTCCCATATCCAGCGCCAGCGTGCTGGTGAATACCGGTTCATCTCCGGGCTGACGCCACATGCCCTGCGCTTTCGCATAGGCTTCTACCAATGCCACCTGCTCTTCGCTGCGGCCGGTCAGGCGCATATAGTCAAGCGTTACCGCATCGATCGGGAAAAAGCCGCAGGTCGCGCCATACTCCGGGGACATATTGGCAATCGTCGCGCGGTCCGCCAGCGGCAGAGAATCGAGGCCATCGCCGTAGAATTCAACAAACTTACCCACAACGCCGTGTTTACGCAGCATTTGGGTGACCGTCAGGACCAGGTCCGTCGCGGTAATGCCTTCACGCAGCTTGCCGCTCAGCTTGAAGCCAACAACGTCCGGGATCAGCATGGAAACCGGCTGACCGAGCATGGCGGCTTCCGCTTCGATACCGCCGACGCCCCAGCCCAGAACGCCTAAACCGTTAATCATCGTGGTATGGGAATCGGTGCCGACCAGGGTGTCGGGGAAAGCCACCCACTCGCCGTTTTGCTGTTCGCTCCACACCGCCCGGCCAAGGTATTCGAGGTTTACCTGGTGGCAAATACCGGTACCCGGCGGTACTACGCTGAATCGGCTGAATGCCTGCTGCCCCCAGCGCAAAAAGACGTAGCGCTCATGGTTGCGCTCCATCTCAAGCCGGACGTTCTCTTCAAAAGCATCATCGTCACCAAAACGGTCTACGGTGACCGAGTGGTCAATCACCAGGTCGACGGGCGAAAGCGGGTTCACTTTGGCGGTATCGCCGCCCAGGCGTTTGACCGCTTCGCGCATCGCCGCCAGGTCCACCACGGCAGGAACCCCGGTAAAGTCCTGCATCAGGACGCGCGCCGGACGGTAGGCAATCTCCCTGTCGGCATGGGCATGCTTCAGCCATCCGGCCAGGGCATGAATATCTTCGGCGGTCACGGAATCGCCGTCCTGCCAGCGCAGCAGGTTTTCCAGTAGCACTTTGAGCGATTTGGGCAAGCGCGAGAGATCGCCCAGTTGTTTAGCGGCCAGCGGTAAGCTGTAGTAATGCCAGGTTTTATCTTTAACCTGGAGCGTATCCTTACTGGCTGCTCGTAGGGTTGACGACATAGCTCCTCCTTTACCTTAGGGATAGCATCCCCTGATCCTCCTCAGGGTCATTATTAAAGATAACACATCTTTGATGTAACATTTTGATAACAACCCAAATTGCTAAAATAGGCGTAACGCATTAAGACAGGAAATTTGAATAATGAGGGCGGATATATTGAGAGGGATTGAAGAAGTCAGGTTTGCGTCGGCGAGCGCGTCGTATTAGTACACGAGTACAAAGAAAGACTAATCGCCATTATTCTGGCGATTAGTCCAATAGAGAAAATTTATCGAGCGAGTCTAAAAAGGGAAAAATTATATCCTCCTTATTACCGCTATTTTATCAGATACAAATAATTCTCAATAATTCACTTGTCATAAAACTGACATAACTGCTGTGACTGGAAGGTGCTCTAGCTTAGTAACCAAACGTTGCAGACAACCAGAGCAATGACGCTCCAGAACATCGCAAGCCCAAGGATAACGGCGCTCCAGGCCTTACTTCTCAAAACTGGATCTATCTCAGTCTTGTCACGTTCCTGTGACATCGCAAACTTCATATAATCGATATCACTAATCATTTTTTCACCACCAATCGCTAAGAATTACTAACCACAGATAAATCTTAATTATGGATTGACTATTAATCCAGTGAATTCGCTTTTCAGCAGATATCTTTCATCATTAATTTGATCGCGGCAGGTATATTTGCAAATGTGGTACGAGGAGTTAACAAAAATTGTGATTCAGACGAGGTTTAGATATTCCATTTCAGGCCATTATAGGCTTTGGCATCCCCGAGAGGATGCCATTATTTTTTCTGTGGTTATTTTTCCGGTAATTTAATATCTTTGAACATCGCTTCAATATCTTCATTTGAGCGCAAAGCAACGGCGGTATCGACCACATCCCGGGTCAGATGCGGCGCAAATCGCTGAATAAAATCATACATATAGCTTCGCAAGAAGGTACTGCGACGGAAACCTATTTTCGTGGTGCTGTGGCTGAAAATACCATTGGCGTCCAGCTTCACCAGGTCCGGGTCGGAAACCGGATCCACCGCCATACTGGCAATTACCCCTACCCCAAGGCCCAGACGCACGTAGGTTTTAATCACATCGGCGTCGGTGGCGGTGAAAACGATGCGCGGCGTTAAGCCGGCGCGATTAAAGGCGGTATCCAGCTCGGAGCGGCCGGTGAAGCCGAAGGTGTAAGTCACCAGCGGATACTGCGCCAGCTCCTCAATCGATACCGACTCTCGCGACGCCAGCGGATGCTCTGGCGTGACGACCACGGAGCGGTTCCAGTGGTAGCACGGCAGCATCACCAAATCATCATAAAGATGAAGCGCTTCGGTCGCGATAGCGAAGTCAGCATTGCCTTTCGACACCGCCTCGGCGATTTGCGTTGGCGACCCCTGATGCATGTGCAAGGAGACGCGGGGATAGCGTTCGATAAAGCCTTTGATAACGCCCGGTAGCGCGTAGCGGGCCTGGGTGTGGGTAGTTGCTACGTACAGCGACCCCTTATCAGGCCAGGTATGCTCCCCCGCTACCGATTTGATCGCATCGACCTTCGACAGGACCTCGCGAGCGATGCGTATGATCTCCTGGCCTGCGGGCGTGACCTGGGTCAAATGTTTGCCGCTGCGGGCGAAAATCTGAATTCCCAGCTCATCCTCCAGCATGCGAACCTGCTTGCTGATGCCCGGCTGTGAGGTGTACAGGCCTTCGGCCGTGGAGGAGACGTTCAGATTATGGTTAACAACCTCAACGATATAGCGGAGCTGCTGTAGTTTCATGGCTGATATCCGATAGCACGTAAAATAAACCCGCTTAATACATTTTACGCTCAGGTCACTTGGCGGTGGACGGGCTAGCCCGAACCTCCCTGCGACTCGCCGTGTTGGCGCCACAACGTATCCTGATGACGGTGATGTATAAGACGATAAGATAATAAAAAAGGGATTAGCTATAACCACTATATCATTTATATCTACAGTGTATAGATACTAACAAAAAATAATAAGGCGGTTATAAGGAGAGAGGAGGAACAGAGTAATATCTTGGATATCAACAACATGTGATGTCAAAAAAGGGCCGCGACGCGGCCCTTTTATCAGATGATAGCAGTTACTTCTTTGCTTCAGTCCATTTGCCATCTATATAGAAAGCTGACCAGCCGGTGGCTTTGCCATCTTTCTCTGAGGCAACGTACTGCTGCTTAGTTTTACGGCTAAAACGCACCATCGTTTTGTTGCCTTCCGGATCCTGCTGCGGCGCATCGGCCAGATAGCGCAGCTTCTCCGCCAGGCGGTCGCGGAAGCGGTACAGCTCTTCCACGAGCGGCGCGCGGGTTTCGCGCGATTTCGGGAAGGTGTTGGCGGCCAGGAAGACGCCCGCCGCGCCATCGCGCAGAACAAAGTAAGCGTCCGATTTCTCGCACGGCAGCTCCGGCAGCGGCACCGGATCTTCTTTCGGCGGCGCCACTTCCCCGTTACGCAGGATCTTACGGGTGTTTTTACACTCGTCGTTGGTGCAGGCCATATACTTACCAAAACGCCCCATCTTCAGGTGCATTTCGGAGCCACATTTTTCACACTCAACGATCGGGCCGTCATAGCCCTTGATGCGGAACTCGCCCTCTTCGATCTCGTAGCCATCGCAGGTCGGGTTATTACCGCAGACGTGCAGCTTGCGCTTCGGATCGATGAGGTAGCTGTCCATCGCCGTGCCGCATTTTTTACAGCGGCGTTTAGCGCGCAGCGCGTTGGTTTCAGCGTCATCGCCTTCCAGCACGTTGAGCACTTCGTTTTCCGGCACCAGGTTAATGGTGGTTTTACAGCGCTCTTTTGGCGACAGCGCGTAGCCCGAGCAGCCGAGGAATACGCCGGTGCTGGCGGTACGGATCCCCATCTTGCGCCCGCAGGTTGGGCAGTCGATGGTGGTCAGCACCATTGGGTTCGGCTGCATGCCGCCCTCTTCCGGATCTTTCTCTGCCGTCTGCAGCTGCGAGGTAAAGTCTCCGAAGAAGCTGTCGAGGACCTGCTTCCACTCGGCCTGATGGTTAGCCACCTGGTCGAGGCGGTCTTCCATCTGCGCGGTGAAATCATAGTTCATCAGATCGCGGAAGTTCTCTTCCAGACGATCGGTGACGATTTCGCCCATCTTTTCCGCATAGAAGCGGCGGTTTTCCACCCGCACGTAGCCGCGATCCTGAATGGTCGAAATGATCGACGCATAGGTGGACGGACGACCGATGCCGCGTTTTTCCAGCTCTTTAACCAGCGAAGCCTCGCTAAAACGCGCCGGCGGCTTGGTAAAGTGCTGCGCAGGGGTCAGCTCGACCAGGCTCAGGCTGTCGCCCTTATTGACCATCGGTAAAGTACGGTCTTCATCGCCTTTACGCAGAGCTGGCATTACTTTGGTCCAGCCGTCAAAGCGCAGCGTACGCCCGCGGGCTTTCAGTTTGAAATCGCCGGCTTTCACCGTCAGCGTGGTGGAGTCGTACTGCGCAGGCGTCATCTGACAGGCGACAAACTGGCGCCAGATCAGCTGATACAGTTTCTGCGCATCAGATTCCATATCTTTTAACGTTTCGGCCAGCACGTTGACGTCGGATGGACGAATCGCCTCGTGCGCTTCCTGCGAGTTTTCTTTGCTGGCGTACTGATTCGCGCTCTCCGGCAGATATTTCTTACCGAAGTTGTCGCCAATGTAGCCGCGCACCATGCTCAGCGCGTCCTGGCTCAGGTTCGTCGAGTCGGTACGCATATAGGTAATGTGGCCCGCTTCGTAGAGACGCTGCGCCATCATCATGGTTTTCTTCACGCCGAAGCCAAGACGCGTGCTGGCGGCCTGCTGCAGCGTGGAGGTGATAAACGGCGCGCCCGGCTTGCTGCTGGTCGGCTTATCTTCACGCTCCAGCACGCTGTAGCTGGCTTTCTCAAGCAGCGCGACCGCCGCCATGGTTTCATCACGGTTTACCGGACGGAACGGCTTATCGCCGTTATGCGTGACCTGCAGCGGTAACGCATCGCCGCCAGGGGTCGTGGTGCTGGCGTCAACTTCCCAGTACTCTTCCGGAACGAACGCTTTAATTTCGCGCTCGCGCTCGACCACCAGACGCACCGCAACCGACTGGACGCGGCCTGCTGACAGACCGCGGGCAATTTTTTTCCACAGCAGTGGAGAGACCATGTAGCCCACCACGCGATCCATAAAACGGCGCGCCTGCTGAGCGTTGACACGGTCAATATTCAGTTCGCCCGGCTTTTCGAAAGCCTGACGAATCGCATTCTTCGTGATCTCGTTGAACACCACGCGGCTATAGCGCTGTTCATCACCGCCGATAACTTCCCGCAGGTGCCATGCGATGGCTTCCCCTTCGCGGTCAAGGTCGGTTGCGAGATAGATGTGGTCAGCTTTTTCCGCCAACTGTTTGAGTTCAGAAACGACCTTTTCTTTACCCGGGAGTATTTCATAGTGCGCATTCCAGTCATGCCACGGGTCCACGCCCATACGGTTGACCAGAGCGCCGCGTTCATCCTTCTTAGGCTTTTTAGCCCCTTTGGTGGAGGTAGAGTCGGCGCTCTTTTTGGAAGCTGAGCCACTGGTCGGCAAATCGCGGATATGACCGACGCTGGACTTAACCACGTAGTCATTACCCAGATACTTATTGATCGTTTTGGCTTTTGCCGGGGACTCAACGATAACGAGAGCTTTACCCATATTCACCTTTACCTAATTTGATTCATCCAGGAATACATCGCACATTGATTCACCATCCACTGGCGACACGTCACAACCTATGTTGCGTCGTTATCGATGGATATCAACCCCTTGCACCGGTTTCGCATCCATAAAACCAGATAGCTGAGTTTGCTGGCTTTTTCTCGCCAGGCGACATAGCACGAATAATTTTTGGCCGAATGTCAAGCAAATCTGTTGCCAGATCGCTGAAAGCGTCACACTGTACCTGATAAAATTCGTTACGCAACTTTATTAGCATGCAAAAGCAAATCCCGCCACTAAACTGATGTTTATTAGGCTTCTGCGATTACCCCTGCAAGATCAATGGAAAATTTGCCCCTCGCCGCCGCGCGGCGTAGACTAGCCGCGAAGAAACACAGGAGGCATTTATGCAAGGTACAACCCAACCCATCGATCGCCAGACGCTTCTGGAAAAAGCCAACAAACTCATTCGCGAACATGAAGATACGTTAGCCGGGATCGAGGCCACCGACGTCGTTCAGCGTAACGGCGTGCTGGTGTTCAGCGGCGAGTTCTATCTTGACGAGCAGGGTCTGCCAACGGCGAAGAGTACGGCGGTATTTAATATGTTTAAATACCTCGCACACGAGCTGTCTGATAAGTACCACCTGGCGGAATAACCGCTGCCTGCAGGGCTATGACAACAACGCGAGGCCGAAGCCTCGCGTTGTTTGTTTACATCAGCGGCTTTTGCCCGCGCTGCCACCAGCGCAGCAGAAGTTTATCGGCGCTTTCCGCCGCGCTGCCGGTAAACCGCTCGAGCATTTTCTTACGCTGCTGATAGCGCACGCTGATAACCTCGTGCTTATCCATCAGCCCCAGCAGAAGTTCATCGCTGGTTTCCACCGCGTCCACAAGGCCTTTTTCCAGCGCCTGAACGCCGTACCAGTGTTCACCCGTCGCTACCTGCTCGATATCCAGCCCGGGGCGCATCTGATGGACAAAATCTTTGAATAGCCGATGAGTATCGTTGAGGTCTTCGCGAAATTTCTGCCGCCCTTCTTCGGTATTTTCACCCAGCATCGTCAGGGTGCGTTTGTACTGCCCGGCCGTATGCAGCTCAATGTCGATATCTTTATTTTTCAGGAAGCGATTGATGTTGGGAATTTGCGCCACAACGCCAATAGAGCCCAGGATAGCAAAGGGTGCACTGACGATTTTGTTCGCCACGCAGGCCATCATATAGCCGCCGCTGGCCGCGACTTTATCGACCGCGACCGTTAACGGGATCTGCTTGTCGCGCAGGCGCTGCAGCTGTGAAGCCGCCAGGCCGTAACCGTGAACCACGCCGCCTGGGCTTTCAAGGCGAATGACGACCTGGTCGCGCGCTTTTGCCGCCGCCAGAACGGCGGTTATTTCTTCGCGCAGGCTGCTGACTTCATGGGCATCCATACTGCCTTTAAAATCCAGCACCCAGACGCGCGGTTTGACGTCCGGCTCCGGTGTGCCGAGCTTCGCCCGCGCCTTTGACGCCTTTGCTTCCTGCTTGAGCTTTTTCTTTTGCGCTTTATGCCACAGCTTCTGCTGCGGCCCATCGAGCAACGAAACCGCCAGCTCTTCCTTCATCTCCTTATATTGCTCGCTAAGATTGGTGACCCGCAGCTCGCCGCGCTGTTTTTTGCGCTGAGTCAGGTTAACAATAATGGCGACGATAACCGCAATTGCGACAACGATGGTCGCGATTTTGGCCAAAAACAGGCCATATTGAGCAAGTAATTCCACGTTTTCACCTTGTGTAAACCGCTGACGTTGGCGCACAGTGTACATCAGCCGTCGGCGAGAAGTCTTTGTGCTTTGTGTCGCACGCGAGGCGCCTTCCTGTTTTTTTCAGCGACGATGAAATCGTTGCAAGATATTAATTCCGCGAAGAGTTTCCGCTTCGCCGATTGCAATAGCGGGCGCTTTCAGGCATAAAGCGCAAAAGTGAGATACCGAACAGCAAGCGCGATCGTCAGCAGATCGCCCGAGGAGTCGCCGTGCACTATCAACCGCAACGTCACCTGTTACAGGACCGCATCATCCTGGTTACCGGCGCCAGCGACGGCATTGGCCGTGAAGCCGCCCTGACCTATTCCCGCTATAGCGCCAGCGTTATCCTGGTCGGCCGCAACGAAGAAAAGCTGCGCAGCGTCGCGCACGAAATTCAGCAGGCGGGCGGCATTCCCGCCCGCTGGTTTACTCTCGACCTGTTAACCTGCACGCCGCAGGAGTGCCAGCAGCTGGCGCAGAAAATAGCCATCCACTACCCGCGCCTCGACGGGGTGCTGCACAACGCGGGTCTGTTGGGCGACGTGTGCCCGATGGATCAACAAAAGCCGGAAGTATGGCAGCAGGTGATGCAGGTGAACGTGAACGGCACCTTTATGCTCACCCAGGCGCTGCTTCCTTTATTACTTAAATCCGAATCGGGTTCGCTGGTCTTTACCTCTTCCAGCGTCGGCCGCCAGGGACGCGCGAACTGGGGCGCGTACGCCGCGTCGAAATTCGCCACCGAGGGCATGATGCAGGTGCTGGCCGAGGAGTATCAGAACCGTCATCTGCGGGTCAACTGCATTAACCCAGGCGGCACCCGCACCAAAATGCGCGCCAATGCGTTCCCGACGGAAGATCCGCAAAAATTGAAAACCCCCGCTGATATCATGCCGGTTTACCTGTGGCTGATGGGCGACGACAGTCGTCGCAAAACGGGAATGACCTTTGACGCCCAGCCGGGCCGCAAACCAGGAATCGCACAATGAGTGATGAACGCCACCGCGAACGCCAGCAGCGGGTAAAAGATAAAGTTGACGCTCGCGTCGCCGCCGCGCAGGAAGAGCGCGGCATCGTGATCGTCTTTACCGGCAACGGTAAAGGCAAAACCACCGCCGCTTTTGGCACCGTCACCCGCGCCGTCGGCCACGGTAAAAAAGCCGCCGTCGTGCAGTTTATTAAAGGTACCTGGCCAAACGGCGAGCGCAACCTGCTTGAGCCGCACGGCGTTGAGTTTCAGGTGATGGCGACCGGTTTTACCTGGAATACGCAGGATCGCGAAAGCGACACCGCCGCCTGCCTCGCGGTCTGGGAGCACGGGCGCCGCATGCTGGCTGATGAAAGCCTCGACCTCGTTTTGCTGGACGAGCTAACCTACATGGTGGCTTATGATTACCTGCCGCTGGAAGAGGTGCTTACCGCGCTGCGCAACCGCCCGGCGCACCAGACGGTGATTATTACCGGCCGCGGCTGCCACCGTGAGATTACCGAACTGGCCGATACCGTCAGCGAGCTGCGCCCGGTGAAGCACGCCTTTGACGCCGGAATCAAAGCGCAGATGGGGATCGACTACTAGCCGCCAGCCGCTCGAGCAACGCATGATTCAGCGGCAGGCACAGGCAATCCTCCCCCAGCGCCAGTTCGCTTTCGCGCATATTTTGCCGCGAGACGAAGCGCTTGCGGTATTCGGTTGGCGTGACGCCGCAGTATTTATTAAAGGCGGCGATCAGATACTTGTGTTCCTGAAAGCCGCAGCTGTGGCTAATCTCCGTGATCGGGGTGCGGGTATCGCGCAGCAGGGTGCGGGCTTTATTTAGCCGCACCAGCGTCAGATACTCTTTAAAATTATACCGGCTCACCTTTTTGAACAGCCGCGAGAACCAGGAGTAGCTCATCCCGCTATGGCAGGCGACCTCGCTCAGCGTCAGCGGCTGATCAAAGTGTTGATTGATAAAATCAATGCCTTTTTTGATCATCGCCTCGTCGCGCAGCGAGCTTTCGGCGCGCCGCGTCGGCTTTCCGGCGGAGACGACCGCATCCAGCAGCAGATAAATCGCCGCGATACGCTGAAATGGCGCGTGGTTATCAATCAGCTGTTCCAGTAGCCTCGCCAGCCGCTGGCGTACCTCGCTGTCCGCCGGAGAGTAAGGTCGTCCGCAGGTACTCCAGTCCAGCTGCGGCGAGGGATGAAGTTCATCAAACAGGCCGGGGGAAAACTGTACGGTGAGCAGCTGGCTGCCCGCCTCCTCGGCGCTCAGCGAATGGACCTCTTCGGCATTGATATACAGCATGTCTCCCTGCGCCAGCTCCAGGCTTTGCTGGCCGACGACGAGGGTAAATCGCCCCGCCAGCACGGTAATCAGCTCCGGAGCCGGATGCCAGTGAGGCTCGCAGTAGCGAACCTCCGCGGCAAACACGTTCAGCTTCTCCGCGTCAAAGGCAATCAGCTCGTAGCCGCTGTTCGCCGTTTGTCGTCCGCTCTGGGTGACCGAGCGAGGGTGAGTCACTGAAAAAGGAAACATGCGCACTCTCCTGTCATTGGCAATGATGAGCGCCGGCCAGCACGGCGTTAAGCTCGTCGCGTTCGATATCCAGCGCCAGGAATTCGGTCAGCGCAATCAGCAGCCCGCAGAACAGATCCGGCGCCAGGCGAATCAGTTTTTCACGCACCTGCTCCGCCGGCATCTGGCTCTTATCGGCAATCAGCTTCACTACGCGGGCAAAGGCCTCCGGCTGCTGGATCAGCTGTTGTAGAGAGTTATCATCGCGCAGCGGGACGTACCGCTGCGGACAATCTACCTCAATCTCCGCGATCAACGGCAGATCCCGTGATGAGGCGCCGACGCGAACCTGCCAGATGCCCGGCGTCACGACCCAATCACCCAGGCCCGGATGATAGCAGGCCAGCTCGCCAATGGGCAGCTGCAGGCTCACGCGACGGGTCTCTCCGGCGGCCAGCGCCACTTTGCTGAACGCTTTTAATGACTGCACTTCGCGAATCAGCTCCCCCTTCGGCGCGCTAACGTACAGCTGGACGATCTCTTTGCCCGCATACTCTCCGCAGTTGGTCAGGTCGAACGACACGGTAAGCGTCTCGCCTGCGCCTGCACGGCGGGCTGACAGCGCGATATTATCGTACGCAAACCGGGTATAGCTTAAGCCAAAGCCAAACGGAAACTGCGGCGTCATACGACGTTTATCATAATAGCGATAGCCGACAAAAAGCCCTTCTCCGTAATGATGACGCAGGTTTTCGCCCGGATAGTGCAGCCAGGCCGGCGTTTCCTCCAGGGAATTAGGTACCGTTACCGTCAGTTTGCCGCAGGGGTTACGCTGGCCGAAGAGGATTTCCGCCACCGCGCGCCCCATCCCTTGCCCGGCAAAGAACGTTTCCAGCAGCGCTTTGCACTCGCCGAGCCACGGCATCACCACCGCATCGCTATTCGCCAGCACCACCACGATATTCGGCTGGACCGTCGCCACTTCGCGAATCAACCGTTCGTGTACCGGCAGAATATGCAGATCCTGACGATCGCCGTTTTCGCCATCTTCACCTACGGCGGTGCTGACGAAGATCACCGCCACGTCGGCCTCCTGCGCGACGCGGCAGGCCTGCGCCAGCGCCTGTTCATCGCAGCGCAGATCGTCCGGCGCGCCCACGGCCCAGGAGACGCTGAAGTCATCGCCGGCGAGGTCAAAAATTTCATCCAGCGGCCGATCGAGCAGATACGGCACCGTGGTCGCGCATCCGGACCCCTGGATCACCGGCTCCTGAGCCGGTTTACCCAGCACCGCGACGCGCGGCGTTTTCTCCGGACGCAGCGGCAGCAGATTATCTTCATTTTTCAGCAAGACAATGGATTCACCGGCAAGCCGCTGCGCCAGCGCGTGGTGCGCCGTAAAATCGGCTCGCGTTTGCGGGCGGCGATGGCGCTGGACCTTGTCGAGCAGTTCCAGCATGCGGAGACAGGCGCGGTCCACCACCGCCATCGGCACCTCTCCGGCTTCAATCGCCGCCAGCAGAGTTTGTTTATCGCGGCGGGTTTCGGGCATCGCCAGATCGTTACCCGCCATCAGCGATGCGGGGCGATCTTTAATACCGTACCAGTCGGACATCACCAGCCCTTCATATCCCCACTCATCGCGCAAAACCTGAGTGAGCAAAAACGGATCCTGGGAGGTTTGCACGCCGTTAAGACGATTGTAGGAAGACATCACCGTCCACGGCCGGGATTTCGCAATCGCGCGCTGGAAACCCGCCAGATAGATTTCCCGCAGCGCCCGTTCTTCAATAATCGAATCCATTTCCGTGCGGCGGTACTCCGAGTTGTTCGCCGCAAAGTGTTTCAGGCTGGCACCAACCCCCTCCTGCTGCAGGCCGTTGATCAGCGCAGCGGCAATATCGCCGCTGACCACCGGGTCTTCGGCGTAATATTCATAGCCTCGCCCGGCCAGCGGCGTACGGCGAATGTTAATCCCCGGCCCGAGCAGAATCCCGACGCCCATTTGCTGACACTCCCGCCCCAGCGCTTCCCCCATCTGATGCACCAGCTCCACGTCCCAGCTGCAGGCCAGGCTGGAACCATTAGGAAAGCAGGTCGCCGGTAGCGAAGTGCTGAATAGCGCCTCACTCCCCCCTTTCGCGGCGGGCTCTTCCGCGCTGGCCTGGTCTGCGGTTTGGGTGATGACCGAGATAAAATCATCCATGCTCCACTTTTCCCGGCCATCAATCTGCGCGCTGCTGTAGCGCACGCCGTAGGTGCCGTCGGTCATAATGATATCTTCGATACCGTGCTGCGGCAGCGAGGCCGTCCGCCACAGGCCGCTGCCGGTCAGCAGCGCCACTTTTTCTTCCGCGCTCATCGCGGCGAGGGTGGTGTTAAAATCGTTATTCATCTCTCTGGCTCCCTGAGGTTAAAGCGCGTTCTGTTTGCGTAGGCTGATTTTTTGCACAATATCGCGATAGGTTTTTTCATCCAGCGAATAGCAGGCGACAAACAGTGCGCTGAGCGCAAACATCGCGCCGGGAAATAGCGTCATCAGTACGTTAATGCCGTTAATCGCGCTGGCGGTAATGTTGCCCGCGTCATAGTGGTAATAGTCCAGCATCCAGCCCGCACAGCCGCCGCCAATGGCCATCGCTATTTTGGTGATGAAATTAAAGAAACCGTAAATTGCGCCTTCGGTGCGCACCCCATGGTGCCACTCGGCATATTCCACGGTATCGGCAATCATTGACCACATTGAAACAAAACCCATCCCCAGCGTAATACTGTACAGACACACGCCGGTCATGATCAGCCAGATATTGTCGCCAGCGATAAAATATTGCATCAGTACGCCCGCAATGCCGATCAACAGCGCCACCAGCGTCATTTTCTTTTTACCTATCAACGCAATGATTTTTTCCGAAATAACGGTACCGACAATATAAGCCGCCGACTGAATCATAAAGAAGGTGGAAGTAAAACCTTCGCTACCAATTATATATTTGATAAAGTAAATAGCGATCGCCATCCACACGGTATAGGCAATATAAAAAAGACGGTGAACATAGAGAGGTTAATTAGCGGCGCGTTGCCTGCCACCGCCTTCAACATTTCCCGCAGCGTTGGCGCCGGGGTCTCTTCCTCTTCTTCACCAACGCGCTCTTTGGTCATCCCGAAGCAGGCAAGGAACAAAAACGTCGCCAGCAGCGCAAAGCAAGAGACGGCGAAGACGTACCCCAGCTGTTTATCGCTAAACGGGGAAATCAGCCTGTCCGCGGTCGTGGACACAATCAGATAGCCAACAATCGCCAGGACAAACCGGTATACCGACAGCGATGAGCGGGAGGCTTCATGCTGGGTTAAACGGTTGGTCAGCGCCGAATAAGGCGTATTTACCGCCGTATAGGCCAGGCAATAAATAGTATAGGAAATCAGTGCGAAGTAGAATTTCGCCTCACCGCCGAAAGGCACAAAGCAGAGCACCGTTAAGAAGCCGAGCGGAATTGAACCATACAACAACCAGGGTCGAAGCTTACCGTAGCGGCTGTGGGTTTTATCGATGGCAAAACCAATCAGAATATTAAATGCCGCATCAACCACGCGGGCAATAACAAAGATCAGGCTCGCCTGTACGGCGCTAATGCCGTAAATATTGGTATAGAAAAAAAGTAAAAACAGAGAAACGAAGCCGAAGGATAAATTAGAGGCGAAATCGCCAAAACCATACCCTATTTTTTCTTTAACGCCGATAACCACATAGCTTGCCGAAAGTTTTCCTGCTGTTTCCATTTTAGGCTACCTGTTAATGTAATCAGTGGCCTCAGTATATGGCGTCGCCTGGCGCACCGCTTTGCGTTATTTGTCCGGGCATTTCCTGTTTTTTGTCTTTATGCAGAAGTGTGAAAGGAGTCACAGGAGGGAGAATTCCGGCGGTGACCGCCGGAACTGGAATAATTAACCGTTACCGTTATTACGGCTGCTGGAACGACGGTTGTTATTATTATTGCTCACCTGGCTGTGGCGCTTAACCGCGCGGCGAATCTGATTCGCCTTCATGCGACGGCGATCCTTTTCGACGGCGACCTTAGAGGTGGTTTCCGGCGTAAGCTCAACCAGTTCGCGCAGGTAGTTGGTTTGCGCCAGGTCCAGCTCGGTGTAGCCGCCGCGCGGCAGGCCTTTCGGCAGCAGAATATCGCCGTAGCGCACGCGGATCAGGCGGCTGACCTGTACGCCAACGGCTTCCCACAGGCGGCGAACTTCGCGGTTACGGCCTTCGGTCAGCGTGACGTTGTACCACTGGTTAATCCCTTCGCCACCGGTAAACTTGATGGTTTTGAACGCCGCCGGGCCGTCTTCCAACTGCACGCCGCGCGAGAGTTGGCGCAGCTTGTCATCATCTATCTGGCCAAATACGCGCACCGCGTATTCACGTTCCACTTCGCGGCTCGGGTGCATCAGGCGGTTCGCCAGTTCACCGTCGGTGGTAAACAGCAGCAGGCCGCAGGTGTTGACGTCAAGACGACCGACGGCAATCCAGCGCGCGCCGCGCAGCTTTGGCAGACGATCGAACACCGTCGGTCGCCCTTCCGGGTCGTTACGGGTACAGAGTTCGCCTTCCGGCTTGTAGT
Source organism: Klebsiella sp. JN_Kp126 (assembly GCF_033843325.1). Lineage (NCBI taxonomy): Bacteria > Pseudomonadati > Pseudomonadota > Gammaproteobacteria > Enterobacterales > Enterobacteriaceae > Klebsiella > Klebsiella sp. JN_Kp126. Next base: position 99,234 of record NZ_JAWXQV010000042.1, on the reverse strand, counting down.
AAGCCAGCACGCGACAAATCTGTTCCGCAGACTCTTTCACCGAAATCAGATGACCGTCGATGCGAATTTTTAAACCCGGGACAATTTCAACGCGATCGCCAAGCGTGGCGATTTTGCCATCGACGCTGACGCGGCCAGCTTCGATTTTGGCTTCGATTTCACGGCGGGAGCCGTGGCCAGCGCGGGCCAGCACTTTTTGTAATTTCTCGCTCATTGAGCTTCCTTAAGGTGTCGCCTTCCCAGGCGTCGGGATATTTTATATAAACCTATATAAATCAATGCGTTAGCACATTTCATTGCATGCTATTATACGCACTTTTCACCAGTTTGTAACCCAGTTTGTTGTACAGTGCATAGGTTTAAACAAGTTTAGCTCTAACTCGAATTTTAGACATGAAAAAGGGGCGTAATGCCCCTCTCTTATTTATTAAACGATGGTGTCACCGTGTCAGAGCTGGCTTTAGCCTTGCTTGATGGCCCTTTTTGTTTAACTGTTCCACCTACGTTTTTATTTCCTTGCGTCTTTGTAGCAATAACATTAGTTTCAGCGTAACTTACCAGGCGCACTTGTTCAAACTCCAGATCAAATTGCATAGCGTGCTCAGATTTATAATCATAGGAAATCCCTGTAAGGATAACATTCTCATACACCTTATGTTCTGTTATTAGGATAATAGGCTGTCTTGCTTCGAAGATTTGATCTAAATAGGTGATAGCTTGACTAATACGAGTACCATTCACCCCAGCACTGTATAATAAATCTCTAACAGCTCTGATTGGTGTTTCAGTGATCATTCCTGATAGTTTAAATGTGTTATTTCTGATTTGCACATGATCAGATACATTAGCTCCACTTTCTACAGGATAGCTCGTCACATCGGCTTGTCTGCGTATTCCTGTAGATGGCGTGCTATCAAATGTTAGAGCCTGATAGCTCTGTATATAGCTATCCGACGCTGTATTATACAAGCTGGACAGAATACAAAAACCATTCTGCCCTTTATCTGTAGTGGTAGTGTTTGTGTTTGATGTATTGTTTATTGTTGCCATTATTATTATATTCCATGCAGGGAGTATTAGCCCCCTGTTGAAGATTGTCCACTTGCTATAGATAAAACAAGACGCTGATTAGCCTGAGCTATTTTCTGATCCACAGTAGCATTTAGCATATTTCCAAAGGTTGGATCAGGAGCAATATTGAGGGTAATCATCCCCTCCGGTAGGTTATTCTGTAGCACCACAGGAGCCACTACAGGCGCTTGTGTAGGCGTAGCGGTAGCTGTTGCACTCTGTTTCAGCATAGAGACAGGAGAATAGCTGCCATCTTTGTTAGACGAATAACTGGTAACATCCCTGGCATCGCTTGTGCCATACCACCACCCGCGCAACGTATCAAACACATTAGGCTCATGTGTGCCGTCTGCTTTAGGCTGAGTTGCCCCGTAGGCATTAGCTACAGGATTGCTTCCAGGAGCTACAGGAGCGCTTGTAGTGCCGTAGTGCTGGCTCACTGCCTCTTTGGTAGTGTTGTCCCCGTTTAATAGCGTCAGCTTGCCGTTAATCCACGCTGTTAATCTCATTAATCCATCAACAACATCGCCAGCGGCTTTTCCTACGCCTTTAAAGAACGGGAGAGCATCTTGCATAGCCTGCTTAAATTCTTTCATTGTTTCAGGGTCAATCTCTGACATAAACCCTTCGAAGAATGCCAGCTTCTGGCTATCGGATAGAATACTCATTTCCTGATTGAATTTACGATATGCTACGAGCTGGTCTTGTTGTTCCTTATCCAACCATTGCCCGTTACGCTTGAGCACGTCCACCTGATCAGTGAGCGCCTTACCACCATTCATAAAGGCTTTGGCGTAAAGCCCGAGATCATCCCCGAGGTCTTCGAGATTGTGCAAAATTTCCTGTTCACTCAATCCCTTAGATTGCATTGTGTTGGTGTATGAAGAGACAAAACCAAACGGATTTTTAGCCCATTCTTTAAGCTGTTCAGGCGTATACCCCATGTTCAAAGCAGTGTTAATGCCTGTTGGTGCTCCTGTCCATTCACCTTGTTTATTACGTTTCGCATTCAGCGCACCGTCTGCGAGTTTCTCGGACACATCTTTTGCTACATCAAGGTTTTTTCTGGCTCCCTGCGTACCGATACCGGAATCAATCCCGTTAGCTTGTGCAAACTGGCCTAACGATTGCAATAAGTTATAATCCACATTACCTAAACGTGCTCTAGCTACAATCTCGCTTCTTTCCTCCTGAGAGGAAATAGCATCCTTGCCCCAATTATATGCGCCATAAGCAGCAGCGCCCACGCCAGCGCCAGCTAATACACGAGAGCCAAGCCCCATAATACTACCTGTAATAATACCATTACCCGGCATATTGCCAGCCACTTTAGCGTAATTAGGAGAAGCGGCTTGTTTACGTTGAGCGTTAATACGTCTGTAACTCTGTTGTAAACGTTTAATCTCGCTGTTTTGGCGTTGTAGGCTGATTGTTCCGTCAGCATATGCTTTAGTGATTTTACTAGCCTGTAATGCAGCTTGTGTTAATTCAATATTGGTGAGGTGTTGCATTGATTTAAAGCTGGAAGCGGTATCCAATAGCTTCAATTCAGCCCGTTCACGGCGCTGTGCTGCTCTTGCGGCCTCTTTCGCGGTCTGAGCTTCTGCACGGGCTTGCGCCTTTGCTGCACGCTCTGCTTCACGTTGGCTATTATCCCGGGGCTTAGAGGCGGCTTTAGAGGCCTTCTCTACCGTTTTCTGAGCCTGTTTCATGTTTTGATTAAAACGTTTGAAATTAAGCTTGGGGTCTTGCAGCTTTTCAAAAGCTTTTCGTAGTCCCTCTACTGTAGACATAGCCTCTTTAAGACTATTTTTATCGACCACAAAAGAAACCGTAGATTTGATGGAAGCTACATTAATATCTAACGACATTATTCGCCCCCTTTAGCTAATAGTTCTCTAATAGCTGTGTCTACATCCTGCCCTCTGTGAATACGTTGTTTCAGTGCGGGATAGCTAATGTCGAGCATCTCAGCCAGAGCTTTTATTTTAATTAAATCTGTAGCATTACTGGCATCAAGGGCGATATGAATATCGTGTGATTTGAGTATTAATTTCATTTGGTTTTCTCCATAGAAAACAAAAAAGCCTGACAGAAACCCCGGAGATTTGCGCTCTCATGTGTCGGAATCCCTATCAGGCCTATATTTTTATTTATTGTATTATTCAGTAACGCTACCGAAAATAATCGCTTCTGGAATATTCACGATCGGGAGATAGCTACATTCCGTTGCTACAGCGGGGTATCCCCAACGCTGATCAACTGTAACGTATTGATGATACAGATTTGCATCCTTCCCTTGTGTCGCATGGCGAACACCAACACCAGAGTGAAGAACATAAGCGTTAGATTCAGGAGTCATTACAGGAATACTCACGAACGAATCAACACCAATACGATCAGTAATCAGAGAGTATCCGGTTACATCGATCACGGTTACGCCGTTTAGCGTCCAGGTTTCAAAAGCAGGGTTTGCACCTTTAGTACGGGTGTAGAAGTTATCGCCTTGCTCAAGCGGCAGGGTATAGACCATGAAATCCTTCACGGATGGATGGTAACGCAGTGCTACGGCAGCTTTGCCCGAGGCAAGGATCACTACGCCCTGTTTAGCTTGTGCAAGCCCTGAGCCTAGTTTCACGTTCTGGATTCGTCCGATCTCGCTTAATTGCTGGAATACGTTAGCACTGGCGCTAATATCCATTGTATACGTGGTTTTGCTACCACCTGCGAGGAAATCTAAATCTCCCTGTCCTGCATATTGTGACTGCACACGGAGCCCTAATAATGCCTCTACGAGGTCAACCTCTACAGTGTTACTCACCTGCGCGTACTGTGCATCGCTGAAATCATTGATAGCTAATGCAATCTGATCACCCTGATCCATAACACCACGCTGGCGATATTGCTCTAGATCTCGACTACTCACCTCGTTCAGAGAATTTGTATATTTTTGCTGGTACAATACGGAGCTATATTCAGGACGTGAGGCAGAGTTCCAATCTGAATGGGCGTAGGGCATCTTTTCAGGTGCTACAAGATTTTTAATATCGGTAATCTTATCTAGGGCAATGCTGTTAACACTGTGATGTTCAACCTTGAACAATGATAGATTACTAACGATTTGGTTGATCTGGGTACTAAATGTGAATGGACTGGCAAAATCATACATATTGCCAGAAAAAATATCTGTGTATGCCATTATTATTATATTCCTATTAAGAGGTGCGTAGTGCTAAAGTGCCATAATCGGCAAATGTAAACCCTTTGTTTGCAAGGGCAATCAAAACCGCTGTTTCATCGAGATTACGGAATTCAATCCCCGCTTTAGCGAGAATAACATGATGCGGGTCAGCCACTACGAAAGCTTTTTTACCTGCAAGCACTGGTTCTACCACTACGTATTCAATCACATCAACCGAGGTTGCAAGGTTGCCGTTACTATCGACCAAATCACCGACGATTAAGGAATCGGGGATTCCTGCATCTACGCGAATGAGTTTATCCTGAAGTACAGCATCCGAGGCATACGAAATTACTTTATATCGTGCATGGCTGTTATCACCATTCAGAGTTTGAAATGTTCCAAATTGCATTGGTTATTGTCCTTTTGCTAATTGTTTTAATAGTTCCTGAAGCCCTTTAGATGATTTATCATTCGTGGGCGTTTCAGCAGAAAACTTAGTGATTAACATATCCACCTCATCTATAGAGACGTCTAACGATTTAGCAATAAATGTTTTCTGCTCTACGCTGAGATTTTTAAAATCGTCTTGCATTTTCTGGATTTTATGTTTTTCGGGCTGGTTCATTAGAAGCATTGCATGCCTCCTTTTTTATATTTATAAAACACCTGTATTTACTCTCGTAAAAATAAATATAGCTATTTTTGATAGAAAAAGCCGGGCATTACTCCGGCTTTGTACAGGAATCCCATTACGATAGCTCTTAGGAGGTGCATCTCATAACGGAGTGATTTTACATGCCAGCTATTATCATAGCTCCCTAGCGAACTAGTTATAAGAACAATATGATAATAGTTAAATAAAATCACAGGGAAATAACCTTCTGTGAAATTTCCTTTTTCAAATACACTGAGAGGAGAAGCAGCAGGGGGATCACCGTCCCTACTGCTTTCCTGGAGGAACATCCGAAACAACAAATAATATTAACGGCGGAAATCACATCTCAACAATGCATTTCAAAAAGGATATTTCATGGAGTTACATAAAAATGTTACTTTTAAGTAACCCCTATATATTATATTACCAGCAAAACATTATTCTGTCAAGATATTATTGACAAAATATTTAAAATGTGTTATGTGAGAGTAACGATTAGGAATATCCCTAATATAGGAACATTCCTAGTATAGGATTATTCCTAGTGGTTGTATAACGCCTCTCACGTGTTGTTGTTCGGCGCCAGTTCAAGCGCCATTTCGCCCGTCTCCTCAATGCACTGGAATAGCAGCATCAGGGCATCAGAGATTTCCTCAGAAATACTATCTGCCTCCTCCTGTGTTAGTGTGGAGTGTTCCGTAGCCGCTATACGGCTCGCTACGTCGCCAACGTGCTCGAGCATTGCCTGTGCCAGGTCTTGCGCCTTAATCGCCGCCAGGAGGCTTTCAGGCGTTCTGTCACGCTGCATGGAAAGCAATAGGCGCAGCATCGGGATAGCGTAATTATCGTGATAGGTTTGTAATACAGATTGAAGAGTATTATAAGAAGTGGAGTTATTCATTATTGATCCTGTAATTGTTTAATTGCTGTTCTGATTTTATCGCTCAATACGATGAGAGGAGCTTGCATAGTTAGCGATTTATCTAGGAGTTCCTCAAGCGCTGCTATTTTTTCCTCTTCGCTCAGATAAGCATCCTCAAGAATAAACCCCATCTCTCTCACCTGCCCCTGGCACCAATTGAGGATTCTATTAAAGTGTTTTGTTTGTGTTGTTTTTTGATGCACTTATTCGTTCTCCTTATCTGCATACACTGCGTCAAAATCTTTTACAAGGTTATTTAATCCGTTAACGCTGAGATAGCTAGTGTAGTGTATATAATCTTCAAAACCCAGCACCTGATATTTCCTCAAATCAGAGCTATCCATAATGTATTCTTTTCTTTTGCGAGGATTAAAATATACACCACCATCACAGGAGGAGAGAATATCATCTAGGGCGTTCTGCTCTTCCTCTGATAACGGAAGACTATCGTGCTCGATAATCTCTGTGCGCCATTCTCCCGGCTTTGAGTTCCATTCCAGTGCTATTCTGGAGATTTCCTTAAAGGCGCTGCGAGAGGCTAATGATTTGGCTGGCGGGAGTGATTTGGATTGTCGTTCAATACGGGCTATTACGTTGCGTTCTCTTTTTCCCATTATTATTTTTTTCCTTGTATGAGGAAAACATCCCTGAATAATAAACTGTTACATAGATAAAAAGCGTCCAATAAAGCATGATCATAGATGTTTCCTGATTATTGTTATTCAGAAGATTTCTGATTAGAAGTTTGAATAAATAAACTCGATGTTATCTTGTTCTATACGTTTTAGAGTGAATGATAAATAACAAGATTCATCGTCAATCTCAATAACGCCTAGATTTTTTAATGCTCTCATCCAGAATAGACACCCCGAATGAGAAACATTTGATTTTTCTTCGAGTTCTCCCCAGGAGATTTGTGTTTTTCGTCCCTTCCAAACCACAGCAGGGAATAATAAACCTGTTTGCCTGAGTCGTTTATTTGGATTTGGTTTGTGTTGTTCAGTTTTATGTATTGTATCAATTAGTCCTCGCTAACTGTCGTTGTATTTGTTCTGTTCTAAGTTGTAGATAATCCAGCGCATAAGCATTAGTGAGTGCGCCCTGTGCCTTGAATAGTGCCAAATACGGGAGATCAAAATCTGTAAATGTGGTAAACCGCTCTGCACCCTGATAGTGCTTTAGATAAAACCAATCCTTCGTTTCATCACGTGGACTCTTAAACTCGAATGGAGAAAGGGTTTGTTGTTTGGCGGGTGCTTTCTTAGCCGCGGGCTTCGGCGCTGGCTTCACTTTTTCCGGCGCTGGCGCTTCCTCTTCCTTCATTTCTTGAGATGTATCTTCTTCTGTATCATCAAAGAAAAAACTATCTACAATTTCCGGCATATCTGGAGTCTGCCCTACTTCGTTAGACTCTTCCTGCCCAGGGATTTCTAACACCTCGTAGAGGTTAGAAGATGAAAAGCGACGTGTTTTTATAACAAGGCCAAGCTCTACTAATTTTTTAACTCGTTCCTCTGCCGCTCGTGCGGATATACCAAAAACCTCGCCTATTTTAGAATATGATGGAAACGCTTTATCAAATCCTTTTAAGTAGCAATATAATGTTTTTGAGTTATCAGAGAATTTAATTCCGTTGATATGGCTAATGCTAAGAATGCGCATAGGCATTTTAATGAATTGATCATCGTATGTTGTCATTTATATTTTATTCCTATTTTGTAATCGCGCTCGCGGCGCTACTAAGGTGATAATGGGATCACTTACCCTTGTTAAGATGGGTTGCCTCTTTATGTAGAACGTTGAGGATATACTCTGTAACTGTCACTCTCTGATTTCTCGCTTCCTTAAATAAGACTTGAAATATTTCATCAGGTATGTGTAGGCAAGTGCGCGGTTGTTTCTTTGCGTTTATAATGTCGCTCATATTGTTTTCTCCTTTGTCAGAGACGGTGGGTTATTCTTTTGCTGCTTTTGCTTCATCGATAATACGCAATGCTTCATCAAACACTGCGGCTCTTTCTGGGTATCCACGGCGGCGGGCCGTATTCCTGTTCATTCTAATTTGATAACGTGTGATAGTGCCTTCATTAAACGCATTAACCACATCTTCTGCTTTGAACCATTTCATAATTGATTTTCCTTATAAATAGAAAAACACCATTCAGCCAAATGGCTAATAGTGCATTGTTGATTTATTTGATAGATGGAGAATAGGTTTTCTCTGTCCCTAATACCAATATAACATGGGTGGGTGCATTTGTCAACCCCTAGAGAAAATAAATTGATCATTTTCAATGCATTACAAACATTCTTAACATAACGTGCTGTGAATGAGTAATTCATTCTCTAATCTTGATAAAACGCTCTGTAACGCATTCTAAGCGATTTAAACACATTACCCAGCAAATCATATTACCGTATCAATAAAATCGCTCACAACGCTATACAGGCGCTTATAGAGCCTCATATGATTATGGCGTAGAATATCATCAGCAAAAAACCATTCTATTACGCCAAAACATATTGCATGTATATCAATTAACTAATTCACAAACTAACAAAACTATCTATTCATATATTACACATGCAAACACCAAACCCAAGAAACCTAGCACGTAATGAAATGAGTGATTGGTTGATTGGTAAGTTTGGCTTAGTGAACTTGCACCAGATACGGGGTGAGTGAGCCTTAGCCGCTCTACCTTCGAGAATTAGCACAGGAAACTAACGACTAATAGGAGTTAGGTTAATGGGTTAATTGAAGTTAGGTAGAGTTGGCATGTGGTCAATCATCGTCAGATGGTTGGGTACATGGTTACTATTACGCGCACAGCGCAATAGCTATTGTGCCTCGTTTCACGAAGGCCAAAGCCTGGCACAAGTAAAGGCGCTACGCTGTGTTATGAGCGGGTCGAACCGTAAGCCCCACGAGGGAGCGTAGGGAGATTTCCCGGCGAGTAACACGAGTAATATATATTGATCTAATAAATTATTTAATAGTTGATCTAATAATTAATTTAATAACTCACAGAATTCTGTTATACCCTATAACAAAAAGTTGTTATAGCTCTAACAAAAAGTTGTTATAGCCTATACCAAAAATCTGTTATAGCTCGTGATTAATCTCTACCCACTATAACAAAAAGTTGTTATAGCAAATCTCACCCATGTAACAGAATTCTGTTATAGCTATAACAGAAAGTTGTTATAGCTATAGGTGCTATCACTTCACCCAGCGGTAGATACTGCGCCGCGACACCTTCCCCTCGTACTTCTTCACCAACTCCGCAACGGTGGTGCCTCGTTGGTATTCCTGTATAATTTTATTTCTGATGCTGTGCCCATGTTCCAGGGGATGGCCTGGCCTCTGCCCCGCCACCACATGCAATGTATGGAGACTATCTGCACAGTTGACGGTGATTAATAAATCACGCTCCCTCTCCTCTTGTCTATAAACCAGTATGCAACACGGCATTGGACTACGTACCGACTCCACCCTATCAGGATGAATAAAACGTATACCACGATGGATTATCATCATTTCGTGCAAATGTTGTGAAGCCCAGACATAACGCAGGAAGAACCCGGTTTGCGGTCTAAACGGAATCAAAAATACTGCTGTCTCTGGCTCGTGGGCTTTAGCCAGGAAACTTTCCACCCTAGAATAAGGCGGATTTATAAATAATGATTTCTCCTGAGTCCAATCCATTAATAAGGCATCATCTTCTTTAGTCCAATATCGAGCACAATGGCTATTCTGTTTTGTAGCTGCTGCATCACGAGTGAATTGGAAACGTTTATTCAACGCCTCATAAATAACTCTGGGCGTCTGCCAGTCGTCAGACCCGGTTTCTGTAATCTTCGCTCCGTGTCGTAAATATCTACTTAAATCTATCCCCTGCTCTGCCATTTAATCTGTGTCACTATTGAAGCTAAATGTGGCACAAATAGACCACTAAACACACAATAAATCAACCATTAACACAGTATTAATAGCCCTGAATGTTCACGGGATAATGTAGCCAAGCTGCATAAGTCACTTTCATTGTAGAAATGGTCTACTATGTCGAAGCCTTATGCCATGCGGGTTACAGCGATCATTGTTCACAATGTCCCTTTGCGCCTGTGCAAGAATTGTTGAACGAGATTTCAAAAGCGTAATTTTAAAAGCACAAAATGTTATAATATAACAATCAATTGATGCAAATAACAACCATTATCATTTACTATGCAAATCCCTATCTCACGGTATTGTAGTAATGTGAGGTAGGCAATCTAACCTATTGATTCAAATAACAAACAAATCTATCACCACCCTTTCACCATCTCCACTATGCAAGGTTTATTCAGTGTTTATGCATAAGCCGTTTTTCATTTGGCAAGAATAAACATGTGTTTATAAATGCCAACACATTGATTTATAAGAAGATATTTGAAACTGGCGAAAATTTGAAATGATGGGGCGTGCTTTTTTGCGTTAAGCACCCTAAGCAAGGGATCTCCCCGCCCCTATAAATCAGATAAAAAGTGAGATTTAATCATTGTAACTAACTGATAATGATCATAATCTTATCTCACAGTTTCAATATTGACGGAGATAAGCAGATGGCGACCACGAAGATAATCACACAGGCAGAAGCATTTAAGCTGGTTAGTTGGCTTGAGAGTCATAACAAACAGCTATTCGCAGACGTAGCCATAGCTATGGCCTCTTTATGCCTACGTGTCGGGGATACGGTGAATTTGAAGTTCAGCCAGTTCAAGGAAGGAAACACGCTGGAAGTGTTGGAGAGTAAGACGGGCAAGAAGAAGGAGATCGTCGTCCCTGCAAAGGTATGGGAGATAGTGCAGAGGAGGAAAGCCATTTTTCCACGTGACACCTATCTATTCACCTCTCATTCAAACCGTGCAAGTGGTCTGAAGCCCGTGAGCCGTGAGCAAGTGAACCGGGAGCTAAAACAAGCGGCTGAGAATGTAGGGATTAGAGGAACGGTAGGGTGTCACTCGTTTAGAAAGTTTGCCGCTACGCAGGTATTTGAACAGAGCAACGGCAACCTGGCTTTAGCAATGCGTACCCTCAACCATTCCGACCCAAAAGTCACAATGAACTATTTGAAAATCGACGTTAAGAGCGTAGGCGCTGCACTTGCTAACATTTGGGAGTAATCACATGAAACCGTTAATCGTGCTAACGCTAGCGCTCATAAGCGTACAATCTCATGCAGGACAGATAACAATGGTCAGTCCACAGGAGGAGCAAACAGAGAACGGGAAAACGCTATGCATCTATGAGAACAGCATGTACTCATTCACCTACATTACCAAAGGCGCTTGTCCCTATGCAAAAACCTTTGATACAGAGGATTCGGAATAGTTATGAGGACGTAGAACGGATAAATAAGAATTTAAATTGGCAAGGCTATTGCTACAAATTTTAATGCGTTATGATAGAATATACAAAATCCCATCTAAAACGTAAAGGTTTAAAATGAGTCATGATGCTGAGATAATCGCCCAGGCTATTACAGCGATTAAACCCACACCCGATTATCTGAAAGATTATATATTCCCTTTTGTCATTGCTTTTTTCTCTGCCCTTCTTGGTGGGATTTCAGCTATTTATATTAACAGGCATCAAGAACTAAAGAACATTGCCAAAGAAAACTATATCTCTGCCAATCAGGTGTTTTTGTTAGCTCAGGAGTGCTTATCTAATTTGCTCGCCATAAAATACAATTATGAAGATATCAAATCAGACCACCCACTAGTTAGGGCTGGACATTTTCCAACAATAATTACAAATCTTGATGATGTCACATTCAATGCTCACTCCCTTTATTTTATACGAACAATACCAACGGCAAACAAAAAAGCCTGGCAGAAACTAGTTGGATTTATAAAATACAGAATACTAAGAAAGAAAATCGAACAACCATCGGCTGAAGAACTACGAAAATCATGGAGAAACATTGTAAAAATCTCTTCTATGTTTGGTAATTATAACCAGGTGATGGGCCTTTTACGTATGAGAAACTCTATGAATGAGGAAGTTAAGCAATTATTATCAGAAGGTAATAATATAATGCTTTACGCCCCTATTGAAGAGGTTAGAAAAAGAATTGGGGATAAACTCTGTGGTGGCTTTGTTGATGTTACAGAATCTGTCATCTCCCTAACTGATTATGTTATGCAGGAACTACACAATTTTCTACTTGAGTTCTCTGAAATAGCTGAAAGCAACATTGAACTTAAAAGAATAAAAGAATGGGGCCGATTCCCAATATATAAAAACACTCAAGAAGCATTTTTGGAATGTATGAAACCAATCATCAAGCCAAATTATAAGATTTTATCTGAATATACAGGGGCTCCGGAGGAGAAACTACGAAACAAATACAATTTTAATGAGCTGGCTTAGGTCATTCTAGCTATTCGTAGTGAAGTAATTACAAGAGGGGCTTAGGCCCCTAAAGTTTATGGGACAGGTACAACGGAAATAATGGAGAATCCCGAAACAACCGTGCTCCTATTAGAAGGTGAGTTAAATCTTGTCGTATCTCTTCTTACTGCATCATATATTTCATCTTGTGTTGGTTCGGTGTCAGATTGAAGTAACACTTCTTCCGATCTGGTTTCGTTACCATCTCTGTGTTCGTAAGTGATTTTATACGTAACGCTCATCGGTAATCCTCTTGGTTGATTTGTATATTTTTGTTCACTAAAGTGTGGTCAGTAGCTTGACTTGGACAAGCTGAACGAGCTCAATCATTGCAACAGGAAAAATATCTTTGAACATTCTCATTCTAATATCACTCTCTTGATCTTCTGGAGGAGCAAGACCTTCGATTAAAGCATAGCAAACCTCATCTCCTTCCCATTTGCTTTTGAAATCATCCTGATTAAGATGGATAACATAAAAACCCCCATCAATGCGCTTTAGATCGCGGTCTTTGTATCCTACAAGGCGCGTCTCTTCAAATCTTATCAACAAATTATCGCTTTCATGTTCAACAAGTTGTTGCGTAGGTGCGATATGGTAAGGGTTGGATATTGCATAAATTTGTGTCATTTGATGCTCCTTCGATTTTCAGTCATCCGATAGTAGCCCAACATCAAGCAAATAGAAGCCATAAAGCGTCGTTAGCACTGCTTACCAACTTACACAATCTACTACGGTTAGTAGTTGGTTTAGCGCTGGTCTATGCGTATATCTTGCAGTAATCCCCAATGACTGAGTACGGCTATGACCAACTACAAACTGCACCAATGCTGCATTACCAGTTTTGGCTATAGCCTCAGATATGAAAGTGTGGCGCAAGGCATGAATCACACGTTTCTGCCCAAACTCGTTGTATTTAGGGATATTGCACTCATTCATTAAGTTATGCCATTGAATAGCGGTATATTCATAGGTTGGCAAGTCGCTAAACACAAGATCACCAGAATTAAGGGGCTTGATACGTGCTAACAACAAAGCTTCAATACTTTTACTGATCGGGATTTGTCTTTGTGCGTGCTCAGATTTACCGTCCTCAACAAATATATAGTAGCGCCCTGTTTCCTCATCCTTGCGTATGTGTTCCTTACGGATAGCCGCCATTTCACCCCGGCGAGCACCTGTATAGATCAAAGTCAGGAAGTAGTCTTTACGCCAATCGGTGAACGTAGATAACCGTTCTATAAGCCGTTGCATCTCAGGCCGCGAGTAATGCCCGCCCTTATTCTCTGTCACCTCATACTTGATCCCCTCAGTAGGTGATTTTTCTAAGATATCTTTCTCATCTTTAAGGAACACTTTGAAAAATGAGGAATAAATCTTGAGGTGTTTTTTAACGTTAGCACTACTGATCAGATCGTCCTCTGGCACATCCAAATCTATGCATTCATCAAGACTCATATCAGAATACGGTTTGAGATTACGTCGCGGTAAGTTCTCAATCACTGCCAGTGTTTGGCGTATATGCTGTTTGGTAATGCTGCCTACGGGAATATCCCCTAAAACGTGCTTCAGCACCTCGTAGAAGCGATTATTCTCCCGAGCTATGGTGATAGCCCAGTTTTTCCCCTTCTCCGCTACAAACAGTTTCCACGCATCTGAGAGTAACGGTGTATCTGAATGGTCAGGAGCATCAACAGTAGCTACAGCTTGTTTAATTGCTGGCTGCTTCAGTTTTTCGGTATCGGCTAGCTGTGATTGCATGGATTCAACAAGAGCACGATAGCGGACGATATCGCCAGAATAGAACGCTTCATAAGCCTGATGCAGCATTGCTTGATGCATGTCTATCTGCCCAGCCACCTCATAGGCCTGATCTAAATCTTTTTGACTGAAAGCAACCTTCTTTTGGTGAAGGGCTGCCAGCATCATGCGAGCGGTAGAGTCATCACCGTTATAGACACGATTCAAATGTATATCGGCACGGCCTTTTGCCTCTGTGACTGTAGCAGCAGGTGAGATAGCAGTTTCAGAATCTATTTTACGCTGGAAACGCCCCAGGTCAGGCATCCGCTTAGCCTCCTCAACCCCCATTCTCAACCAGTCCAACAGATAAGTATCAAAATCGCGCTGAGTGGCCTCACGGAAACCATCTATATGCATTTTGAATTGCTCGACAGACAGCGAGCCATTTTGAACAAGAGGGATGTATGGGCTTAGGCGACTCATGGTCACTTCAACCGCTCTTAGTGAATCAGTGCCTAAACTACGACGAAAGAAAGTCCCGTCAGGGAGACGAAAATTGATGTAGTAGGTGTTGCCGCGTTTGGTAGTGAATTTCGGGGCTTTGTTGTCCACTCTGTTACCCATTGCGTTGACCCTTTTGTTATACATTTCATAGAGTTAACGCTAACGACTTGATTTATTATGTAGATTTATGGCCTTCCCAGGCGTCTGGTATACTTCGAAAAACAGGGCGCGAGGCAAAATGAAACCTAACACCCTGTTCTGTAAAATTTTTTTGCATCAGCGCGTGCCGTTATCTATGTTGCTACAGCAGACATGACAGAGACACGCCTTCTCGCGTGGGCGAACATGGTACACGAACTTTAAAATGAATGCTTCTTTGCGTTACGAGCATAGCACAACTTACCGCGCACCTCCGTCCGGGCGCATGGCGCGCTGATGGAAGCCAGGTAGCACAATAGGGTCTTTTGCAGAGGATGAACCATCAAAAGGCGCGCGGCATTGCGCCGCGTTGAACGGCGGCAAATAAAAGCGGCGAGCGGGTATTCATTACATGACGATTCCTTCCATGGAAACAGGCGTCATTACAGGAACGGCGTTACGTCCCCCACGCCTTCACGCACCACAACCGGCGCATCTTCAGTGAGGTCGATAACCGTGGTCGGCTGCTGGCCCAGATAGCCGCCGTGAATAATCAGGTCAACCTGCTTCTCCAGACGATCTTTGATCTCTTCCGGGTCGGATTCGGTAAAGTCGCTTCCCGGCAGCATCAACGAAGTGGAGAGCATCGGCTCGCCCAACGTTTCCAGCAGCATTTGCGCAATCGGGTTGGACGGCACGCGCATACCGATGGTCTTACGCTTATCCTGCAGCAGACGGCGCGGAACTTCTTTGGTGCCCTTGAGGATAAACGTGTAGTTACCCGGGGTATTGTTTTTAATCAGACGAAAGGCCACGTTATCAACGAATGAATAGGTCGACAGTTCGGACAAATCGCGGCACATCAGGGTGAAGTTGTGGCCGTTTGGCAGATTACGGATCCGGCAAATCCGCTCCATCGCGCCTTTATCTTCAATTTTGCAGCCTAACGCGTAGCCGGAGTCGGTCGGATAGACGATGACCCCGCCTTTACGCACAATGTCCACCGCCTGGTTAATTAACCGCGCCTGTGGATTTTCCGGATGGATATAAAAAAACTGGCTCATACTTCCCTCTCAATTTTGTTCTACGGCCACTTCCCAACTGCGCCAGATCCCTTCCACGCCCGCGGGTAGCCAAAGTTTGCGGCCCAGTTCGATCCACGGGCAGGGCTGATGAAAATCAGACCCCTGCGAGGCATCCAGGCCATACTGCACGGCGTAAGCGGCAAGCTGTGCGCGCTCGTGAGGCGCCTGCTGACACTGCGCCACCTCCATCGCATCGCCCCCCTGCTCGCTAAAATGGGCCAACAGCCGTTTTAACCACTTGGCGGAGAGATCGTAGCGCCCGGGATGGGCAATGACCGCTTTACCGCCAGAATGATGAATGACATCAATCGCTTGTTTTATTGTACACCACTGAGGCGGAACGTAACCGGTTTTCCCGCGCGCCAGATACTTCTTAAATACGTCAGCCATATTGTTGGCATAGCCGGCCTCCACCAGAAAACGGGCAAAATGGCCGCGCGTCACCGCACCGCCGTCCGCCAGCTTCAGCGCCCCTTCCCAGGCGCCCGGGATCCGCGCTTTTTCCAGCCGCTCGGCGATCTGCTGACCCCGCATCTGGCGACGTGCTTTCTGTTCATCGAGCAGCGCGGTCATCGCCGGATGGTCGATATCGATATTCAGCCCGACAATATGAATTTCATGATTTTCCCACAGCGTGGAAATTTCCACCCCGGTAATCAGCGCCAACGGTAAACCGGCACGTTCAATTTCACGCTGAGCCGCGGGAATTGCCGCCACGGTATCGTGGTCGGTAATCGCCAGGGTGCCGACGCGCATCTGGTGGGCGCGATGGACAAGTTCTTCTGGAGTCAGACGCCCGTCAGAGGCGATGGTATGGCTGTGCAGGTCGTAAATCACTGCGTAATTGGTGTTGCTCAAGATGACTCCTGCTGGACATGAACCGGTACCCGTCATACTTTAAGTCACAGGCAGATTGACTGTGGTTCTGCAGCTTAAGTGATTAAGGATAGTAATAAGCGCATCATCATACCGACTGATAGAGAAAATCTGCAAACAGGGGTTGACTTTAATCCCTCGGACTAGTTAACTAGTACGCAAGTTCACATGAAGGGGTATCAACAATGAAAACGCAATTCATCACTCTGCACGGCTGGTGGCGCACCTCCTGTTATCGGGCGGCGTGATCGCGTTTTGCACTCAGCATACAGATACCCGGCCCGCCAATGAGCGGGCTTTTTATTGGACAAATTATTATAGCGAACAGGCGACAACAATAATGCAAACATCAAAACCGGCACTCGAGCTTCTCACCAGCGACGCCATCTATCGGGAAAACCCCACGGCGCTGTTCCACCAGCTATGCGGCGCGCGTCCAGCCACCCTGCTGCTGGAATCCGCGGATATCGACAGTAAGGATGATTTAAAGAGCCTGCTGCTGGTGGATAGCGCGCTGCGCATTACCGCGCTAGGTGACACTGTCACTATTCACACATTTTCCGCCAACGGTACTGCGTTACTCGAACTGCTGGATAGCGCGCTGCCATCCGGCATCGATAACCAGCGTCAGCCAAATAGCCGGGTATTAACCTTCCCGCCGGTCAGCGCGCTGTTGGATGAAGATGCCCGCCTGTGTTCACTCTCGGTATTCGACGCTTTTCGCCTGCTGCAGGATCTGATAACCGTCCCGCAGCAGGAGCGCGAAGCGATGTTCTTCGGCGGCCTGTTCGCCTATGACCTGGTCGCTGGCTTTGAAGACCTGCCGCCGCTGGAGAGCGACACCGCCTGCCCGGATTACTGCTTCTATCTGGCGGAAACGCTGCTGGTTATCGACCATCAGACCAAAAATACCCGTATCCAGGCGAGCCTGTTCACGCCGCTGGAAAGCGAAAAACAACGTCTGCTACAGCGGCTCGCTCAGCTTCGTCAGCAGCTAAACGAGCCGCCGGCGCCGCTGCCGGTGACCACGGTTGCCGAAATGAGCTGCGACTGCGATCAGAGCGACGAAGAGTACGGCGCCGTCGTGCGTAAAATGCAGCGCGCCATCCGCGCGGGCGAGATTTTTCAGGTCGTGCCGTCACGCCGCTTCTCGCTGCCCTGCCCGTCGCCGCTGGCCGCTTATGATGTGCTGAAGAAGAGCAACCCGAGCCCGTACATGTTCTTTATGCAGGACAACGATTTCACCCTCTTCGGCGCGTCGCCGGAGAGTTCTCTCAAGTACGATGCCACCAATCGCCAGATTGAAATCTATCCCATTGCCGGTACCCGCCCGCGCGGCCGCCGAGCGGATGGTTCGCTGGATCGCGATCTCGACAGCCGCATTGAGCTGGAGATGCGCACCGACCATAAAGAGCTCTCCGAGCATCTGATGCTGGTCGACCTTGCGCGTAACGACCTCGCGCGCATCTGTACGCCGGGTAGCCGCTACGTCGCCGACCTGACCAAAGTCGACCGCTACTCCTTTGTGATGCACCTCGTCTCCCGCGTGGTTGGCGAGCTGCGCCGCGACCTTGACGTGCTGCATGCCTACCGTGCCTGTATGAATATGGGCACCCTCAGCGGGGCGCCGAAAGTGCGCGCCATGCAGCTTATCGCCGCCGCTGAAGGCAAACGCCGCGGCAGCTACGGCGGCGCGGTGGGCTACTTTACCGCCCACGGCGACCTCGATACCTGCATCGTGATCCGCTCCGCCTACGTGCAGGATGGCGTCGCCACGGTGCAGGCCGGCGCCGGTATCGTGCTCGACTCCGTTCCCCAGTCAGAAGCGGATGAAACCCGTAATAAAGCTCGCGCGGTGCTGCGCGCTATCGCCCAGGCCCACCACGCGAAGGAGATCTTCTAATGGCCGACATTCTGCTGCTCGATAATATCGACTCTTTTACCTATAACCTGGCAGACCAGCTGCGTTCGAACGGCCATAACGTGGTGATTTACCGCAACTCCGTCCCGGCGCAGGCGCTGATTGAGCGCATCGGCACCATGAAAAACCCGGTACTGATGCTTTCTCCGGGGCCGGGGACGCCGAGCGAAGCGGGCTGCATGCCGGAGCTGCTGACCCGCATGCGCGGCAAGCTGCCGATTATCGGTATCTGCCTCGGCCATCAGGCGATTGTCGAAGCCTACGGCGGCTACGTCGGTCAGGCCGGTGAAATTCTTCACGGGAAGGCGTCAAGCATTGAGCACGATGGCCAGGCGATGTTTGCCGGACTGAGCAATCCGCTGCCTGTCGCCCGCTATCACTCGCTGGTGGGCAGCAATATCCCGGCCGGACTCACCATCAACGCCCACTTCAACGGTATGGTGATGGCGGTGCGTCACGACGCGGATCGCGTCTGCGGCTTCCAGTTCCACCCTGAGTCAATTCTGACCACCCAGGGGGCACGCCTGCTGGAGCAAACCCTGGCCTGGGCGCTGCAGAAGCTGGAGCAGACCAACACCCTCCAGCCGATTCTGGAAAAACTGTACCAGGCCGAAACCCTGAGCCAGCAGGAGAGCCATCAGCTGTTCTCTGCGGTGGTGCGCGGTGAAGTCAAACCCGAGCAGCTGGCCGCCGCGCTGGTGAGTATGAAAGTACGCGGTGAGCATCCGCAGGAAATCGCCGGCGCCGCCACCGCGCTGCTGGAAAACGCCGCGCCGTTCCCGCGTCCGGATTATCCGTTTGCCGATATCGTCGGTACCGGCGGCGACGGCAGCAACAGTATCAATATTTCGACCGCCAGCGCGTTTGTGGCCGCCGCCTGCGGCCTGAAGGTCGCCAAACACGGCAACCGCAGCGTGTCGAGCAAGTCCGGCTCTTCCGACCTGCTGGCGGCGTTCGGTATCAATCTCGATATGAATGCCGATAAATCTCGCCAGGCGCTGGATGAACTGGGCGTTTGCTTCCTGTTCGCACCGAAGTACCACACTGGTTTCCGCCACGCGATGCCGGTCCGTCAGCAGCTTAAAACCCGCACCCTGTTTAACGTGCTTGGGCCGCTGATCAACCCGGCTCATCCGCCGCTGGCGCTGATTGGCGTCTATAGCCCGGAACTGGTGCTGCCGATTGCGGAAACCCTGCGCGTGCTGGGCTATCAGCGCGCCGCGGTGGTGCATAGCGGCGGTATGGATGAAGTGTCGCTGCACGCGCCGACGGTGGTCGCGGAACTGAACCATGGCGAAATCAAGAGCTACCAGCTCACCGCCGCCGACTTTGGCCTGACGCCTTACCATCAGGAGCAGCTGGCAGGCGGCACGCCGGAAGAAAACCGTGACATTCTTACGCGCTTGCTACAAGGTAAAGGTGAAGCCGCTCACGAAGCCGCCGTTGCCGCCAACGTCGCCATGTTGATGCGTTTACATGGACACGAAGACCTGAAGGCCAACGCGCAGCAAGTCATCGATGTGCTGCATAGCGGAGCGGCCTATGACAGAGTGACCGCATTAGCGGCAAGAGGGTAAAAAATGCAGACCGTTTTAGCAAAAATCGTGGCCGACAAAGCGATTTGGGTAGAAGCCCGCAAACAACAACAACCGTTAGCCAGTTTTCAAAATGAAGTGGTACCGACGCAGCGCAATTTTTACGATGCCCTCGCCGGAACTCGCACCGCGTTTATTCTCGAGTGCAAAAAGGCCTCACCATCAAAAGGCCTGATTCGCGAAGATTTTGACCCGGCGGCCATCGCCGGCGTCTACAAGCACTACGCCTCGGCTATCTCGGTGCTGTGCGACGAGAAATATTTCCAGGGCAGCTTCGATTTCCTGCCGATGGTCAGTAAGGTCGCGCCACAGCCGATTCTCTGTAAGGACTTCACCATCGATCCTTATCAGATTTACCTGGCGCGCTACTACCAGGCCGACGCCTGTCTGCTGATGCTTTCAGTGCTGGATGATGAGCAGTATCGCCAGCTCTCCGCCGTCGCGCACAGCCTGAACATGGGCGTGCTGACCGAAGTGAGTAATGAAGAGGAGCTGGAGCGCGCGATTGCGCTGAAGGCGAAAGTGGTCGGCATCAACAACCGCGATCTGCGCGATATGTCGATTGATCTCAACCGTACCCGTACCCTGGCGCCTAAGCTCGGTCACGATGTCACGGTGATCAGCGAGTCCGGCATCCATACCTACGCGGAAGTGCGCGAACTGAGCCACTTCGCCAACGGTTTCCTGATTGGCTCAGCGCTGATGGAGCACGCCGATCTGAACGCCGCCGTGAAGCGCGTGCTGCTCGGCGAGAATAAGGTCTGCGGCCTGACCCGCCCCCAGGATGCCCAGGTGGCGTATGAATCCGGCGCGGTCTACGGCGGCCTGATTTTTGTCCCGACGTCGCCGCGCGCGGTGAACGAGGCGCAGGCGCAAGCGGTGATCGCCAGCGCGCCTCTGAGCTATGTCGGCGTATTCCGCAATACCCCGGTGGCGGAAGTGATCGCCCGGGCGGAAAACCTCGACTTAGCCGCCGTACAGCTGCACGGCAGCGAAGACCAGACCTATATTGATACCCTGCGCGCCGAACTTCCGCCGAAGGTGCAAATCTGGAAAGCCCTCAGCGTAGGTGAAACGCTACCGCCGCGCGAGCTGCGCCATGTCGAAAAATACGTTCTCGACAACGGTCAGGGCGGCACCGGCCAGCGTTTCGACTGGTCCCTGCTGCAGGGCCAGGACCTGCATAACGTCATGCTGGCAGGCGGCCTCGGCGCCGATAACTGCGTAGAAGCCGCCAAAAGCGGCTGTGCCGGACTCGATTTTAATTCAGGCGTAGAGTCGCAGCCGGGTATTAAAGATGCCGACAAGCTGTCCTCTGTGTTTCAAACGCTGCGCGCATATTAAGGAGCAACAATGAGTACTTTACTGAACCCCTACTTTGGCGAATTCGGCGGAATGTACGTTCCGCAGATCCTGATGCCCGCCCTGCGCCAGCTGGAAGACGCGTTCGTCAGCGCGCAAAAAGATCCGGCATTCCAGGCCGAATTTACCGACCTGCTGAAAAACTACGCCGGTCGTCCGACGGCGCTGACCAAATGCCGCAACCTCACTGAAGGCACCCGCACGACGCTGTATCTGAAACGTGAAGACCTGCTGCACGGCGGCGCGCATAAAACTAACCAGGTGCTCGGCCAGGCTCTGCTGGCGAAACGGATGGGCAAAACGGAAATTATCGCCGAAACCGGCGCCGGCCAGCACGGCGTGGCCTCTGCCCTCGCCAGCGCCCTGCTCGGCCTGAAGTGCCGCATCTACATGGGCGCGAAGGATATCGAACGCCAGTCGCCGAACGTTTTCCGCATGCGCCTGATGGGGGCGGAAGTGATCCCGGTTCATAGCGGCTCTTCTACGCTGAAAGATGCCTGCAACGAGGCCCTGCGCGACTGGTCCGGCAGCTACGAAAAAGCCCACTATATGCTCGGCACCGCCGCGGGTCCGCACCCGTTCCCGACCATCGTGCGTGAATTCCAGCGCATGATTGGCGAAGAGACCAAAGCGCAGATCCTCGAGAAAGAAGGTCGCCTGCCGGATGCGGTTATCGCCTGCGTCGGCGGCGGATCGAACGCCATCGGCATGTTCGCCGATTTTATCGACGAAACCGCTGTTGGCCTGATTGGCGTGGAGCCGGCAGGTCACGGTATTGAGTCCGGCGAGCACGGCGCGCCGCTTAAGCACGGTCGTGTGGGCATCTACTTCGGTATGAAATCGCCGATGATGCAAACCGAAGAAGGCCAGATAGAGGAGTCCTACTCCATCTCCGCCGGGCTCGATTTCCCGTCAGTGGGTCCGCAGCATGCTTATTTAAACAGCATTGGCCGCGCCGATTACGTGTCGATTACCGATGACGAAGCGCTGGAGGCCTTTAAAGAGCTATCACGCCATGAAGGGATTATCCCGGCGCTGGAATCCTCCCACGCCCTGGCGCACGCGCTGAAAATGATGCGTGAAAACCCGGAAAAAGAGCAGCTGCTGGTGGTTAACCTCTCCGGCCGCGGCGATAAAGACATCTTCACCGTACATGATATTTTAAAAGCGCGAGGGGAAATCTGATGGAACGTTACGAGACGCTGTTTGCACAACTGAAAGATCGCCGGGAAGGCGCGTTTGTTCCCTTCGTCACCCTCGGCGATCCGAATCCGGAACAGTCGCTGAATATTATCGATACGCTGATTGAAGCCGGTGCCGACGCGCTGGAGCTGGGCATTCCTTTCTCCGACCCGCTGGCGGATGGCCCGACCATTCAGGACGCCACCCTGCGCGCTTTTGCCGCCGGGGTGACGCCCGCGCAGTGCTTCGAAATGCTGACGGCGATTCGCCAGAAACACCCTACCATTCCTATCGGCCTGCTGATGTACGCCAACCTGGTGTTCAGCCCCGGCATCGATGAATTCTACGCCGCGTGCGAACGCGCGGGCGTCGATTCCGTGCTGGTTGCCGATGTCCCCGTGGAAGAGTCCGCGCCGTTCCGCCAGGCCGCGCTGCGCCACAATATCGCGCCGATTTTCATCTGCCCGCCCAATGCCGATGACGATCTGCTGCGCCAGATAGCCTCTTACGGCCGCGGTTATACCTACCTGCTGTCGCGGGCGGGCGTGACCGGTGCGGAAAACCGCGCCGCGCTGCCGCTGCATCATCTGATTGAAAAGCTGGCCGAGTACCACGCCGCGCCGCCGCTGCAGGGCTTTGGCATCTCGGCGCCGGAGCAGGTTACCGCCGCGATTGAGGCCGGCGCGGCCGGCGCGATTTCCGGCTCTGCCATCGTCAAAATCATCGAGCGGAACGTGAATGATCCGCAGGCCATGCTGGCGGAACTCAAGGCTTTCGCCCGAAGCCTGAAAGCCGCCACTAAAGCGGCTTAACGTGCCTGCCGTCCGGCCCCGGGCCGGGCGGTTATTTCAGTTGTAAGCTGTCGGCGTATTTACGCGTCAGGCGAAACAGCGCCATTACCTCTTCTTGCGTCCATCCGGCCAGCACCTCATTCATCAGCCGCGTTCTTGCTCCCGCGATACGATCGATCATCGCCTGCCCCGCTTCGCTGAGCGTCACCTCGCTAATCCGGCGATCTTTTGCATTGGGCTGCTTGAGTACCAGCTGCTGCGCTTCCAGCTTCTTCACCTGCCTGCTGACGGTGGTGTAATCGCGACCGAGGCTATCCGCCAGTTCAACGACCCCAACGGGTCCCCTGCGCCCTATTGCCACCAGCAGCGGGAAGAGGATCCGATCGAGCTGGACCCCAGCCGCCTGCAGTATCTGCTCGTCGCGCATTGGCTGGTTCATCACGCTGATGATATCGAGCAGCGCGCCGTGAAAGCCGGTGATGTCGTAATTATTATGTGCATCTTGCATATATTAGTTAACCGGGTATAGTGCCGTTATCAGATACGTGCATTTTACACATAACTATCCCACAGGGGGAGAAGACAATGAAAGCAGCCGTGGTTTTTGACCTGCAGCAGGGTCCGGTGTGGTCCGATTTTCGCGATCCGCAGCCCGGTGAGCATCAGGCGTTAGTCGAGGTTCGGGCCGCCGCCATCAGTCATGTAGTGAAAGGCCGGGCCTCCGGTAAGCATTATAGTTTCGATGGCCGCCTGCCTTTTGTCCCGGGTATCGACGGCACCGGTATCTTACCCGGCGGAGAGCGCGTCTATTTCGCCTTCCCCGTCGCGCCCTGGGGCAGCATGGCGCAACGGGCTCCCGTCGCCTTAAACCACTGTCTGCCGCTGCCGGATGCGCTGGACGATATCACCGCCGCGGCAATGGCTAATCCGGGGATGTCGGCCTGGGCGGCGCTGGTCAAACGCGCCGGGATGAAAGCCGGGGAAACGGTACTGATCAACGGCGCCACCGGCAGCGCCGGGCAGCTGGCGGTACAAATCGCCCGTTTTCTCGGCGCCAGAAAAGTGATCGCCTGCGGGCGAAACGTGGAGAAGCTGGCCACCCTCAGCGCTGATGAAACCGTTAACTTAAGTCAGGATGAGGCGGACTTACGGACGCAGTTTGCCGGGCTGGCGGCGCAGCAGATTGATGTCGTCGTCGATTATCTGTGGGGACGTAGCGCCGAACTTTTGCTGCCAGCGCTGGCAAAACACAGCCCAGGAAATGCGCCGGTACGTTTTATTCAGGTCGGTTCCCTTTCCGCCGCCGATATCTCTCTCAATGGCGCGGTGCTACGCTCCTCGCCGCTGCAGCTGATGGGCAGCGGAATTGGCAGCCTTTCTGTGCCCCAGCTGCTGGCCGCCACCGGGGAGATGCTGCAGGCCGCCGTCGCCGGCGGATTGACTATCGCCACGACTCCCCGGCCGCTTCGCGAGGTCGCCACGGCGTGGCCGCAGGACGACAGCCAGAAACGCACCGTCTTTGTCGTCGATTAAAAAAATCGCTTCTGCACAAAAGTTGGGGTTGATATCTTAAATGAGAAATATTATCTTTCTCATTACTGAATAGTTGAGCAAACAGCTCAGGTATTCGGTACGACATTGCTCACATTGCTTCCAGTATTTTTGCCCGCACTTGTGCGGGCTTTTTTTATGGTTGTCGACACACTCTGCGCACCAGCTGCCTTAGCCAGCGATGTGCCAATTCATGCTCGTGGCGAGGATGCCACATTTGTGACACCGTTATCTCCGGCGTACTCACCGGGAGAGGAAAAGCGACCATCTCTTTTCCCGCCGCGCTCTGCAGGCAGGAGGCCGGGACAACGGCGATGAGCTGAGAATCCCGGGCCACGGCCAGCTCGGCGGAAAAACCAGGCACCACCGCGGCAATCCTGCGGCGCATGCCACACGCCGCCAGCGCGTCATCAACCGGCCCGCGTATCAACCCGCGACGGGAGGTAATGACGTGCCCCACGGAAACAAATTGTTCCCGCGACATGTCGGCAAAGGCGGCCAGCGGATGGTTTTTGGCCAGCGCGACGACAAAACGATCGCGAAACAGCGCCTGCAGGCGGATCTCCGGTCCCATATTTTTCAGTACGCCAATTTCCAGGTCCACCCGCCCCTCGCGTAAAAATCGGGCATCTTTCTCCGGCTTAGCGACAAACTCCAGCGTCACGCCCGGTGCTTCCCGCGCGGCGGCGTTCACCAGCGCCGGGCCAAAAGCGTCTATAAATCCCTCATTGGTACGCAAAGTAAATCGCTTCTCGAGGGTCGATAAACTCAGCGGTGCCGGCGAAGCGTTGAGCACCGCGCGCATCTCGGAGACAACGTTTTTTGCCCGCGCCTGCAGACTTTCTGCGTGCGGAGTCAGCACCATGTTTCGCCCGGCTCTGACCAGTAGCGGGTCGCCGGTGACCTGCCGTAGGCGCGTCAGCGTGCGGCTCATCGCCGAAGCGCTGAGCTCAAGCCGTTTAGCCGCCCCGGCAACGCTTTTCTCGCTCAACAGTACATCCAGCGCCGCCAGTAAATTGAAATCAGGATCGTTCATCTTTTCTCCACTCCAGGATAAGGCGTCTGATGCACTTTATTATTGCAAATGCTGCGCCTTCCGCCTGCTACAGCACCAGCCTATATTTACCCCATCATGTATTTGCTCAGGAGTTATGCCCATGGTCACTTCCCCTAAAACAGTATTGATCGCAGGCGCGTCACGCGGGCTTGGGCACGCCATGGCTGAACAGTTTCTGCTGCATGGCTGGCAGGTCATCGGCACCGTACGCGATCTCTCACAAACGACGCCGCTGCACCATCTGGCCGAGGCTTATCCTGGACGGGTGCGCATTGAGGCGCTGGATATTTGTGATAGCGACGGGATCGCGGCGCTGCGCAATGCGCTTGCCGATAGCGCGCTGGATATGCTGTTCGTCAACGCGGGCACCACCAACCGCGATCCCACACAAACCATCGGCGAGATCGCGACGGAAGAGTTTATTCACGTCATGCTGACCAACGCGCTCGCACCGATGCGGGTCATAGAAAATCTGCAGGCGCTGGTGCTGCCGCAGGGGCTGATTGGCGTTATGTCTTCAGGACAAGGCAGTTTGAGCAATAATACCGGCGGGCAGCGCGAGCTGTATCGCGGGAGCAAAGCCGCGCTGAATATGTTTATGCGCAGCTTTGCCGCCCGCCCTGCCAGCGTATCGCATCCGATGGTGGTCATGGCGCCGGGATGGATCCGCACGGCCCTTGGCGGCGAGAGCGCCCCGCTCACCATGGCGGAGACCATCCCCTCGCTGGTGAACGTGCTGCTGGAAAAACAAAATCGTCCCGGATTAGAGTATCTGGATTATCGCGGATGTCGCGTGCCGTGGTGATAAGTCTATGCGTATGAATGGCCTGCAGAAGGGTTCATGGCAGTCAATTTTCGCTTTTTACACTATTACACCCCGATAATGGAGAATTTTGGACCCGTTGCGCATAGTGTGGGCTAGTCATACGTTTTTCTGGGCGTTCCTGAGCTAAAGCCAGGCAGGGGTGATATTATTCAAGCCAGAAAATACAGGCACAACGTCAACCGGGAGCGATTTATGCACGAGGAAGTACCACTGAAATATTACGACATTGCGGATGAGTATTCGACGGAGTCCGCCGAGCCCGTCAGCGAGTCAGAACGTGAGCCCCTGGCGCGCTATTTTCAACTGCTGATTACGCGGCTGATGAATAACGAAGAAATCAGCGAGGAGGCGCAGGGAGAGATGGCCATACAAGCGGGCATCGATCGGCAGCGTATCGATGATATCGCGGTATTCCTGAATAAATGGGGTAATGAGTAGCGGTTGACGCAGACGTTCCGGGGAGTGCTTGCGGCAAATGACGCATCGGCAATCGCAGCAGCGGACTTCGCGTCGGGACGTGCAATAAAGCTGGTCATTGCGACCAGCTTTACCTGAGACTTTAGAACCGGTATCCGGCAGAGAACATAAACACCCACGGATCCAGACGGATGCTGTCGTGCTGCTGCGCGCCCGCCAGCTTATAGTTGGCGGTGGTGTCGATATCCATGTACCACACCGACATGTTAATCAGCCAGTCGCGGTTAATCAGATAGTCCATCCCCACCTGTCCCGCCGCCCCCCAGGAGTCTTTCAGGCTCAGATCGGATATGCCGGTCTTTTTACCCGTATCGTTCACGCTCTCATCGAAGAAGGTCGTGTAGTTGATACCCGCGCCAATGTATGGACGCAGCTTGCTGCTGGAGTCGCCAAAATACCACTGCGCCATTAGCGTCGGCGGTAAATGGTGAACGGTCGCAATATTGCCGGTTGCCGCGGTCCCGACTTTATGGCGGAACGGCGTGGCGGCCAGCAGTTCAACGCCGATGTTATCCGTTGCCATATAGGTGAACGTCAAACCCAGTTGCGTATTATTGCTGACGTTAAAGCCCCCCAGGCTGCCTAACGTGCCGCCCGCGCCTTCGGTCGGTCTGACCGTTGCCGAACCCGCGCGAATAAAAAATTCACCGGCTTCATGCGCCCAGACGCTGCTGCCGGAAAGACTGCTCAGAATAACAACCGCCGCTGCTAACTTTTTCATACCCACTTCCTCATTATGGTTATTCAGCGCCAGAATATACCTACATTGAAGTATGTTTGATCCAACATAGATCACATTAAGTGGGCAAATTTAACATTTATTGATCCAGATTAATTTTCACTTTCTCAATACAATCAGTGAGAAGCGTGTCGTATCAAATTTCTTGCTTTATGACACTCAAGGCAGCGCGTCGCTGATTTCCTCTTCTATTTACAAAGATATACTTAGCGTGCAGGAGCAGAGACTGCTACCCAGCCGCGATTTGCGGTACAATCGCCGGCTAGTTAACACCTGCAATACTCAAGGAGAATGCATGTCTATCACGGCGAAGTCCGTCTACCGTGACACCGGGAACTTTTTCCGCAATCAGTTCGTTACTATCCTGCTGATTGCGCTGCTATGCGCGTTCATTACGGTAGTACTTGGCCATGCCTTTTCACCCAGTGAAGAGCAGCTGTCAATACTGAGCCAGGGCGATAGCCTGGCGGGTAGCGGCGGGCTGTTCGAACTGGTCCAGAGCATGACGCCGGAGCAGCAGCAAATCCTGCTGCGCGCGTCTGCGGCCTCCACCTTCTCAGGGCTGGTAGGTAACGCCATTCTTGCCGGCGGCGTTCTGCTTATGATTCAGATGGTCTCCGCCGGCCAGCGAGTCAGCGCCCTGCGTGCGATCGGCGCTTCTGCGCCGGTGCTGCCAAAGCTGCTGCTGCTGATCCTGCTGACGACGTTTATCGTGCAGATGGGAATGATGCTGGTGGTGGTGCCGGGCGTCCTGCTGGCTATCGTGCTCTCTTTCGCACCGGTTATGCTGGTGCAGGATAAAATGGGGATTTTCAGCGCCATGCGTAGCAGTATGCGTCTGGCCTGGGCCAACGTACGTCTGGTGGCGCCGGCCATTATCGGCTGGCTGCTGGCGAAAACGCTGCTGCTGCTGTTTGCCTCCAGCTTCGCGGTCCTGACACCAAACGTTGGCGCGGTGGTAATAAATACCCTCAGCAATCTTATCTCCGCATTGTTGCTGATCTATTTATTTCGCTTGTATATGCTCATTCGTAACTAACCTAATCCGGGGCGGGTGCTCCCTGCCCCAACCTGAACGACGGAATCGATGTATGAAGCAGTTTCTGGATTTTTTACCGCTGGTAGTCTTCTTCGCATTCTACAAGCTTTATGATATCTACGCCGCGACGACCGCGCTGATTATCGCTACCGCCATCGTGCTGATTTACAGCTGGGTGCGCTATCGTAAAGTCGAGAAAATGGCGCTGATTACCTTTGTGCTGGTGGCCGTATTTGGCGGCTTAACCATCTTCTTCCATAACGATGAGTTTATTAAATGGAAGGTGACGGTTATCTACGTGCTGTTTGCCAGCGCGCTGCTGTTTAGCCAGTGGGTGATGAAGAAGCCGCTGATCCAGCGCATGCTGGGTAAAGAGCTGACGCTGCCGCAGCAGGTGTGGTCGCGTCTGAATCTTGCCTGGGCGGTGTTTTTCATCCTTTGCGGACTGGCGAATATCTATATCGCTTTCTGGCTGCCGCAGAATATCTGGGTCAACTTCAAGGTCTTTGGTTTGACCGCCCTGACGCTGGTATTCACCCTGCTGAGCGGCGTGTATATCTATCGCCATATGCCGCAGGACGACAACCACTAAGCTGGCTTTCCCACGGCACGCCGGACGGCGTGCCGCGTCCTCCGCTTTTCCCCTCACCGCATAAATCGCTTCAGCTGAAACGATTCGTAATGTAAGCTATTTCTCACAGGAGATGGCATTCCTCCTTGAACCGCCATGTGGCTAATGATGCCTGCTTTTTATTCCCGGACCGGGAATGGGCAGGCATATCTGAATTGCAGGCACCGCGTCCGGGAAGGTTAATCTTCTAAGGAACTGACGATGCGTGCAAACCGCTTTTCATCACTCTCTCTGCTTTTCTTCCTCGGAAAATGGCTGCTCCTCGCCTTTATCATCGCGGTGCTGGCGGGTACGGCATCGGCGTTTTTTCTTTTCTCACTGCAGTGGGCCACGGCAACGCGTGAAGCTCACCGCTGGCTTATCGGGCTCCTGCCGTTGGCCGGTTTTGCCGTCGGCTGGATCTACCTGCGCTACGGCACCCGCGTGGAGGCCGGCAATAACCTGATTCTGGAAGAGATTCACGACCCTCAGCGCGTCATTCCCTTGCGCATGGCGCCGCTGGTCTTTTTCGGCACCGTTGTTTCTCATCTGTTTGGCGCCTCCGTCGGGCGTGAAGGCACGGCGGTGCAGATGGGTGCCTCGATTGCCGACCGTTTTACGGCCCTTTTCCGCCTTAACGACGATGCCCGGCGAATGATACTGATGGCCGGGATCAGCGCCGGTTTCTCTTCGGTTTTCGGTACCCCGCTCGCGGGAGCGCTATTCGGGATCGAGGTCCTGGCTATTGGACGGATGGACTACAGCGCCATTCTTCCCTGTCTGTTTGCCGCGATTATCGCCGATCGGGTCGGCATCATGTGGGGCGTGCAGCATACGCACTACTTTATTACCGGCTTTCCCACGCTGACGCTCTGGACGCTGCTGGCCATCATTATCGCCGGCTGCTGCTTTGGCCTCGCGGCGCGCATTTTCGCCGACAGCGCGCATGCGGTCGGCGCCTTGATGAAAAAACGGATTCACTACGCGCCGCTGCGGCCGTTTATTGGCGGACTGGCGATTGCCGGCGCCGTCTGGCTGCTGCACGGAGAGCGCTATATTGGCCTGGGCATACCGGTGATAGTGGACGCTTTCCAGCATCCGCTGGCGCCGTGGGATTGCTTCGGCAAACTGATCTTCACCGTTGTCTCTTTAGGCAGCGGATTTAAAGGTGGTGAAGTCACCCCGCTGTTTTACGTCGGCGCGACGCTGGGCAATGCGCTGGCGCCGCTGCTGCATATGCCGCCAGGTTTTCTGGCCGGGATAGGTTTTGTCGCCGTCTTTGCCGGCGCGGCGAATACCCCCATCGCCTCGACGCTGATGGCGATTGAGCTATTTGGCGCGGAAATCGGTGTTTACGCGGCGCTGGCCTGCGTGGTGGCATGGCTGGTCTCGGGCTATACCGGTATTTATCGTTCCCAGCGCATAGCCTGCCTGAAACAAAGCTATGTCCCGACCGGCATCAGACTTGCTGAGCTCCCGGCGTGGTACCAATCGCAAACACGCCGTCAAAAAACCGACAACGAAACCCCCACCTCCTGACGAACGCGCCCGTAAACCGGAGGGTTCAGGCTCGCCGGTTTCTTCATGATATCTACCACATGCCGGAAAGTTGCGGCAATTGTGAGGATTTAATGGAGATTAGCGTCGCTTTATTGAAACGATAATGATTATCATTGATATTCTCTATCTCAATTTTTTCATGATTTGATATGGATATTTATAATGAGAACGCAGAAAAATCACATAGCAACGCCCCTGGCCCTGGCCATTGCGGGCTTACTCAGCCCAGGGGTCTTCGCCGAAGAGGTGGAACAGGATACGGAGACCATGGTGGTTCATGGCACCGCCGAAGAGGCGCTGAAGCAGCAGCCGGGCGTCTCGATCATCACTGCGGAAGATATTGCTAAAGATCCCCCGGTTAACGATCTCTCAGAAATCATCCGTAAAATGCCCGGCGTCAACCTGACCGGCAACAGCGCCAGCGGCAGCCGCGGCAACAACCGTCAGATCGACATTCGCGGAATGGGACCGGAAAACACGCTGATTCTTATCGACGGCGTGCCCGTCACCTCCCGCAATTCAGTGCGCTATAGCTGGCGCGGCGAGCGCGATACCCGCGGCGACAGCAACTGGGTACCGCCGGAAATGGTGGAACGCATTGAAGTTCTGCGCGGCCCTGCCGCAGCGCGCTACGGCTCAGGCGCCGCGGGCGGCGTTGTCAATATCATCACCAAACGCCCCACCAACGACTGGCACGGCTCGCTTTCGCTGTATACCAATCAGCCGGAAAATAATAAAGAAGGCGCCACCAACCGAGCTAACTTCAGCCTCAACGGACCGCTGGCGGGAGATGCCCTGACCATGCGTTTGTACGGCAACATTAACAAAACGGAGCCCGATGCCTGGGATATTAACCGCGCGCAAAATGGCTCTTACGCGGCGGGCCGCGAAGGGGTACGCAACAAAGATATTAACGCCCTGCTGTCGTGGAAAGTTACGCCGCAGCAGATCCTGGATTTTAGCTACGCCTATAGCCGCCAGGGCAATATTTATGCCGGCGATACGCAGTACAGCAACAGCAATATGAGCCCAAATGGCCTGGTGGATACGCTGTACGGTCAGGAAACCAACCGGCTATATCGGCAGACCTGGGGCCTGACCTACAACGGGATCTGGGACTGGGGCCAGTCGAAGGCGGGCGTCTACTACGAAAAAACCAACAATACCCGCCTGCAGGAGGGCACCACCGGCCGCGTTGAAGGGATGATCAATAGCGATGTCTATGACACCAGCCGCCTGGAGTCGTGGCGCTCAACCGCAGAGGTGAATCTCCCCTTCAACTGGCTCGCTGAACAGACCCTGACTCTGGGCATGGAATGGAATCGCGATGAGCTAAACGATCCGGCGTCCATGCAGGCCACCACCACCACGGATGCTCTCCCCGGGATTTCGGGCGATCCTTCACAACGCAGCCCTAAAAACAGCGCCACCCTGACCGGTATTTATCTGGAAGACAATATCGAAGCGACGCCGGGCACCAATATTATCCCGGGTCTGCGCTTCGACTATCATAACGACTTCGGCAGCAACTGGAGCCCGAGCCTGAACCTGTCGCAGGATCTGGGCGATATGTTTAAGGTCAAAGCGGGCATCGCCCGGGTATTTAAAGCGCCGAACCTGTATCAGTCCAGTGAGGGGTATCTTCTTTCGACGCGGGGCAACGGCTGCCCGATAAGTATTGCCGATGGCAACTGCTATCTGTTGGGTAACCCGGACCTCGATCCGGAAATCAGCATCAACAAGGAGATCGGCCTTGAGTTTAACCTGAACGGTTACAACGCCGGCGTCACCTGGTTTCGCAACGACTACAAAAACAAGATCGTCTCCGGTACCGAGATTCTGGGTAATACCGCGACCGGAGCGAATATCCTGCAGTGGGAGAACGGCGGGAAAGCGGTCGTCGAAGGCCTTGAAGGCACGCTGCTGGTTCCGGTCATTGTCGATACGCTCAGCTGGCGCACCAATGCCACTTATATGATCAAATCGGAAAACAAAGATACCGGAAACCCGCTGTCCGTTATTCCGAAATACACCATCAATACCCTGCTCGACTGGCAGGTGACCAGCAAGTTTTCGGCGAACGTCAACTGGACTCTGTACGGTCGGCAGAAACCGCGGGAATATGCGGAAATTCGTACTGAAAACGGCGTACTGGCCACCAATGAAGTGGGCTCCTATTCCGTGGTTGGTATCGGCGGCAACTATCAGCTAATGAAAGACCTGCGCCTGAACGCCGGGATCAGTAACCTGTTCGATAAGCAAATTTATCGTGAAAACGAAGGGGCTTCGACCTATAACGAACCGGGTCGCGCCTATTACGCTGGCGTCACGATCTCCTTCTAACCCCTCACGCCCGCTATCGCGGGCGTATTCCCTATTCTCTCAGCGTCATTTTCATAGTAGCATCCGCCTGATCATCTTTGACTAGTACAGAGTATAGAATGACAACAACAGATCTTACGCCGAAGGGCGAATTGGTATTACGCACCCTGGCGATGCCGGCGGACACCAACGCTAACGGCGATATTTTCGGCGGCTGGCTGATGTCGCAGATGGATATTGGCGGGGCGATTATGGCCAAAGAGATTGCCCACGGTCGCGTCGTGACCGTGCGCGTCGACGGCATGACTTTTTTACGCCCGGTCGCGGTCGGCGACGTGGTGTGCTGCTACGCCAGCTGCGTGAAGCGCGGCAATACGTCGATAACCATCAATATGGAAGTGTGGGTCAAGAAGGTGTCGTCTGAACCCATCGGCCAGCGCTACAAAGCAACCGAAGCGCTGTTTATCTACGTCGCGGTAGATAATGAGGGTAAACCGCGCGCCCTTCCCGCCAAGTAATTCTGCCGGCCCGGCGCTTCCGGGCCGGTATTTTACAGAAAGCCGAGTAAAGAGAAGAAGAAGTAGCCCAGCACAATAATAATAACCGGCAGGACGTATAGCGGAAAATACTGCACCAGGATGGTATGGCGCGGCACCACAACGCGTTCAGAGATTTGTTCGCGCGTCAGCCCTTCGGCCCCTTTCGCCTGCTCCAGAATCAGCTGATCCTCAACGCCCTCGCGCAGAAACTTCGCCTGGCGCCCCATCCGCGCTCCGGAGGCCTGTAGCGCCATGCCGACGAACACCAGAATATAGATGATCCAGAAACCGATATTCATGCCGTGCTTAAAATCCGGTAGCGGCGAGTTGTACCAGAAGAAATTGAGGAACGGCGTGTTAAAGCGCATCATCTCGATCATCACATGAGCAAAGTCCATCATCACCGCGTCGATGCCCGGTTTTTTCTCGCTGTGCTCGTACATAAACTTCAGCACGGAGATCAGCGTCGAGATAACCGCCGGGATAAATACCACCCACCCCAAAATACGTTTAAGTACTGCAACGCGTCCAGCTTGTTGATACGTCATGGGTTCCCCTTGTTAAGACGCCTGTCTACCCTAAGTCTACCTTCGTCGGCGAATTTCGCCCAATAATGCGCGGTATGATATACCATGAGTGCCGATTCGTTATCTACTTACGCTACAGGAGAGGGACTTATGTCAGCCAGGCGCCAGATTCACGCCGCGATTTTTGATATGGATGGTTTACTGATTGATTCTGAGCCGCTGTGGGATAAAGCGGAGCTGGAGGTGATGGCAAGCCTCGGGGTGGATATCAGCCGCCGCCATGAAATGCCCGATATCCTGGGGCTGCGCATCGATTTAGTCGTCGATCTGTGGTTTGCCCAGCAGCCGTGGAAAGGCCCGGATCGTGCCGAAGTCACCGCGCGGATCATCAACCGCGCCATCCAGCTGGTGGAAGAAGCGCGTCCGCTCCTCCCCGGTGCGCGGGAAGCGGTGGCGATGTGCAAAGCCCAGGGGTTGAAAATTGGCCTGGCGTCGGCTTCGCCGCTGCGGATGCTGGAAAAAGTCCTCACCATGTTTGAACTGCGCGATCAATTTGACGCCCTCGCTTCCGCCGAAGGGCTGCCGTTCAGCAAACCGCACCCGCAGGTCTATCTGGACTGCGCCGCCAGACTCGGCGTCAGCCCGATGCACTGCGTGGCGCTGGAAGACTCGGTTAACGGCATGATTGCCAGCAAAGCGGCCCGAATGCGATCTATCGTCGTACCGGAAGCGGAAAACAGCCGCGATCCGCGCTTCGTGCTGGCGGACGTGAAGCTTGCCACCCTTGAATCCCTCACCCTGAGCGACCTGCTCGGTTAATCCTGCCGCTGATGATGAGATAGCGGCACCGTCTCATCATCACAAAATTAAAACAGCGTTTCATTTTTATTTGTTTTTTCTTCTCCCGCCCTCTATGCTTGTCTCAACGGCGTTATTTAACGCGTGAAATCAGCATACAGAGGTGCATATGGTACTGAACGCCTTTGACCTTACGGGCAAGGTCGCTATCGTGACGGGTTGTGATACCGGGCTGGGCCAGGGAATGACGCTGGGCCTTGCGCAGGCCGGGTGCGATATCGTCGGCGTGAATCGCCGGATCCCCCATGAAACCGCAGAGAAGGTTCAGGCGCTGGGCCGACGCTTTACCGCTATTCAGGCCGATCTGAGCCGGCAGGATGAGATTGAAACCATTGTCGATCGGGCCGTGGCCGCCATGGGCCGGGTAGATATTCTGGTCAACAATGCGGGAACCATCCGCCGCGCCGATGCGCTCTCCTTTAGCGAAAAAGACTGGGACGAGGTGATTAACCTGAATCTGAAGTCGGTGTTCTTTCTTTCACAGGCGGTCGCCAGGCAGTTTATTCAGCAGGGTGACGGCGGAAAAATTGTTAACATTGCCTCAATGCTCTCCTTTCAGGGGGGGATTCGGGTACCCTCCTACACCGCGTCAAAAAGCGGCGTACTGGGCATTACCCGCCTGATGGCCAACGAATGGGCGGGGCATCGCATCAACGTTAACGCCATTGCCCCGGGATACATGGCTACCAACAATACTCAGCAGCTGCGTGAAGACGCCGAGCGCAGCAAAGCGATTCTCGATCGTATTCCGGCCGGGCGCTGGGGCGTGCCTGATGACCTTCAGGGGCCGGTGGTTTTTCTCGCCTCCCGGGCGGCGGATTACATTAGCGGCTTTACGCTGGCGGTAGATGGCGGCTGGCTGGCACGCTGATGTTTTTGTGACAAAGAGTTACACCGTCACCTCTTCCGCACACTGTATAAAAACCCTATACTGTATGAATTGACAGTTTAGGGTGTTTATCATGACGGCGGAAGGCCACCTCCTCTTCTCTATCGCCTGTGCGGTATTTGCGAAAAACGCGGAATTGACCCCCGTGCTGGCTCAGGGCGACTGGTGGCACATCGTTCCTTCCGCCATCCTGACCTGTCTGCTGCCGGATATCGATCACCCTAAGTCGTTTCTCGGTCAGCGATTAAGCTGGATATCAAAACCGATAGCTCGCGCCTTTGGCCATCGCGGCTTCACCCATAGCCTGCTGGTGGTCTTTGGCGCGGTCGCGATTTTCTCATTGAAAGTACCGGAAAGCTGGATAGTGCCGGCAGATGCGGTTCAGGGCCTGGTTCTTGGCTACCTCAGCCATATTCTCGCCGACATGCTCACCCCGGCAGGTGTTCCGCTGCTCTGGCCCTGCCGCTGGCGTTTTCGCCTGCCCCTGCTTGCACCGCGCAAGGGTAACCAGCTGGAGCGCGCGCTGTGTATGGCGCTGTTTATCTATGCCGTATGGATGCCGCAAAACGTTGCCGAAAACAGCGCCATTCGCTGGTCATCGGACATGATTAATTCTTTGCAAACCACCTTTAATCGCTTAATTAGCCACCAGGGTGGACGATAAACCAGCGAATTATTCAATTGGTTATAATCAATTCCATTTGAATATAAGTAACGAATAACGCCTTCTGCTACCCTTGCCGTCATAAGAGCTGGTTATTGACCAGCCCGGTAATAAAAGATATCAGGAGAACGGGGATGAACTTTCCATTAATAGCGAACGTAGTCGTGTTCGCGGTTTTACTGTTGGCGCTGGCCCAAACCCGCCATAAACAGTGGAGCCTCGCTAAAAAAGTGCTGGTCGGTCTGGCGATCGGCGTTGTCTTCGGCCTGGCGCTACAGCTTATCTATGGTTCCGACAGCTCGGTGCTGAAGGATTCTATCCAGTGGTTCAATATCGTCGGTAACGGCTATGTTCAACTGCTGCAAATGATCGTCATGCCGCTGGTTTTCGCCTCCATTCTGAGCGCGGTCGCCCGTCTGCATAATGCCTCGCAGCTGGGTAAAATCAGCTTCCTCAGTATTGGAACCCTGCTGTTCACCACGCTGATTGCGGCGCTGGTCGGGGTGCTGGTCACTAATATGTTTGGCCTGACCGCCGAAGGGCTGGTTCAGGGCAGCGCGGAGACCGCTCGCCTCAACGCCATTCAGAGCAATTACGCCGGTAAAGTCGCGGACCTGAGCGTCCCGCAGCTGATCCTCTCTTTCGTACCGAAAAACCCGTTTGCCGATCTGACCGGCGCGAACCCAACGTCGATTATCAGCGTGGTTATCTTCGCCGCGTTCCTCGGCGTCGCGGCGCTGAAATTGCTGAAAGATGACGTCGCCAAAGGCCAGCGCGTACTCACCGCCATCGACACGCTGCAGAGCTGGGTAATGAAGCTGGTGCGCCTGGTGATGCAGTTAACGCCGTACGGCGTGCTGGCGCTGATGACCAAGGTGGTCGCGGGCTCTAACCTGCAGGACATCATCAAGCTCGGCAGCTTCGTTATCGCCTCCTATATTGGTCTGGGCATCATGTTCGTGGTGCACGGTCTGCTGCTGGCGGTCAACGGCGTGAGTCCTCTGAAGTACTTCCGTAAAGTCTGGCCGGTATTGACCTTCGCCTTTACCAGCCGCTCCAGCGCGGCGTCTATTCCGCTGAACGTGGAAGCGCAAACGCGTCGCCTGGGCGTGCCGGAGTCTATCGCCAGCTTCTCCGCATCGTTCGGCGCCACGATCGGGCAGAACGGCTGCGCGGGCCTCTATCCGGCGATGCTCGCCGTGATGGTCGCCCCTACCGTCGGTATTAACCCGCTCGATCCGCTGTGGATTGCGACGCTGGTGGGCATCGTGACCGTCAGTTCCGCTGGGGTCGCTGGCGTGGGCGGCGGCGCGACCTTTGCCGCCCTGATCGTCCTGCCGGCGATGGGCCTGCCGGTCACGCTGGTGGCGCTGCTGATCTCGGTTGAGCCGCTGATTGATATGGGCCGTACCGCGCTGAACGTAAGCGGTTCCATGACCGCCGGTACCCTGACCAGCCAGTGGCTGCGTCAAACCGATAAAGCTATTCTCGATAGCGAAGAAGACGCGGAGCTCGCGCACCGCTAAGCGGGCCCGCACTTCAGGTTATTAAAAACAAAAAACCGCTGATTTTTCAGCGGTTTTTTTATTGTGCCCGGCACATTCAGGCGTCGATTTCACCTTCCTGCCTCATTTGCGTCGCCCAGCGCTGCGCCGCTTCCGGCACGTTAAACGGCGGGGAGCGACGAAAATGTTCGTCTATTAGCACAAAAGCAACATATTTACCCCGCAAAACCCAGACGTCGCGAAAACCATCCATTTTGACGGCGTGTTCCGGCGGCGCAGGCTCGACTCGCGGCACGTAGCTAATGACCTGACGATTTTGTTGGCGAAGTGGTTTCATCACAAATAGATTCACTAAACACAGCGGGAAACAGAAACCCCTATCATAGCCGAAAAAGCCCCCTTTCGTCGCCCCCAGCTTGCGGCCCTTTAGTAGTAAAACTCTTATAAAAATATATTCTTGAAATGATGTTCTACAATTAGAAGGGTTTTGGTTTAGCAACGACCATTTTCAGCAATGAAAGCAGGAGCGAGCAATGTCTGATAAACACCATAACCCGCAACCCCATCAATCACCGGTTCACGACGACCGGGAAGCAAAACCAGGTCTGGATGCCTTAGCCCCCGAAGATCAGAACTGGCGGCCCACGCCGCATCCCACCGCTCCAGGTGAAGAGCCGACCGCCCCGGGCAGTATGAAAGCCCCGGATACGCACAGCGAAAAGCTCGATGCCCTTGAAAAACAGCGTAAAGGCGGCGAGGATTTTGCGCTCACCACCAATCAGGGCGTACGCATCGCAGACGACCAGAACTCGCTGCGCGCGGGCAAGCGCGGCCCCACGCTGCTGGAAGATTTTATCCTGCGCGAAAAAATCACCCATTTTGACCACGAGCGCATTCCTGAGAGGATCGTCCATGCCCGCGGCTCCGCTGCGCACGGCTATTTCCAGGCGTACAGCGATTTAAGCGATATCACCAAAGCGGCTTTCCTCTGCGATCCGCAGAAAAAAACGCCGGTCTTCGTCCGGTTTTCCACCGTTCAGGGCGGCGCAGGCTCCGCCGATACGGTGCGCGACATCCGCGGCTTTGCCACCAAGTTTTATACCGACGAGGGCATCTTTGACCTGGTCGGCAACAACACGCCGATCTTTTTTATTCAGGACGCGATCAAGTTCCCTGATTTCGTCCACGCGGTCAAACCCGAGCCGCACTGGGCCGTCCCGCAGGGGCAAAGCGCGCACGACACGTTCTGGGATTACGTCTCACTGCAGCCCGAAACGCTGCATAACGTGATGTGGGCGATGTCCGACCGCGGACTGCCCCGCAGCTACCGCACGATGGAAGGGTTCGGCATCCACACCTTCCGCCTGATTAACGCGGAAGGTAAAGCCACCTTCGTACGTTTTCACTGGAAGCCGGTCGCGGGCAAAGCCTCCCTGGTATGGGACGAGTCGCAAAAGCTGACCGGTCGCGATCCCGATTTCCACCGCCGTGATTTATGGGAAGCGATTGAAGCCGGCGATTATCCTGAGTACGAGCTGGGCTTACAGCTGATCCCGGAAGAGGACGAGTTTGCTTTTGATTTCGATCTGCTGGATCCCACCAAGCTGATTCCGGAAGCGCTGGTCCCGGTGCAGCGCGTCGGTAAGATGGTACTCAATCGCAACCCGGACAACTTCTTTGCCGAAAATGAACAGGCGGCCTTCCATCCAGGGCATATCGTTCCGGGGATAGACTTCAGCAACGATCCGCTGCTGCAGGGCCGACTCTTCTCCTATACCGATACGCAGATCAGCCGCCTCGGCGGGCCGAATTTCCATGAAATCCCGATCAATAAACCCACCTGCCCGTACCATAATTTCCAGCGCGACGGCATGCACCGGATGGATATTGATACCAACCCGGCAAACTATGAACCTAACTCCATCAACGATAACTGGCCGCGGGAGACGCCGCCGGCCGCTAAACGCGGCGGCTTTGAATCCTATGCCGAGCGGGTTGACGGGGAAAAAATTCGCCAGCGCAGTCCGTCGTTTGGCGAATATTACTCGCAGCCCCTGCTGTTCTGGCGTAGCCAGACGCCTATTGAGCAGCAGCATATTATCGACGGATTCAGCTTCGAGCTGAGCAAGGTCGTCAGGGAGTGGATCCGCGAGCGGGTGGTCGATCAGCTGGCGCATATCGACCTGCAGCTGGCTCAGGCGGTGGGTAAAAATCTGGGTATTGAGCTCACCGACGAACAGCGCAGCATCACGCCGCCGCCTGATGTTAACGGTCTGAAAAAGGATCCTACGTTAAGCCTGTACGCTATTCCCAGCGGTGACGTAAAAGGCCGGGTGGTAGCGGTACTGCTTAACGATCGTCCGGTCGCCAAAGAGCTCCTGACGCTGCTCAAGGCGCTCAAAGCGCACGGGGTGCATGCCAAATTACTCTATTCCCGAATGGGGAAAGTGCAGGCCGATGACGGCACCGAGCTGCCGGTGGCCGGGACCTTTGCCGGGTCGCCATCGCTTACCGTGGACGCGGTCATTGTTCCCGGCGGCGATCTGCAAAGCCTGAGCAACAATGGTGATTTCCACTACTACCTGCTGGAAGCCTATAAACACCTGAAGCCGATTCTGCTGGCAGGCGATGCCCGGCAGTGCAAAGCGCCGCTGCAGGTTGCCAGTCAGGGGGAAGAAGGCATCGTTGAGACGGACGCCATCGATAATGCGTCGGTGGATGCGCTGATTACCCTGATGGCGGCGCATCGGGTGTGGTCGAGAAGCGCCAAAATCTCCGCGATCCCGGCGTAAAAAAAGCCCGGCATTTCTGCCGGGCTTCTCACTTCTCTTTACTTACACATCGCGATAGGTGCCGAGCCGGTAGCCGCGCTCGGCAATCGCATACCTCAGCGACTCGGCGGTGAGCACGTCCAGTTCGGTCAGGCGCGGGTAGCAATAGGCGCTACCCATAATCGTGTTATCAACGAACGCCGGGTGGCACATCACCTCCAGCGATAGCTCATCACGCTGGATAGAGGCATCCAGGGTTTGCAGAAACAGCGCTTCCGAAACCCCTTCCCCGTAAAACTCGCTGGTAAACCCGTCGCTGCTGCGCGCCGCATCCTGCGCTAAACCTGACAGCGTCGCCAGCTGCCGATCGATCCGCAGCGCCACCCCCTTCTCGCGCGCAAAGGCCGCGACGATGGGGTAAATCTGCGCAATCATATGCACATGGTGATGGCTGTCGATATGCGTCGGCTCATGGCCAAACAGCTCGACAAAGCGCCGGTACTGGCACTCCAGCTCGTGCGCGATCTCATCCAGCGGCAGGCTATCCTCTTCCGCCATCTGCCAAATCCACTTACCGAGACGACCTTCGCGGGTTAAGCCCGGCATCGCCGACAGCGGTTCGCCCAGCGTCAGGACAAAGTGCATCCCCACCGCCAGCTCAGGGACGCAGCGGCTAAGCTGGGCAGCGTGGCCGATCGCCGCGCCGTTGACCAGCGCCGTCGTGGAGGTGACCAGACCGTTCTTGCAGGCTTCGATAATGCCGTAGTTTTGCCCTTTGCTGAGGCCAAAGTCATCGGCATTGACGATTAACACGCGTTCCATAAGCCGCTCCCGTTACTGTTTCAGTTTTTCGATAGTCGCCGCAAAGTTTGGCAGCCACTGCTCGTGCGCAAGGATCATCTCACGCGCCAGCTGTTCGGCGTCACGATCGGAGTGGATCAGCGGGCTCAGGTTAAGCGCCAGCAGCACGTCATCCAGTTTACCGCTGATTGCCGCTTCGCTGGCCGCGACTTCAAAGCCTTTAATGGTGTAAATCAGCCCCAGCACTTTTTCGTCGAAATGCGTGATGCGCGGCGTCGGTTTCGCACCGTCGCGACCCAGCGTACAGGTCATCTCGACCGCCCAGTCGGCCGGGATGTTATCCACGTGGCCATGGTGCGGCACGTTCACGTAATGTTCGGCCTGCTTATCATTATAAATGGCGTTAATCACTTCACAGGCCGCGTCGGAGTAATACGCCCCGCCGCGCTGTTCCAGCTCTTTTGGTTTAACGTTCAGATCCGGATCTTTGTACAGCTCAAACAGCTGTTTCTCAACCTTCTGCACCACCTGCGCGCGGGCGCCGCCTTTGTAGTACTCGCCCATTTCAATCGCCAGCATCTCTTTTGGCTTAAAGTAGTAGAGCAGATAGGAACAAGGGATCAGGCGCAGCGAACGGAGCAGCCCTTCGCTAAACGGCAAATCAAAGATATTTTTCACCGAGTTTGCGCTCAATCGACCCGACGCCACGCCGTCAAGCAGCTCGTCAAAGCGCGAAACGCCGTTGACCAGCACATCCCGCACGAACACCAGATGATTCAGACCAAACAGATCGATATTGAGCTCATCGCTCGGGCTCAGCTTCAGCACATCGGTGATAAACATCTTCATGCCGATAGGAATATTGCATACGCCGATAAAGCGCTTAAAGCCGGTATGACGATAAACCGCTTCGGTCACCATGCCCGCCGGGTTGGTAAAGTTAATCACCCAGGCGTTCGGACAGACTTCCTGCACATCTTTCACAATGTCAAAAATGACCGGAATGGTGCGCAGACCTTTAAACAGTCCACCCGCGCCGTTGGTTTCCTGGCCTAAATAGCCGTGGCTCAGCGGAATACGCTCATCCTTTTCGCGCGCCTTAAGCTGGCCGACGCGCAGCTGAGTAGTGACGAAATCTGCGCCTTCCAGCGCCGCGCGGCGATCGAGAGTCTTGTAGACTTTCATCGGGACGCCGGCTTTTTCCACCATGCGCTGGCACAGCGCGTGGATTATATCGAGCTTTTCCTGCCCTTCCGCGACGTCCACCAGCCACAGTTCGCTAATCGGCAGTTCATGGTAACGCTTCAGGAATCCTTCCAGTAATTCTGGGGTATAGCTGCTGCCGCCGCCGATAGTCACTACCTTCAATTTCTGGCTCATCTTTTTCTCCCTTGCGGATAGCGCGTATGCGGCACCCGCTCTCCGTTTAAATACGGACAGTTAA
Source organism: Klebsiella sp. JN_Kp126 (assembly GCF_033843325.1). Classification (NCBI taxonomy): domain Bacteria; kingdom Pseudomonadati; phylum Pseudomonadota; class Gammaproteobacteria; order Enterobacterales; family Enterobacteriaceae; genus Klebsiella; species Klebsiella sp. JN_Kp126. The sequence continues at coordinate 55,587 of NZ_JAWXQV010000042.1, read as the reverse complement.
TTTGAATATTTAGACCGCGCGGACTATTCCGCGCCCGGTTAATTAATACTGGTGAGGTGTTTCCGATAGCTGCTGGGGGTAAAGGAAGTCAGCTTCTTGAATGTTTTAATAAACAGACTTGGGCTACTGTACCCCGACTCATAGGCGATATCGGTCACCGAGTAGTTGGTTATCTCCAGCTGTTTTTTGGCGAAGTTGATGCGAATATCGTTAATCATCTGCATCGGCGTTTTGGCGTAATAACGCTGGGTCGCCCGGGTTAAGTATTCCTGAGTTTTCCCGGAAAGCTCGACCATATTTTCCAGCGCCCCCTCGCCAAATTTAAGCTTATCGTGCATACCCTCAACGGTATTTTTTAACCATTGCGGAATAACGTCTTCCGTAGGTTCTTCACGATAATGCCGCAAACGATTCAGGGTGTAAAAAGACACCAGCTCGATAAATTCGTCGAATTCAGTTTCGCGAAAATTCAGTGATGCAATAACCGACTCAATATAACTGAGAAAAGTACTTTTAACGGCATAGACCTGTGAGGCGACCAGACCAAACGGCAGCAGCGGCAGATAGTGTTTCTCAAAGAAACTTTTGCTGATGCCAACGTTAAGAATGCGCGTCGCACCAAATTCATAAAAACTCTGGTGATGCGACCCCATTGGGATGAAGACAAAATCCCCGCGCTCCAGCAGCACCCGCTTGCCATTAATAACCTGATAATAGCGCCCGGTTAAAACGATGGTGTACTCGTAGTAATCATGCTGGTGAAGCCCGCTTACGCTCTCCGTTTTGTTATAGATGACCACATGAAAGTTCTTGCCGTTAAAGAGTTGTTGCTCCCGGGCGGTACTGATTTCAGTGGTCATCATCTTTGGCTGCCTCATCGTGTCGATGACCTATTGTACCTTCTCGTGCAGCTCAATCAATTCGGCAACCAGCTCACGAGCCAGCATTGAGGTCATCAGATGATCCTGCGCATGAACCAGCACCAGGCTCACCTTCATTTTGCCTTCACCCTCATCGCTCTCAATCAGCTGCGTCTGCACAAGGTGCGCTTCGCTCAGCGCCATGCGCGACTGTTCCATCATCGTTTTCGCCGCCTCGAAATCTCCCTGCTTTGCCTGCTTCAGCGCGGCATAAGCCAGGCTGCGCGCTTGACCGGAGTTGATAATCAGCCCCATCACCACCTCTTCGAGGTCGTTTACCGCGGTCTCTTCTGCTGCGATGTTATCCAGATCAAACATAATGACTCCCTTATTTCCAGGACGGTACGGGAAATCTCCCGTACCGGCTCAATATTAGAATTTCAGTGCGTTAGCGATATCTTCTTCGCTCTCTTCCTGCTCAATGACGCCCTGCGCTTTGTTGGAAATCACCACAAACGGCAGGTAGACCAGGGTGGACACGGCAAGGTTGAACAGGGCCAGCAGCAGAGCGGCTACGCTACCGTTGGTGTTAAAGAAGGCGCCTAAACCGGTCGGCATGGTCCACGGCGCGATATTGGTAATCGGCGGAATGATGCCCAGGGTATAAGCCGTCATGGTGATAGCCGCCAGCAGAGGCTGAATCAGAATGAAGGGGATAAACATCACCGGGTTCATAATGATCGGCAGACCGAACAGGATTGGCTCGTTAATCTGGAAGATGCCTGACGGCAGCGCCAGTTTCGCCACCTGACGATGATCCTCACGACGTGAAGCGATAAAGATGGCGATGATTAAGCCCAGAGTCGCGCCGGTACCGCCAAGGAAGATGTAGGAATCCAGCATCGGCTTGGCCCACATATGGAAGCTCTTACCCGCGGCCAGCGCGGCCTCGACGGAACCGTACTGCTGGTAGGTTGCAATGTTTTCCAGCGCCCACGGCGTCATGATTCCGCTATCCAGCGCTGACAGCGCCAGCGACCCGTGTACGCCGAAGAACCACAGCAGCGAGGTGAAAATGACGTATGCCCAGCCTACGACGGCGCCCATTGAAGCCAGCGGCGTGGAGATAGTGTCCATGATGATCTGGTGGAAGTTAGTCCCCCAGTGGGTCAACGCCCAGGAGATAATCCCCATAATCGAGAGGATGATAAAGGCCGGGATGACCGCAGAGAATGAACGGGAAACCGAAGCCGGCACGCTGGACGGCAGCGTAATCACCCAGTTGCGATGCACGATAAAGGTGAACATCTCGGCAACGACCAGACCGATGACAATACCAGAAATGATATTGGCGCCGCCTAACCAGTTCGCACCCACGGCGTAGGCTTCACCGACGCTATAAGGCGTGACGGTCATAAATGCCGCAACGGCCAGTAAACCGGCGGCCATCGGGTCTACTCTCCGCTCCTCAGCTAAAGCTGAGCCAATAAAGAAAGGCGCCATGAGCGACATAATGCCAAGCGTACCGTTATAAACGTTACCGCCGATAGCTTTAAAACCGTTAAGCGTTTCTATTGTAGACGCATCCAGACGGATGCCCATTGAATAAAAGAATGAGCCGTCGCCAAAGCTCAAAAATACGTTGTTAATTAAAACAAACATCGCCCCGGCTAGCGTCAATGGCATTAACTTAATAAAGCCGTTTTTAATTGCATTGACGTGGGGCTGCCTTCCTATTTTGACGGCAAAAGGCAGGAGTACCTTTTCAAGCGAGTCAATCACTTTACTCATAATAAATACCCTTTAAGGCCGCAATATAGTCACTGCGGCAATGATAGATGAAATTACTCTTTGACGGGAAAATAAACTCTGGGTATTTCGGACAGCGAGCAGCTAAAACACACCCTCACGAAATTCTAACCGCTGCTATCCGAAATATGTCGAGTTTTAAAATAAAATTATTGTGCAGCAGCTTTCTTAATGGCCGCAACGGCCGCTTTCAGAACACCTAAACCATCGATCTTACCGTACAGAACAGAATCAATGACTTCTACGGGTTTATTTGGCAGTAAACGCTGAATGTCCGGCAGCATATAGGAAATTTGTGGGCCTAATAATACGACATCCGCATCAGGTCCTTTTTCACCGGCTAAGGTCTCCGGAAATGCTTCAATAATCACCGGCACTTCATACTTCTCGGCCTGGGCACGCATTTTCGATACCAGCAGTGATGTCGACATCCCAGCAGAACAGAACAGGTAGATATGTTTCTTTTCCATGAACGCTTCCTCAATTTGTGTGACCCGGTCCTCTCTGCAGCATTGATGCCTGAGAGGCGGTAAGAGATGTTTCTTTGAATTAGTATTGTTTATGCATTGAGTATACGGCATCGATCGGCAGCAGGATAATTCCTCCTTGAACAGAATTGTCTCTCATTGACCTCGCGTTTTGACTGCCTTCACATTTCCCTCAAATAATTCGCGCAATTAAATAAGCATCAGAACTCATAAAAAAACCCGACCAATGGTCGGGCTTTCGTAGGAATCAGCACTATGGCGGGGCGTTACTTACTGTTGCGTGGGTCGGTATCGTACTCGGCGCAGGTCTGATAACCAGAATTCATCACGCGGCCGGTTTCATCCAGCGCAACGAAGTAGGTTTCAATTTTACCATCGCGTTGACCCAGGATATATGTCTGGCAGGTACCGCGCGCGTGGATCATGGTGACTTCTGATGAAGGTTTACCGGCAATTTGCGCAACCTGCGCGCGGGTCATGCCTTTCTTAACGTCTTTAACCACGGGTTGAGTAAACTGATCTTTCGTACGGTCGTAGGCCGTACACCCTGCCAGCAGGGTCAATACTGCTGCTGCGCCCAGAAATCCTGCAAAATGCTTGTTCATATACCATCCTCTTTTTTTTGGCGTGTTAATAAGCCTGGAATAAATATCGTTATTTTTCAAGCCGAAGGTGGAAATGAAGCGAAATTAAGAGCTTTCCAATAATAAATCCCCTCTTGTTGAGGTTGCCTGCTTTTGCTTCACTCAAAATTGTGATCCTTGTCGTTTTACCGGCAAAGAGGTAGGTTAAACCACTGCTGATTGGCAAACAGATTCACTTCCCGGAGGGCGCAATGACGCTACAACAAGAGATTATTCAGGCGCTGGGCGCAAAACCCCAGATCGATGTCGAAGCCGAGATACGCCGCAGCGTAGACTTTTTGAAGGCCTATCTTCAGAGATACCCTTTTATTAAATCACTGGTCCTCGGCATCAGCGGCGGCCAGGATTCAACGCTAACCGGTAAATTGTGTCAGTTAGCCATCAACGAACTGCGTGCCGAAACCGGTGACAGCAGCCTGCAGTTTATTGCCGTGCGCCTGCCCTACGGCGTGCAGGCGGATGAGCAGGACTGCCAGGACGCTATCGCTTTTATTCAGCCGGATCGCGTATTAACGGTCAATATCAAAGGCGCCGTGCTGGCCAGCGAACAGGCGCTGCGCGAGGCCGGGATTGAACTTAGCGACTTTGTTCGCGGTAACGAAAAAGCCCGCGAACGCATGAAGGCGCAGTACAGCATCGCCGGAATGACCCACGGCGTCGTGGTGGGTACCGACCATGCGGCGGAAGCCATTACCGGATTCTTCACTAAATACGGTGATGGCGGTACGGATATTAACCCTATCTTTCGCCTTAACAAACGCCAGGGCAAACAGCTGCTGGCCCAGCTAGGCTGCCCGGAGCATCTGTATAAAAAGCTGCCGACCGCCGATCTTGAGGACGACCGCCCCTCCCTGCCGGACGAAGTGGCGCTGGGCGTGACCTACGAAAATATCGATGATTATCTGGAAGGCAAAGCGCTGGATGAGAAAATTGCGAAAACGATTGAAGGCTGGTATTTGAAAACCGAGCATAAACGCCGACCGCCGATTACGGTCTTCGACGACTTCTGGAAAAAGTAATTCGCCTCTCCCCCTCCGCCCCGACCCGGTTCGGGGCGATTTTTTATCCTTTTCGCCTCTTCCTTCGGCTGCTATACTGGATAAATAACCAGCATCAGGAGCAAAAGTGGCAAGAAGGCAATCCGCCCCGCGTCTCGAATTTGAAGCGGCGGCAATTTATGAGTATCCCGAACATCTGCGACCGTGGCTTGAGGCTTTGCCCAGGCAGCCGGGGGTGTATCTGTTCCACGGCGAAAGCGATACCCTACCGCTCTATATCGGGAAAAGCGTGAATATCCGCAGCCGGGTGTTGTCGCATCTGCGCACGCCCGACGAAGCGGCGATGCTGCGCCAGTCCCGGCGCATTACCTGGCAACGAACGGCGGGAGAGCTGGGCGCACTCTTATTAGAGGCACAGCTCATTAAAGAACAGCAGCCGCTATTCAATAAGCGTCTGCGGCAAAACCGACAGCTATGTTCATTACGCCTGGCTGACGCCCGTCCGCAGGTGGTGTACGCCAGCGAGCTGGATTTTTCCCTGCAAAGCGATCTCTATGGTCTTTTTGCCAACCGCCGCGCGGCGCTGCAGGCGCTGCAAAAAATTGCCGACGAGCATCGCCTGTGCTACGGATTAATGGGCCTCGAGCCGCTCAACCGCGGGCGGGCCTGCTTTCGTTCGGCGCTCGGCCGCTGCGCGGGCGCCTGTTGCGGAAAAGAGAGCGTTGAAACACACCAGCAGCGTCTGGTCGACAATATGCAAAAGATGCAGCTGGTATGCTGGCCCTGGGCCGGGGCGATCGCGCTGGAAGAGAGCAGCGAGGATATGACCCAATACCACATTATTCAAAACTGGCTTTGGCTTGGCGCGGTAGAGTCTCTGTCGCAGGCGTCATCACTCACGCGCCTGTCGGCCAAATTTGACCATGACGGTTATAAAATATTGTGTAAGCCGCTGCTCAGCGGCCGCTATAAGCTCCATCCTCTGTGAGGCGAATGTCAGCCCCGATGCGCTATCGGGGCAATTACCAGCCGCCCCCGCCGCCGCCGCCCGAGCCGCCTCCGGATGAACCGCCTCCGGAGGAACCGGAGCCGCTGTAACCTGAACCTGATGATGAACCGCTCCCTGAACCGCTATCCGGCGTTGACATAGAGGCGGTTCGGCAGGCTTCGCTGAAGTGGTGGACGCTTCCCCAGTCGGCGCCGGCAAACGCATGCGACACGGCGCCTGTACTACTCAGGTAGTGGGCAAAGGTATTTGCCCATGTTTTCCCTACGCCAAGCGCCAGGGCAACCGGCAGCAGCGCTTCAAAATGGGAAATCATCTGCTCAGGCGGATAGATAATCTGATAACGATGCTTTTCGGCGGTGCCCAGATAGCGCATCAATCCTTTCGCGATAGCCAGTTCATCAAGCCCGCGCTGCGTATAGCGAGGCGTTTTCCAGGCAACGAAAACGCACAGCACCAGCGCGGCAATAAGCGCGCCAATGTATCCTGACGGAAGCTGGGTGATGGGCAGTATACCAAAGAGAAAAATCCCGCCTCCCAGCGTCGCGAAGGGGCCGAAGATCGCCAAAAAAAAGAGCGGCACCGGCCCCCAGGCACGCCACATTTCCCGCGGGCGGCATATAAAGCGCAGCAAACAGGCGAGCATCGCTCCGCCAATCAGCATAAAAACCGCGGCCGGTATCGTCAGCAGCGCGGCCTCCGTATTAACCCAAAGACCGCAGGCCACCGGCACCAACAGCGCAATGTAGATGCAGCGCCGCAGCGGCTGCCCCCATTTGCGAAATAATTTATCCCGCTGCGCTTCACAACGCTTTTCCTGCTCTGCACGCGCTGTCTGCATCGATCGCTGATGGGCCTTGCTGAGATCGATATTTTTTTGTTTACCTTTAAAGAGCGTACTTAATAGCTGCCTGTCATCATAGTTTAATTGCCGGTTTCCCTCGACGGGCAAACGGGTCAGCCGCTGTTTTACGCCGGCGTTCGCAAGCCACGGGTTAGGGGTGTGTTGACTGTCCCCGCTGACCGCCATTCCGCGTTTAGCCACCAGCGCTAATAAATCGCTACTAAAAGCCACATCATCATATTTACGCCGGGTGATAAAACGCAGGTAGCCCGGAGACATGCCGGGAGGCGGCGAATAAAGCGCAACGACCGGCGGCATTTTTAGTCCGGCTTTGGTGACGTTTTTTCGCCACCACATCAGGTAATAAGCGGCCATCAGCAGCAGAGGTAGCCAGACCACGCTGGTTTTTAGGGTGGGGATAAGGAGATGCACAAGCGGCAAAGCGGCCTCCGGCGCCGGAGCGTCGGCAAGGATCGACCGAGGCCAGGTATAGACAACGGTCAACCCCTCCCCCCGCGCCAGAGGCCGCAGGGTGCGTACGCTACCGTCAGGAAGCACCTGCGCGTTGTGTTCTTTCGCCCCTGCGACGCCGGTATAAACATCAAGCGATCGCACTCTGGCGTCCTTAGCGTCGGCGTTGAGATTTCCGGCGGCGTCCGGCAGTTCAAGACGAAAGCTGGCCTTGCTGATAGGCCACGCCCAGTCATTGCCCGTCACGTTCCAGTAAAGCTCATCCCATTCGGGGAAGCGGCTGAAATGGTTGCTGATTTGATAGCGAATCTCGTAGTTATAGATCCCTGGTTTCAGGACCCGTTCGCCGCTGCCAATGCGTACCGTCAGGTTTTTTTCTGCTTCATCAAGGCTAAACGGCTCAGGCACGCCATCGCGCGACACCGACTCGATCGCGTAATACACGCGAAAGATCTTGCCGTCCTGGCGGTTCCAGGTCAGGGGCAGCGTACGGAAAATCCCCCGCCGAATCTGCCTGCCCAGAGAAAGTACTTTGATATTTTCCCGCATCTCCATGCTACCGTCCGGGTTAAAGCGCGCCCGGGCATCGAAAGAGAGGATATGTTCATACGCTGGAATAGCGTCAGCGGGAAGCTGGGAAGCATCCTTGATGATGATCATGTCGCCGGCGGCAAAAGCTGCGCTGATGTTCAGAAGCAGCAGCAGGACGAGGGTGCGCAGCCCCCGAAAAAGCAAATTCGCCATTTAATCACGCCATCCGCGATGATTTAGCTTCTTCTGGTGAGTCCAGCTCGAAGAAAACTTCCGTTTGAAAATTAAACAGTCGCGCCAGCAGCAGGCTGGGGAAAGACTCGACCAGGATATTGAAATCGCGCACCGTACCGTTGAAGTAGCGGCGAGCCATCTGCAGCTGCTCTTCTATTTCGCTGAGAGATTGCTGTAAGGCAAGGTAGTTTTCGCTGGCTTTAAGTTCCGGGTACGCTTCGCCAAGCGCGAAAACGCGCCCTAGCGTACCAGAGTACTGGCGTTCGCTATCGGCGATCTGTCGGGTACTGCCGACCAGTTCGCTGCGCTGGCGGGAGATCTCTTCCAGCAGTTCTTTTTCATGCTGCGCATAGCGTTTCACCAGGCTCAGCAGATTCGGCGCCAGGTCGTGGCGGCGCTTAAGCTGTACGGCAATGCCGCTCCAGGCTTCGTCTTTGAAACGTCGCAGGGAGATAAAGCGGTTATAGGTCATCACGACCCAGATGAGGACGACAACGAGGACGGCGAGGCCGATATACATTTCCATATGCAAGATCCATGAGCAGAGTAGGCTTTAGACCAGGACACCAGAGTCCGTGGCGATGGCACTCATACTGGCACATTCGTCCCTGCCGGGTAAATCAGCTTGTCGCTACAGATAAAGAAAAACCGCCGGTCCTGCCCAAAGCCTGTTGGCGTTATTGGGCAAGACCGGCGGTCTTAAGTCAGCGCGCTGAGTTATTCAGCAGGTGCAGGCATTTTACCTTCCGGCGCTTTACGATCTGTCAGATGCTTCTCAAAATTGGCATTGAACTGCTTTTTCTGTTCCGGCGTCAGAATGTTGTAAATCTTATTCTGGGTTTCCAGACGAGCCAGCGCCATCTCTTTATGCTGGGCTTCCATCTTATCAATCTGCGCTTCCGCTTTTGCCTTATCGAAGGTATCGCTGGCTACCAGCTCATGCATCGCGCGGCGCTCATCCAGGGACGGACGCTTCATGTTGTCGCGCTGGCTCTTCATAATGTCGCGGATTTGCGTTTTCTGCGCATCGGTCAGGTTCAGCCCTTTAAACATCATTTCATGTGGGCCCGCAGGTCCGCGCTTATGATGCATCATCGGCGCGTTATCGGTTGGGGTTGCAGTAGCGTCAGCCGCGTGGGCCAGGTTAGCCGCGCCCAGAGCCAGAGTAGAGGCAACAAACAGTGCAGTAATCTTCTTCATAGTTCAATCCTTACTTTGCGTTATTCTTACGGCGCGTTGCCGTGTTGACGAGATTAACTTTACGACGTTTATCGTCAATTAATCAGAGCAAGCGTAAAACATTGAAAGTGTAAAAAACATTTTCTCGCCAATTATGGAGAAAATAAGGAAAATGAGGGAATAAATGCAATAAAAAATAAATAAGCAACTGTTTTATTGGGAAATTATGAAGATTATAAATCAGCAGAGATTAAAAACAAAGCATTTAACCAGGAATAATCTGCAATCAATGGACAGAGCACGAAAAAATAAGATGGCTGCGGAAAAATAAACGCTGAAATAAATGCCGCCGCCCGGACGGGCGACGGATTCACCGGAAGCGCTCCAGCATGAGCCCGGCGCGCTGGCCGAAGGCGACGCTGGGATTGGGAAACAAAACGTACTCTTGCTCCCTTTCCACTATGTAGCGGGTATCGCCATCCTCAGCAAGCAGCGTCCCGGCGGCAAACGGCGTAAAGTTCAGCGTCTGCGCCGACATATGCAGCCGGAAACTGTCGCTGCTGCGGGTAATTTGCTGTACCACCCTGTAGCGCAGCGGCGCGTGCGCCTCTTCCGCCGCCACTTCTCCCGCCAGCAGCAGCGACAGCGCGCGTTGAGTCGCCGCGAACAAGCGCAGATCGTTTTCGCCAAAAGGTAGCGCCTTGCCGAGCTCCAGCGTGCAGGAGCGCGCGCCGAAGCGTTCGCAGCTGAAATGGGTAAAAGTCCCGCCAGGCTGCTGATGAAACACCAGCGCCTCCAGCCCTGCCGCCCCTAACCAGCGCAAAAACGCTTCATCCCACGGCGTATCCCGCGCTGGCAGGACACCAAAGCGGGTATGCAGCGAACCGCGTATGGCGGTATGTAAATCCAGGTGCCAGCGCTCGCCGGGCGTCCCGGCATAAAATCGCGCCAGCGCATGCTCCAGCTGCCGGGCGCGAACGGTTTCATCGCTGGCGCTAAAAGCGCGCCATCGCTCGCCGAACATCCGGTTGATATCGCTGTGCATATAGCGCTTGTTGGCCCGCAGCGCCGGAGGGTTACCAAAGATCGCCAGCAGCCGCCAGCGGAGCGGTATTTCCCCACGAAACAGCTGCCGCAGCAGTAAATCGGTGATTTCGACCGGCGCGGTTTCATTGCCGTGAAGCCCGGATGACAAAACCAATGACCGATCGCAGGGTTCATGAGGAATGAGCTGCAAAATACCGCAGTCAATCCAGTGCCAGCGAAAATGCGCGGTTTGACCGTGGAAATGGTGGGGCAGACGCCCCGCCAGAGTAAGTGCCAGAAAGTCGTCCACGACGCCTCCTTATTGCTGAAACGGATACACTGAGCCCAGGCGCAGGATTTGCGTTAAGCGGTCGAGCGCCTCGCGGCCTTCGCGCAGCAGCTGCGGATCCGCGAGATCGACCTGGGTCAGGCGATCGCGATAGTAGCGGTCTACCCAGTCATTAAGGGTGGCGAACAGCGTATCGTTCATCATGACCGCCGGATTCACCGCCTGTCGCTCGTCCTCCGTCAGCACCACCCGCAGCCTCAGGCAGGCAGGGCCGCCGCCGTTGGCCATGCTTTCGCGCAGATCGTAAACCTGTAGCTCATCGATGGGGTTATCGCCCTCCACCAGCCGGTTCAGGTAGCGCCAGACGCCCGGGTGTTCCTGCGCTTCCAGCGGCAAAATCAGCCGCATCCCGCCTTCTTCTTTGCTTAGCAGCTGGCTGTTGAACAGATAGGTCGCCACCGCCTCTTCCACCGAAACCTGACTCGCCGGCACCACCAGCGGCGTAAAGCCGGAGACCTGCTGCGCCAGCTGCTGCAGGAGCTGCGGCTGGTCAACAAACGCCTGCTCGTGGCAAAACAGCACCTGCTGATTGCTTACCGCAATCACATCGTTATGAAACACGCCCTTATCAATCACCGCCGGATTTTGTCGGGCGAAAATCACCTGCCGGGGATTGACCTGATTCAGGCGGGCGACGGCCTGGCTGGCCTCGAGCGTCTGCCGCGCCGGGTAGCGCAGCGGATTATCTTCGCCCCCCTGCTGGCGGCCGTAAATAAACAGCTGCACGCCGGGCGCGCCGTAGTCGCCGCCGAGGCGGTTGTGGTTTGCCGCCCCTTCATCGCCGAACAGCGATACCTGGGGCAGCGCGCCGTGTACGGCAAACCGCTGCTCATCGGGGAAAATCGCCCGCAGCAGCGCTTCGGTGGTCGGCGCTTCGCTGGCGCGATGGAATTTATCGTTCAGGTTGGCGACGGTCAGATGCACCCGGCCATCCAGCGAATCGGCCGAGGGCGAGACCGTGGCGGCGTTAGCCACCCACATCGATGACGCGGAGCTGACCGCCGAGAGCAGTTCCGGCGCCTGGCGCGCCGCCTTTTCCAGCACCTGCTCATCGCTACCGCTAAAACCGATCTGCCGCAACAGCGGAATGTTTGGCCGCTCCTGCGGCGGGATCAGCGCCTGCGGATAGCCAGCATCCGCCAGCGCTTTCATTTTTTTCAGCCCCTGCTTTGCCGCCAGCTGCGGGTTCGACACCCGATAGCGGTGCTTCGTCGAGGCTTCGTTGCCGAAAGATAAACCCGCATAGTGGTGGGTCAGGCCCGGCAGCCCGTCAAAGTTCACTTCCCGGGCTTTCATTGTGATGTCTCCTTACGGAAATTCAGCCCGGGGCTGAGGGTTGCCGGCAGCGCCAGCTCCGGTGATTCGAGACTGGCCATCGGCCAGGCGCAATAATCCGCGGCGTACCACGCCCCCGGCCGGTGGTTACCGGAAGCGCCGGTACCGCCGAACGGCGCGGTGCTGGCGGCGCCGGTTAAGGGTTTGTTCCAGTTAACGATCCCGGCCCGCGCCTCCAGCAGCAGCTGGTCGAATTTGTCGCGTTCGGCGGAGATCAGCCCGCAGGAAAGCCCGAAACGGGTCGCGTTAGCGAGGGCAATCGCCTCATCGAAATGGTCATAGCGCCAGACGCAGAGCAGCGGCCCGAAGACCTCTTCGTCGGCCACCTGCGCCACCGCGCTCATCTCGATAATACCCGGCGTCAGCAGCGAGGTTCCGGCCTGCAGCAGGCGCGGCTCCAGCAGGGTTTTTCCGCCGCTGGCCACGTGGGCCAGCCAGGCCTGATGTACCTTTTGCGCGGCCTGCGCTGAAATTAACCCGCCGAGGAACGGCTGAGGTTCAGCGTCCCACGCGTCGGGAATCAGCGTTTGTGACACCGTCACAAGCCGCTGAAGAAACGCATCGCCGGCCTCGCCGCGTTTTACCAGCAGCCGCCGCGCGCAGGTACAGCGCTGTCCGGCAGTAATAAACGCCGACTGAATGGTCAGATGGACCGCGGCGTCGATATCCTGTGGGTCATCGACGATCAGCGGGTTGTTGCCGCCCATCTCAAGAGCGAGAATTTTTTCCGGCTGCCCGGCAAGCTGGCGATGAAGTTGAAAACCCGTCGCAGAGCTGCCGGTAAATAGCAGGCCGTCGATGTCCGCCTGGCCGCTCAGCGCTTCGCCGGTTTCCCGCCCGCCCTGGAGCAGGTTAAGCACGCCCGGCGGCAGGCCGGCTTCGGCCCATAGCTTCACCACCGCCTCTCCGCTTTGAGGCGTCAGCTCGCTGGGTTTGAATACCACGGTATTTCCCGCCAGCAGCGCCGGAACGATATGCCCGTTAGGCAAATGTCCGGGAAAATTGTAGGGGCCAAAGACCGCCAGCACGCCGTGTGGCCGATGGCGCAGCGTCGCCTCTCCGTCCGCCATCGCGGTCTGCGCTTCCCCCGTACGGCTATGATACGCGTTCACCGAAATGGCGATTTTGTTGATCATCGCGGTAATTTCCGTTGCCGCTTCCCAGCGCGGTTTGCCGGTCTCCTGGGCGATAATCCGGGTTAATTCGCCTTTGTTTGCTTCCAGTAACGAAGCAAATTTTTCCGCTATCGCTTTCCGGGCGGCAAACGGCTGACGCGCCCACGCGGGAAACGCCGCGCGCGCCGCGGTGACCGCCAGCGCCACCTGCCCGGCATCGGCATCGTTGCCCTGCCACAGCAGCGCCTGGCTTACCGGGTTATGTTTACTACGGGCCGGGCCGCGACCGCTTTGCCAGTCGCCGTTAATCCATAAACTCATGATTTTTTCTCCTCAGGGCACAGACGAACCAGGCGAATCTGGTCGCCAGGGTGGCATTTCAGGGCATCCAGCTCGCGCGCGCTTAGCACCAGGCGGTCGCTCTCCGGGTCGGCGTGAACCAGCATGGCGCGAAACTGCTGGTACTGCTCATTAGCAACCAGACAGGCCGGCCACTCGCCCGGCGCGGGCTGGCCTTCAACGACGGTGACCAGCCGGCTTTTGCGAATGGCCCGCACCCGGTCAATTTCGCACTCCAGCGTCGGGCCGCCGTCGAAGATATCGACGTAGTTGAGATAGCGAAATCCCTCTTTCTCCAGCACCGCGCGTGCCGGCGCGGTTTGCGGATGGACCTCGCCGATGACCGCTCGCGCTTCGTCGCTTAAAAAGTCGATATACAGCGGGTGCTTCGGCATCAGCGCGGCGATAAACGCCTTCTGTCCGGTGCCGCACAGGTAGTCGGCGCGGGAGAACTCCATCGCGAAGAAGCGTTTCCCGAGACTCTCCCAGAACGGCGAGTAGCCGTGTTCGTCAATGACGCCGCGCATTTCCGCCACGACCTTATCGTTGAAACGTTCGCGAAAGGCGGCCATAAACAGAAAACGCGATTTCGACAGCAGATAGCCGTTGCCCTCTTTACGCCATTTTGGATCCAGGAACAGCGTACACAGTTCGCTGCTGCCGGTATGGTCGTTACTGAGAAACAGCGTCGGCAGGGCGTTGTAGACGTTAAGCTCTTTCGATGCGTGCACCTGGGTACCGACGCGATAGTTGTACCAGGGGTCGTTAAGCCCCACGGCCACCTCAATGGCGCAAATTCCCGCTACCGCGCCGCTGGCGCAGTCCTCAAGAACGAACACATAACCCTGCTCGCTTTTCGGCAGCTCGCCGCGCCAGGTCATCTGCGAACGTTCAATGCGCGCGGCCAGCGTGGCTTCATCGGCCGGCAGCGACGTCAGGCCGCCGCCGGTCTCGCCCGCCAGGGTCATTAGCCCCGGCAGATCGCCTTTTTCTACAGGACGGATCACCATCATGATGAGACCCCCGCGAGAAAGCGTTTGCAGGCCAGTTCGAAGCGATCCAGCCCGGCGTTGATCTCTTCTTCGCTGATAATCAGCGCCGGAGCGAAACGCACCACGTTGGCGCCGGCGATCAGCATCATCAGCCCCTCTTCCGCCGCTTCGTTACTGATGGTCTTCGCCTTGCCGGCATATTCATCCTTCAGCACGCAGCCGATAAGCAGCCCCAGGCCGCGAATCTCTTTAAACAGGCCGTAACGCGCGTTAATCGCGTTGAGCCGTTCGCAGAACCATTGATGGCGCTGCTTAACGCCGCTGAGCACTTCGCGGGTATTGACGATGGCAAACACTTCTCCCGCCACCGCGCAGGCCAGCGGGTTGCCGCCGTAGGTCGTGCCGTGGGAGCCGACGGTCATCACGCTGGCGCAGCGCTCCGATGCCAGCAGCGCGCCGATCGGGAAACCGCCGCCCAGCGCTTTCGCGGTGGAAAGCACGTCCGGCGTCACGCCGTAGTGCATATAGGCGTACAGCTCCCCGGTACGGCCGACGCCGGTCTGGACTTCGTCGAAAATCAGCAGCGCGTTGTGCTCATCGCACAGTTCACGCAGGCCGCGCAGGAAGTCCGCATCCGCAGGCACGACGCCGCCTTCACCCTGCATTGGTTCAACGATCACCGCGCAGGTATTGTCGTCGATCAGCGCCTTTGCCGAGTCGAGGTCGTTATAGATGGCGTGCTGAATCTGCGGCGGCAGCGGCGCAAAATCCTGCGAATAGGCCGGCTGGCCGCCAGCGGAAACGGTAAACAGCGTGCGGCCGTGGAAGGCATTCTTGAACGCCACGATGCCGCTTTTCTCACTGCCGAAACGATCGTGGGCATATTTGCGCGCCAGTTTTAGCGCCGCTTCGTTGGCTTCGGCCCCGGAGTTACAGAAAAAGACCCGGTCGGCAAAAGTGGCGTCAATCAGCTGCTTAGCCAGACGCAATACCGGCTCATTGGTATAGCCGTTACCGGTATGCCAGAACTTTTCCGCCTGCCCGGTCAGCGCCTTAACCAGCCGAGGATGAGCGTGGCCGAGGGCGTTCACCGCAATGCCGCCGGCAAAATCGATATACTCTTTTCCCTGCTGATCCCACAGGCGTGACCCCTCGCCGCGTACCGGAATAAAAGCCGCTGGCGCGTATACAGGCATCATCCATTCATCAAAGTTGCTACGCGTAATTGACTGAGACATATCGACCTCTTCCGGTAAATAAAAAGTTTAAATAATGTTAATGAATATGGTTATTACGCTGTAAATGTAGATTGCACGGTTCGTGCCAGCCAGAGGTAAAAATGCATAAATCGAGGTCGTCAACGAAATATCAATAAGTTACGAAAGAACGCTATTCACATAAAATGCATAAAAAGTGAATAAAAATACTAAAAGAGGCTTTTGCAGTGGAATAAAAAGAAAGATTATGCAGGAGTAAGATATAATTCTGTAATTGTGATCCTTAACGAAATTTATCGGCAATAATCGCCCTTTTTTGGCGCAGCGCGTTCCAGAATGGTGCACAGTTTGTGCAAACAGGCTACCAACCGCTGCAATCGGCAGAATAAAGCGCCTTTGCGCAGCCAGCCCGGCGAATTTCTGCTACCATCCCTGCACTATTCACCTTGCACAGTGGCAGCGACTATGAAATTTGTCTCTTTTAATATCAACGGCCTGCGTGCCCGCCCGCATCAGCTGGCCGCCATCATCGATAAACACCAGCCCGACGTCATCGGCCTACAGGAAACCAAAGTTCACGACGATATGTTTCCTCTCGAAGAGGTGGCAAAGCTGGGCTATAACGTCTTTTATCACGGGCAGAAAGGCCATTACGGCGTCGCGCTGCTGACCAAAGAGACGCCGATCTCCGTGCGTCGCGGTTTCCCAAACGATGGTGAAGAGGCTCAGCGCCGCATCATCATGGCGGAAATCCCTTCCCCGTTTGGCAACGTGACGGTGATTAACGGCTATTTCCCGCAGGGCGAAAGTCGCGATCATGAAACCAAATTCCCGGCGAAGGCGGCGTTTTATCAGAACCTGCAAAACTACCTTGATACCGAACTGAATAAAGAGAATCCGGTACTGATCATGGGCGACATGAATATCAGCCCGACCGATCTCGATATCGGCATCGGTGAAGAGAACCGCAAGCGCTGGCTGCGTACCGGCAAGTGTTCCTTCCTGCCGGAAGAGCGCGAATGGATGGAGCGCCTGCTGGGCTGGGGCCTGGTGGATACTTACCGCCATGCGAATCCGCAGGATAACGAACACTTCTCGTGGTTCGACTATCGCTCTAAGGGCTTTGACGATAACCGCGGGCTGCGTATCGATCTGCTGCTGGCAAGCACCCCGCTGGCGCAACGCTGCATCGAAACCGGCATCGACTACGAAATTCGCGCAATGGAAAAGCCGTCCGACCACGCGCCGGTATGGGCGACCTTTAAAGTCTAAATATTCCCTCCGTCAGGCTCTCCCGTCCGGAGAGCCTGAGCCATATCAAAAAAGCCGCCGTCAGAGATTGTGAACGGCGGCAAACTATTATACTGTCGCGCGCACTTCAGACCGCCCGCGCCATACAGGAGAACCCAATGCAAAAGAAGCCGTCATAAAGCAGAATATAAGCTGCTTTTTGTTGTGGTGATATTGAGCATTGTCGCCTGTATTATTCAGCAATCGGGTTTTGCCGGGCTGGTTACCCATTTTGATCGTCTGCGCGAAATGATCCGCCAGAGCGGCGCCTTCGGCTATACGCTCTATATTCTGCTGTTTATCGTCGCCACTCTGTTTTTGCTACCGGGCACTCTTTTAGTGATTGCCGGCGGGGTGATTTTCGGTCCGCTGGCAGGAACCTTGCTATCGCTGCTGGCGGCGACGCTCGCCTCCTCCGCGTCGTTTCTGTTCGCCCGCTGGCTGGGCCGCGAGCTGCTGCTTAAATACGTCGGGCAGACGGCGATATTTCAGGCCATTGAAAAAGGCATCGCCCGTAGCGGTGCCGATTTTCTAATTCTGACCCGGCTCATCCCGCTGTTTCCCTATAATATTCAGAACTACGCCTATGGCCTGACGGCGATTCCGTTCTGGACGTTTACCTTTATTTCCGCCCTCACCACCTTGCCCGGCATATTTATCTATACGCTGATGGCCAGCGAGCTTATCCGCGAGGGTATCACCCCCCTGTTTGTACTAAAGCTGACGCTCGCGGGGCTGGCCCTATTTATCCTGCTTCAGGCGGCGAAAAGATATGCTCGCTATCGGCGAATCGAGACATCACGGATACAGGCTAATGATGAAAAATAGCAACGCGCGCTACCGGCTAGCCATCGGCATGACGCTGTTTGCGCTTCTGCTGGCATGGTGGCTGATACCCGCTGTCAATGAGTTTATGCAGCGCAGCCTCGCCGCCTTTGCCACGCTCGATCAGCAGGCGATTGAGCGGTTTATCGACTCCTGGGGCCCGCAGGCGGCGCTGGTCTCCTTCGCCCTGATGATTTTACAGGCGATTATCGCCCCGCTTCCCGCCTTCCTGATTACCTTCGCTAACGCTTCCCTGTTCGGCGCCTTCTGGGGCGGCGCGCTGTCGTGGGTGAGCGCGATGGCCGGCGCGGCGCTATGCTTTTTTATCGCCAGAGCGCTCGGCCGCGACGCGGTGGAAAAGCTCACCGGCAAAAGCGTACTGCAGAGTATGGATGGCTTTTTTATCCGCTACGGCAAACACACCATATTAATCTGCCGTCTGCTGCCCTTCGTCCCTTTCGACCCGGTGAGCTACGCCGCCGGGCTGACGTCAATGCGCTTTCGCCACTTTATGCTGGCCACCGGTCTCGGCCAACTGCCCGCGACGATAGTTTATTCGTGGACCGGTAGCCTGCTGACCGGCGGTACATTCTGGCTGGTGACCGGTTTATCGATCCTGTTTGCGCTGGCGATTGTGGTGGTCGTCGCGAAAGCGCTCTATCTTGAACAACAAAAGAGGCGTTCACGATGAGCTTACCCCCTCTGAAGTCTATTCCGCTGATTCTTCGCCCGCAGGCCTGGCTGCATCGTCGCCACTACGGCGAGGTGCTCAGCCCTATCCGCTGGTGGGGCCGTATTCCGCTGGTGTTTTACCTGGTGTCGATGTTCGTCGGCTATCTGGAACGCAAGCGTTCGCCCCTCGATCCGGAGCTGAGATCGCTGGTCAGCGCCCGCGTCGCGCAGCTGTGCCTGTGCGAGTTTTGCATTGATATCACCAATATGAAGCTGGCGGAACGCAGCGGCGGCAGCGCTAAGCTACTGGCGGTCGCCGAATGGCGGAACAGCGCGCTGTTCAGCGACCGCGAGCGGCTGGCGCTGGAGTATGCCGAGGCGGCCAGCATGACGCCGCCGGTGGTCGACGATGCGCTGCGCGACAGGCTGGCGGGCCAGTTTGACGCCCGCGCGCTCACCGAACTCACGGCGCTGATCGGTTTACAAAACCTGTCGGCGCGCTTTAATTCGGCCATGGCGATCCCCGCCCAGGGATTGTGCCGGATCCCAACCGATTCAAAACCATAAGGAGTGGTTATGCGCAGTGTGCTGGTCTTCGCTTTGCTGTTGCTCTCCCCGCTGGCCGCCAGCGCCGGCTGGCAATCCCTACAACAAGAAGCCCGCGGCCAGACGGTGTGGTTTAACGCCTGGGGCGGCGATCCGGCGGTGAACCGCTATCTCGACTGGGTCAGCGGTGAGGTAAAGCGCGACTACGCTATCGACCTGCGCATCGTGCATATTGCGGATGCCGCCGACGCGGTAAAGCGCATCCAGACCGAAGCCCGCGCCGGACGCAGTAAAGGCGGTTCCATCGATCTGCTGTGGGTCAACGGCGAAAACTTCCGCACCCTGAAAAACGCCAGGCTGCTGCAAACCCGGTGGGCGGAAACCCTGCCCAACTGGCGCTTTGTCGATACGCAAAAGCCGGTGCGCGAGGATTTCTCCATCCCCACCGACGGCGCCGAGTCGCCGTGGGGCGGCGCGCAGCTCACTTTTATCGCCCGCCGCTCACAAACGCCCGACGGGCCCACCACTCCGCAGGCGCTGCTGGCTTTCGCCGCCGCGCATCCCGGCAGCGTCACCTACCCGCGTCCGCCGGATTTTACCGGTACCGCGTTTCTTGAACAGCTGCTGCTGACGCTGACTCCGCGGCCCGACGCGCTACGCCAGCCGCCTGAGGAGGCCACCTTCGCCGCCGTGACCGCGCCGCTGTGGCACTATCTTGATCGGCTTCACCCTCTGCTGTGGCGCCAGGGCCGCGACTTCCCGGCTTCGCCCGCCCGCATGGATGCCATGCTTAAAAATGGGACCCTCAGGCTGTCCATCACCTTTAACCCGCTGCACGCGCAGCAAAAAGCGGTCAGCGGCGAGCTGCCGAAAGACAGCTACGGTTTCGGCTTCCGCGAGGGGATGCTTGGCAACGTCCACTTTGTGGCGATCCCGTCCAATGCCCGGGCGACGGCGGGGGCGAAAGTGATCGCGAATTTCCTGCTCTCGCCGCAGGCCCAGCTGCGCAAGGCCGACCCGACTGTGTGGGGCGACCCCAGCGTGCTGGATCCGGCGAAATTAACCGAGACTGAGCGGCAGGCCTTTAACGCCGTTGTGCCGCAGAATATGCCGCCGATGCTGGGTGAACCGCACGCGGCCTGGGTTGACGCGCTGGAGCAGGAATGGCTGCGCCGCTACGGCACGCACTAAGGCTGCTGGCCTGGGCCGCCGTCGCGCTGATCTATCTGCCGCTGCTGCCGGCCGCTGCGCTGATGGCGCTTCCGGCGCTCCGCCGCGCGCGCTGGCTGTCGCTGTTTGCCGACCCGCAATTCAGCCAGGCGCTGGCGGCGACTCTCGTCTCAACCCTGCTATCGGTTGGCGGCGCGCTGATCATCACGCTCACCGTCGTGGCCGCACTCTGGCCGTCAGGCGGCTGGCGGCGGCTGGCCGCAAGGCTCCCTCTGCTGCTGGCGGTACCTCACGTGGCCTTCGCCACCGCAGCCCTGCTGCTCTTCGCCGATGGCGGCTGGCTCCCGCGCCTGTTGCCCTTTTTTACCCCGCCGGTTGACCGCTACGGCATTGGACTGGGCCTGACGATGGCGCTCAAAGAGAGCGCGTTTCTGCTGTGGGTGGTTTATGGCCTGTTAGGCGAGAAACGCCTGGCCGGACAGGCGACGGTATTAAAAAGCCTCGGCTACGGACGCTGGCAGTGCCTGAAATGGTTAGTCTTGCCCACGCTGCTTCCGGCGCTGTCGATAGCGCTGCTGGCCACCGCCGCCTGGAGCCTTTCGGCGGTCGACGTCGCGCTGGTGATTGGCCCGGGTAACCCGCCGACGCTGGCGGTGCTGGTCTGGCAATGGTTAAGCCAGGGCGATGAGATCCAGCAGGCGAAAGGCGCCCTCGCCAGCCTGGTACTGCTGCTGACGCTCGCCATCATGGCGCTGGCGGCGTGGGGAGTCTGGCGTCTCTGGCGACGGCGGATCCCGCAGGTTCAGGGGATCCGCCACCCGCAGCCGCGGGCGCTCGCCGGGAAAAGCTTCGCCCTTCTTCTACCGCTGTGCGGCGTGGCCTGCGCCCTGCTGCTTGCCGCGGCGGCGCAGAATAGCCAGCCGGTCAGCGATAGCGTCGGCAACAGCCTGTGGCTTGGACTCTGCTCAGCGTCGCTAGGCGCGGTTATCTGCCTGCTGTGGCTGGCGTCTGGCCTCTCCCGTTTCGACGGATGGATCTGGCTGCCGCTGATTTTACCGGCGCTGCCGCTGGTAGACGGCCAATATCAGCTGGCGCTGTATACGTGGCTGGACGGTGAGTGGATCGCCGTTTTATGGGGGCACCTGCTGTGGGTCGTGCCGTGGATGCTGTTTATTCTGCGTCCCGCCTGGCGCGCTCGCGACCCGCGCATGGAGCTGCTCGCCCGCACCCTCGGCTGGCAACGAGGCCGCATCTTCTGGCTGGTTACCTTACCCGCCCTGACGCGTCCTCTGCTGACCGCGCTGGCGGTGGGCTTTTCGGTAAGCATCGCGCAATATCTGCCGACGTTATGGCTGGGGGGCGGACGGTTCCCGACGCTCACCAGCGAAGCCGTCGCGCTGAGCAGCGGCGGCGAGACGTCCACTCTGGCCGCGCAGGCGCTATGGCAGCTACTGCTGCCGGCGCTGTTTTTTGCCGCCACCGCGCTGCTGGCCTGGCTGACCGGCCGCTATCGACAAGGATTACGCTAATGTTGATCGTCAAAAACCTGACTCTCAGCCTCAACGGAGAGCCTCTGCTGCGCAACGTCGACTTTTCCGTTGCTCCCGGCGAGATACTGACCCTGATGGGCCCCTCGGGCAGCGGTAAATCAACCCTGTTCGCCTGGATGGTCGGCGCGCTGGCGGAGAATTTTCGCGCCGCCGGCGAGCTGTGGCTGGATAACCAGCGCTGCGACAGTTTACCCACCGAGCGACGGCGCATCGGCATCCTGTTCCAGGACGCGCTGCTGTTCGACCACTTCAGCGTCGGGCAAAATTTACTGCTGGCGCTTGCCGCTGACGTCCGCGGCCCCCAGCGCAAAGCCCAGGTCGAACAGGCGCTGGAGCGCGCCGGTCTGGCGGGGTTTTATACGCGCGATCCGGCCACCCTTTCCGGCGGCCAGCGGGCGCGGGTCAGCCTGCTGCGCGCCCTGCTGGCCCGACCGCGGGCGCTGCTGTTGGATGAGCCGTTTAACCGCCTCGACGTTGCGCTGCGCGCCGATTTTCGCCGCTGGGTGTTCAACGAACTGGCGCGGCAGGCGATCCCCGCGGTGCTGGTCACGCATGATGACCAGGATACGCCCGCCGGCGGACGCTGTTTGCATGTGGGGCTCTGGCAATGAAAGCCTGCGCTATCGCAAAGAATTCTCCGCGTTGTTCGCGGAGAATTGCCGCTCAATTTTCTACTGCCGGGCATTTCGATGAAACGTGTTTCTCAATTGACCGCACTCGCCCTGCTGATGGGGCTTGCTGCTGCTTCCACCTCCGCCGCTGACACCATGCCAACGCTAACGCTTTCCACGCTGCAACAGCACAACGGCGTCGCTATTGACACGCGCCTTAGCGCTTTCTATAACGGTTGGCCGCAAGGCGCCAACGGCCCTCAGGGCCATGAACCGCAGGCGCTCAACCTTGCCGCCAGCTGGCTTGGCTCGCTGAACGATGAACAGCTGAGCGCCTGGGCTAAGCTGCACAATCTGCAGGCCTCTACGCCGATTGCGCTGTACGGCAACGCCGACGACAACGCGAAAGTCGCGGCGCGCCTTAAGGCGGCAGGTTTCACTCACCTCAGCTCGCTCGGCGACGCCCTGAGCCAGGCGGACCGCCTGCAGAAGCTGCCGCATTTTGAACAGCTGGTGTATCCGCAGTGGCTGCACGACCTCCAGCAGGGTAAACCGGTCACCGCCGCGCCTGCCGGGCACTGGAAGGTGTTCGAGGCCGCCTGGGGCGCGCCGAAGTTTTATCTGCTGAGCCATATTCCGGGCGCCGGGTATATCGATACCAACGAGGTGGAGAGCGAGCCGCTATGGAATAAAGTCTCCGACGCGCAGCTTAAAGCGATGCTGGCAAAACACGGTATTCGCCATGACACCACGGTGATTTTGTACGGTCGCGAAGTGTATGCCGCCGCCCGCGTGGCGCAGATCATGCTCTACGCCGGGGTGAAGGATGTGCGCCTGCTCGACGGCGGCTGGAAAACCTGGTCCGACGCCGGGCTGCCGGTCGAGCGCGGAACGCCGCCGAAGCAGAAGCCCGAGCCGGAGTTCGGCGCGCCGATCCCGGGTCAGCCGCAGCTGATGCTCAATACCGAGCAGGCTCGCGCCCTGCTGCACCGTCAGGACGCCTCGCTGGTAAGCATTCGTTCCTGGCCGGAGTTTATCGGCACCACCAGCGGCTACAGCTATATCAAGCCGATGGGGGAGATTGCCGGGGCCCGCTGGGGTCATGCCGGAAGCGACTCCACCCATATGGAGGATTTCCATAATCCGGACGGCACCATGCGTAGCGCAGATGATATCGCCGCGATGTGGAAATCATGGAATATTCTGCCGAACCAGCAGGTCTCTTTTTACTGCGGTACCGGCTGGCGCGCCTCAGAAACCTTTATGTACGCCCGGGCGATGGGCTGGAACAACGTCTCGGTCTACGACGGCGGCTGGTACGAGTGGAGCAGCAACCCGAAAAACCCGGTCTCGCGCGGGGAACGCGGCCCGGAAAGCAGTATGTAATTCGCCTGTTGGCCATATGCACCGCCGGGAAGCATCCTTCCCGGCGCATTTCCCGAAGACGGCGCTGGCGCACCGGACCGCTGACGACTGCGGCCCCGTAGCCCGGCTAAGCGCAGCGCGAGCCGGGAAAAACCCGCCCATCAATCTCTTACCTGCTTCAGGGTAAGGTATCCGCTCCACACCCGCGTAAAGGTCGTCAGCCAGCACAGCGCGCCAAACATCCACGCCAGCCACGCAAACCACGCCGGAAACAGACAGCTCAGCACAAACAGCGCGATAGTTTCCGTCCCTTCCGTCAGCCCGCCGAGATAATAAAACGATTTGTGGGCGTAGCCCGGATTATCGATTTGATGCTTAGCCGCCAGCGCGGCAAAGGCGAGAAAGCTGCTGCCGGTGCCGATAAACGCGAACAGCAGCCAGCCGCCCGCCAGCGCGTTGTGCGTCGGATCGGCAAGAATAAAGCCAAACGGCACCAGGGCGTAAAACAGGAAATCGAGCGAAATATCGAGAAAACCGCCCGCATCGGTCAATCCGCGTCGCCGGGCCAGCGCGCCGTCCAGGCCATCCAGCAGGCGATTGAGCACGATCGCCGCCAGCGCCGCCGGATACCAGCCCAGGGCTAAAAACGGCAGCGCCAGCACGCCAATCGCAAAGCCAAAGAGCGTCAGGCCATCGGGAGAGATAGCCGGACGATCCAGCAGGGCGGCGGCGGCGTTGAGGACAGGTTTCAGGCGGGGATGCAAATGACGGTCAAGCACAAAGTCTCTCCAGCGAATTCAGGGTTGTTTGACGGGGACAAGGACGGTGATAATAGGCCATTATCCCCTACAGAACGATGATTCACATGCTAAAAACCCTTGATGTTGTTGCCGCCATTATCGAACGCAACGGGCAAATTCTGCTGGCGCAGCGGCCGCCCCACGCGGATCAGCCGGGAATGTGGGAGCTGGCCGGCGGTAAAATCGAACCCGGCGAAACCCAGGCCCAGGCGCTGGCGCGCGAGCTCCAGGAGGAGCTGGCGATCGACGCCCGGCCGGAATGCTACATCGCCAGCCACCAGCGCGAAGTGTCCGCCCGCCTGATACATCTTCACGCCTGGTGGGTTCCGCATTTTAACGGCGAACCCATCGCCCGCTACCACAGCCATCTGCGCTGGTGTTCACCGCAGGAGGCGTTAACCTTCCCTCTTGCGCCAGCCGATATTCCCCTGCTCGAAGCCTTTATCGCCCAGCGCGCCGCTCTCCATTCCCGCTAATTTTATCGGGTGGTTGTCATCGTTTTTGATTATGACCACCGCCTGATTATAAATTTTGCTTTCTGAACAATTTTTCCTTGCTTAACTAACGATTTCCGATGGTATAGTCGGAAAATCGGCTTTTTCAAGGGCCGAATCATAATAAATAGACGCAACCACAACCATAAGGGGAACTTATATCTATGGATCAGACGTGCACTCTGGAAGGTTTTCTCGCCCGCGTTCAACAGCGCGATCCAAATCAAACTGAATTTGCTCAGGCGGTCCGCGAGGTGATGACCACCCTGTGGCCATTCCTTGAGGAAAATCCGCGCTATCGTCAGATGAATTTGCTGGAACGTCTGGTTGAACCGGAGCGTGCTATCCAGTTCCGCGTCGTTTGGGTTGATGACCGCAATCAGGTTCAGGTTAACCGCGCCTGGCGCGTGCAGTTCAACTCCGCCATCGGCCCGTATAAGGGCGGTATGCGTTTCCATCCCTCTGTAAACCTGTCGATTCTGAAATTCCTCGGCTTTGAACAAACCTTCAAAAACGCCCTCACCACCCTGCCTATGGGCGGCGGTAAAGGCGGCAGCGACTTCGATCCTAAAGGAAAAAGCGATGGCGAAGTGATGCGTTTCTGCCAGTCGCTGATGACTGAGCTCTATCGCCACCTCGGTCCGGATACCGACGTGCCGGCCGGTGATATCGGCGTGGGCGGTCGTGAAGTGGGCTTTATGGCCGGAATGATGCGTAAGCTCTCCAACAACAGCGCCTGCGTCTTCACCGGTAAAGGCCTCTCCTTCGGCGGCAGCCTGATTCGTCCGGAAGCCACCGGTTACGGACTGATTTACTTCACCGAAGCGATGCTTAAACGCCACGGTTTGGGCTTTGAAGGGGCTCGCGTCGCGGTGTCCGGGTCGGGCAACGTGGCGCAGTACGCGATTGAGAAAGCCATGGAGCTCGGCGCCCGGGTGATTACGGCTTCCGACTCCAACGGTACCGTGGTTGACGAATCTGGCTTCACCAAAGAAAAACTGGCGCGCCTGATCGACATTAAAGAGCGCTGCCACGGCCGCGTGGCGGATTACGCGCGCGAGTTCGGCCTGACCTACCTTGAAGGTAAGCAGCCGTGGTCCGTGCCTGTGGATATCGCTCTGCCGTGCGCCACGCAGAACGAGCTGGACGTCGACGCTGCCCGCCAGCTGATTGCCAACGGCGTGAAGGCCGTCGCGGAAGGCGCCAACATGCCAACCACTATCGCGGCGACCGATCTGTTCCTCGAAGCGGGCGTGCTGTTCGCTCCGGGTAAAGCGGCCAACGCCGGCGGCGTCGCTACTTCAGGACTGGAAATGGCGCAGAACGCCGCGCGTATGGGCTGGAAAGCGGAGAAAGTGGACGCTCGTCTGCACCATATCATGCTGGATATCCACCACGCCTGCGTTGAATACGGCGGTGAAGCGAAGCAGACCAACTACGTACGCGGCGCGAATATCGCCGGTTTCGTGAAGGTCGCCGACGCAATGCTGGCGCAGGGTGTTATTTAAGTCCACTCGCTGAATGAACCCCTGTATATGGGTTCGGAGCATAATTGAAAAACCCCGGTTTCCCGGGGTTTTTTATTGCGGGCTTTCCGCCGCAGGGCCGGCGGCGCTTTTTTTATCTTTCGCTTTGGCTCTGCCTTTCCCCTTGCTAAAGCT
The DNA here is from genome assembly GCF_033843325.1 of Klebsiella sp. JN_Kp126. NCBI lineage: Bacteria > Pseudomonadati > Pseudomonadota > Gammaproteobacteria > Enterobacterales > Enterobacteriaceae > Klebsiella > Klebsiella sp. JN_Kp126. The sequence goes on along the minus strand of NZ_JAWXQV010000042.1, from coordinate 29,166 downwards.
CTTCTTGCCGTCGCCCGGGGCCACAATTCCGCGGAAGCGGCGTACCGGCGTGCTCCTGGCCTGGTCGATAAGCTGGAACAGGGTACCGACCAGCGGCTGCATAAAGTCCTGATAGCGGCACTGTTTCTCGCTGATTTGCGTCAGAATAGATTCCCAGTGGGCGGTCATATCCGGGCGCGTCGCCATTTCAGGCAAAGAGTGGAACAGCGCCTTCCCGGCGTCGGTGGAGTGGATATAGCGCCCTTTCTTGGTTAAGAAGCCGCGTTTGAACAACAGTTCGATAATCCCGGCGCGGGTTGCCTCCGTACCGAGGCCGTCCGTTGCGCGCAGGATCTTCTTCAGGTCTTTATCCTGCACAAAGCGGGCAATACCGGTCATCGCCGATAGCAGCGTCGCATCGGTAAAATGACGCGGCGGCTGGGTCTGACGCTCCACCACTTCGCCTTTTTCGCACAGCAGCTCGTCATCCTTTGCCACCACCGGCAGCGGCATGCCGTCGTTCTCTTCATCGCGCTCTTTATTGCCCAGCAGGGTTCGCCAGCCCGCTTCCGCCAGAAAACGCGCTTTGGCAACGAACTTGCCGTTGGCGATATCGAGATCGATCTGGCATTTGCGGAACACCGCATCCGGGCAGAACTGCATCAGATACTGGCGGGCAATCAGGCCGTAAACCTTTTCTTCGTTGTCGCTGAGTTTTACCTGCGAACTGCGGGCGGTCGGAATAATCGCGTGGTGGGCATCGACCTTTTTATCGTCCCAGCAGCGGTTACGGATCTCCGGATCCACCACCGGCTGCGGCAGCAGATCCGCCGCGTGCACGCCGATCGCGTTCAGCACCGCATGGCGCCCGGCAAAATGCTCCTCCGGCAGGTAGCGGCTATCCGAACGCGGATAGGTAATCAGCTTATGGGTTTCGTACAGCTTCTGGCAGATATCCAGCACGTTCTGCGCGCTAAAGCCGAAGCGCTTCGCGGCTTCAATCTGCAGCGCCGAGAGGGAGAACGGCAGCGGCGCTGGCTCAGAGTCCCGCTTATCGTTATAAGCGGTGACCGTCGCCGGCTGCCCCTCAATGCGCTTGACGACGTGCTCGGCAAGCGAGCGATGCAGCAGTCGCCCCTCTTCATCCTGGTACGGTTCGCAGGCCTCGCTGGGCACCCAGGTGGCGACAAAACGCTCATCCTTGGGGGTAACGATATGCGCCTTGACGTCGAAGAAGTCTTTAGCGACGAAGTTTTCAATCTCTTCATCGCGGCGTACCACCAGGCCAAGCACCGGCGTTTGCACGCGCCCGACCGAGAGTACCCCCTGGTAACCCGCGTTACGGCCAAGGATGGTGTACGCGCGGGTCATATTGATCCCGTATAGCCAGTCGGCGCGGGCGCGGGCCAGCGCGGAGACGCACAGCGGAACAAATTCGCTGTTGGCGCGCAGGCGGTTAATCGCCCGCTCCACCGCCTGCGGGTTAAGATCGTTAATCAGACAGCGCTGCACCTGCTGACGCTTTTCCGGCGCCAGCTGCAGGTAGTCAAGTACCTCATCCACCAGCAGCTGCCCCTCTCTGTCCGGGTCACCCGCATGAATGACTTCCTGCGCATCGCCGAGCAGACGCTTAATCACGTTAAGCTGTTTGGTCACCGACGGTTTAGGCTGGAGCTGCCACTTTTCCGGCACGATAGGCAAGTCGAGCAGGTTCCAGCGCGCATAGCGAGCATCGTAGACGTCGGGCTGGGCCTGCTCCAGCAGGTGGCCGATGCACCACGTGACCACCTGCCCGTTACCGCACTCAATGTAGCCGTCGCCTTTGCGATGCGGTTTTGGCAGCACATCGGCGATGGCGCGGCCGAGACTCGGTTTTTCTGCAATAAACAGCCGCATGAAATCAACGGATCTCGATCATAGGGCGTCCGCCGCGGGCGGTCACCAGCTCGCCGATAGCGGTAAGCGTGATACCAAACTCAGCGGCGGCTGCCTGCACCTCAGCCTCGGCTTCCGGCGTTACCGCCAGCAGCAGACCGCCGGAGGTTTGCGGATCGCACAGCAGATCGCGCCACGCTGGCGGCATGTCGCCCATCAAATGGCCGTAGCTGGCAAAGTTACGCCCGGTACCGCCCGGCACCGCGCCCGCCGCGATGTAGGCTTCGACGCCGGGCAATTTCGGGATATCCGCATAGGTAAGCTGCGCCTGTACGCCCGCGCCGCGGCACACTTCGCTCAGGTGGCCCAGAAGCCCGAAGCCGGTGATGTCGGTCATCGCTTTCACGCCGTCAATGTTGGCGAACGCCGAGCCGACGAGGTTCATCTGGCACATGGTTTCCGTCGCCAGCCCCTGGTGCTCAGGCTTCAGCAGCGACTTTTTCTCCGCGGTGGTCAGCACGCCAATACCCAGCGGTTTAGTGAGATACAGCTTGCAGCCGGCCTGCGCGGTGCTGTTTTTCTTCACCCGCTCGGTCGGGACGACGCCGGTCACGGCAAGCCCGAAGATGGGTTCCGGAGCGTCAATGGAGTGGCCGCCGGCAAGCGCGATCCCCGCCTGCTTGCAGGCAAAGCGCCCGCCCTCAACCACCTGACGAGCAATTTCCGGCGCCAGGGTATTGATGGGCCAGCCGAGAATAGCGATCGCCATAATCGGCTTACCGCCCATGGCGAAAATATCGCTGATGGCGTTGGTCGCCGCAATGCGCCCAAAGTCGAATGGGTTGTCGACGATCGGCATAAAAAAATCGGTAGTACTGACGATCGACGTGCCGTTACCGAGATCGTAGACCGCGGCATCATCGCTGGTTTCGTTGCCCACCAGTAGATTCGGGTCGATAAATTTGGCCTGGTCGCTTTGCAGGATAGTTTCCAGCACCTTAGGGGAAATTTTACACCCGCAACCGGCTCCGTGGCTGTATTGCGTTAAACGAATGGCTTGCTCGCTCATGGACATCTCCTGTCATTGCAATCCCGATATGGTAGCGCCCAAATGGCGGAGTGGTAAGTGCGACAGTCCGAAATCGCGTATGGTTGCTCATTAAGCAGACAAAAAACCGATTTTGCGATGCGGCCCCGCTTTTTCAACGTGATTTTACCCTTTACTAAAAAATGACAGAAATATGACAAGCATAAATTCTGTTTTCTCTGGACATATAACAACGTAAGGAAGTTTTCATGAAAAAGCGTGTTCTCGCCGTTTGCCTGGCCAGTCTCTTCTCCCTTAACGCTTTCGCCCTGGTTCCCGCCGGTAACGACGTCACCACAAAACCCGATCTCTACTACCTGACCAACGCCCAGGCCATCGACAGCCTGACGCTGCTGCCGCCGCCGCCGGAAGTGGGCAGTATCGCGTTTTTAAACGATCAGGCGATGTATGAGAAAGGCCGTCTGCTGCGCGGCACCGAGCGCGGTAAGCTGGCGGTTGAAGACGCCAACCTGAGCGGCGGCGGCGTCGCCAACGCCTTCTCCGGCGCCTTCGGCTCGCCCATTACCGCCAAAGATGCGCCGGAGCTGCACAAGCTGCTCACCAACATGATTGAAGATGCCGGCGACCTGGCGACGCGAGGAGCGAAGGAGAAGTACATGCGCATTCGCCCATTTGCGTTTTATGGCGTCGCCACCTGTAACACCAAGGAACAGGATACGCTGTCGAAAAACGGCTCCTACCCCTCCGGCCACACCTCTATCGGCTGGGCCACCGCGCTGGTGCTGGCTGAGATTAATCCCCAGCGGCAAAATGAAATCCTTAAGCGCGGCTTTGAGCTCGGCGAGAGCCGGGTGATCTGCGGCTATCACTGGCAGAGCGACGTAGACGCGGCGCGTATCGTCGGTTCGGCGGTCGTCGCCACGCTGCATACCAATCCGGCCTTCCAGCAGCAGCTTCAGAAAGCGAAAGACGAATTCGCGAAACGACAGAAGTAACATCGTCGCCGTTGAATGCCCGGAGGCGGCGTCTGAAACGCTCTGCCTCGGCTACGGGTTCCCAGCCGTCCGCGGTTTGGTAGTCCGGACTGGTGCGCCAGCACCGCCTCCGGGAAAGGTGTCAAGTCTGATACACTGACACTGCTTCCACCCGGCTCGCGCTGCGCTTAGCCGGGCTACTTCCCCCGAGGAGGCGGTGAGCCGGGCCCGCCCGGCATAACGAGAACGGACTCAGAAGCGCGTCACGAACGGCGCGGTATCCGGCAAAGCGATGGTGGTTGACGCTTTGAGCTGCGGGGTCCCCAGATAGAGAAAGCCCACGATCTTATCCTGCTCGCGGCAGGCAAACCCTTCGCGTACAACCGGGCTTTCGGTTAACGCGCCGCTGCGCCAGATGCCGTTAAACCCCTGCGCCACGGCCGCCATCTGCATGGCCATCACCGCACAGCCCGCCGACATCTCTTGCTCCCACTTTGGCACCTTCGGATGATCTTCACAGTGCGCCACCACCGCAATGATCAGCGGCGCGCGAAACGGCGCGCTGCGCGCTTTTTCAATCGCTTTTTCATCTCCCCCTGCCGCCACCGCGCCTTTTTCCAGCAGCTGGCTGAAGCGCTCGCGCCCTTCATCGGCAATAATGAAGAAGCGCCACGGCTGCAGCGTCCCGTGGTCCGGCGCGCGCAGGCCAGCGCGAAGGATGTTTTCCAGCTGTTCGCCCGCCGGAGCCGGGTCGGTCAGACGTGAAGCGCTGCGGCGATTAACCAGTAGTTCGAGAGCATCCATCTGTATAACTCCTGTGATGTGATTTTTCATAAAATTAACATGCGCAAGGATTTTGTTACAGCCCAACGGGTGATTCCTGCTGACAACCGACGGCACTCTCATTAGGATAGCCAGACGCGGCAGCCCCTGCGGCTCGCCCATTTTTGATTATGGTTAGGGAGAATACATGCGAACTCTTTGGCGACTGCTCGCCGGATTTTTTAAATGGACATGGCGCGTGCTCAATTTCATTCGCCAGCTCGCACTGAACGTGGTTTTCCTGGTGCTGGTGCTGGCCTGCGTCGGCATCTGGGCCCAGTTCAGCAGTACAACGACAGAGCACGCTACCCGCGGCGCGCTGCTGCTGGATATCACCGGCGTGGTGGTCGATAAACCCTCGGCCAGCAGCAAGCTTGGCGTGATTGGCCGCCAGCTGTTTGGCGCCAGTTCCGATCGCCTGCAGGAAAACTCGCTGTTCGACATTGTGCAGACAATTCGCCAGGCGAAAGACGACCGCAATATCACCGGTATCGTGCTGGATCTGAAGGACTTTGCCGGCGGCGATCAGCCGTCGATGCAGTATATCGGTAAAGCGCTGCGCGAATTCCGCGATAGCGGCAAGCCGGTATATGCCATCGGCAGCAGCTACAGCCAGGGTCAGTACTATCTGGCCAGCTTCGCCAATAAGATCTGGCTCTCGCCGCAGGGCGAAGTGGACCTGCACGGCTTCGCGACCAACGGCCTGTACTACAAATCGCTGCTCGACAAGCTCAAAGTGTCGACCCACGTTTTCCGCGTCGGCACCTACAAGTCAGCGGTAGAGCCGTTTATCCGCGATGATATGTCCCCGGCGGCGCGCGAGGCGGACAGCCGCTGGATTGGCGAGCTGTGGCAAAACTACCTCAATACCATTGCCGCCAACCGCCAGATCACCGCTCAGCAGCTGTTCCCCGGCGCTCAGGGCGTGATTGACGGCCTGCGTAAAGTCGATGGCGATACGGCAAAATACGCGCTGGATAACAAGCTGGTTGATGCGCTGGGCACCTCTACCGAGGTGGAAAAAGCGCTGACTAAACAGTTTGGCTGGAGTAAAGAGGACAACAACTACAGCGCAATCAGCTACTACGATTACACGCTGAAAACGCCTGCCGACCAGGGTTCCGCAATAGCGGTTATCTTTGCTAACGGCGCGATTATGGATGGCGAAGAAACGCCGGGTAACGTCGGCGGCGACACCGCCGCCGCGCAGATCCGCGACGCGCGCCTCGATCCGAAAGTGAAAGCGATCGTGCTGCGGGTTAACAGCCCGGGCGGCAGCGTCAGCGCCTCCGAGATGATTCGCGAAGAGCTGGCGGCGGCAAAAGCGGCCGGTAAACCGGTGGTGGTCTCAATGGGCGGCATGGCAGCATCCGGCGGCTACTGGATCTCCACCCCGGCGGATTATATCGTCGCCAACCCCAGCACCCTTACCGGCTCTATCGGTATCTTTGGGGTGATCAATACCGTCGAAGATACCCTCGGCTCAATTGGCGTCCATACCGACGGCGTGGCCACCTCGCCGCTGGCTGATGTCTCAACCACCAAAGCGCTGCCTCCGGAAGTGCAACAGCTGATGCAGCTCAGCATCGAAAACGGCTACAAGCGTTTTATCACCCTGGTGGCGAACGCGCGTAAGAGCACGCCGGAGAAAATTGACCAAATCGCTCAGGGCCACGTCTGGACCGGTGAAGATGCAAAAGCGAACGGCCTGGTCGATAGCCTTGGCGACTTTGACGACGCGGTGGCAAAAGCCGCCGAGCTGGCGAAGCTGAAACAGTGGCATATCAACTACTATCAGGAAGAACCGACCTTCTTTTCGATGGTGGTGGATAGCCTGACGGGTTCCGTTCGCGCGGCGCTGCCGGCAGCGGTCCAGGCGTATCTGCCCGCACCGGTCGCCGCGGCGGCCAATGCGGTGAAAACCGAGAGCGATAAGCTGGCGGCATTCAACGATCCGCAAAACCGCTACGCGTTCTGCTTAACCTGCGCCAATATTCGTTAATCCTCTGCCGCCCCATCCCGTGGGGCGGCATTTACTTTATTTTTTCTTCCGCCCCTCTATACTGCGCCTGTCTACGTTTAACCTAAGCGATGCTATGCAGAAGAAATCTATTTACGTTGCCTATACCGGCGGCACCATTGGTATGCAGCGTTCTGAACACGGCTATATCCCCGTTTCCGGCCATTTACAGCGCCAGCTGGCGTTGATGCCCGAGTTTCACCGCCCGGAGATGCCGGACTTCACCATTCATGAATACGCCCCGTTAATGGACTCTTCCGATATGACGCCGGAAGACTGGCAGCATATCGCCGACGATATTCGCGACCATTATGACCAGTACGATGGTTTCGTGATCCTCCACGGCACGGACACCATGGCGTTTACCGCCTCGGCGCTCTCCTTCATGCTGGAGAATCTGGGAAAACCGGTCATTGTGACAGGGTCACAAATCCCGCTTGCCGAACTGCGCTCTGATGGCCAGATTAACCTGCTCAACGCGCTGTACGTCGCCGCCAACTATCCGATTAACGAAGTGTCGCTGTTCTTCAATAATCGCCTCTACCGCGGCAACCGCACGACGAAGGCCCATGCCGACGGCTTTAACGCCTTCGCCTCTCCCAACCTGGCGCCGCTGCTGGAAGCCGGTATCCATATTCGCCGGCTCGGCACGCCTCCCGCGCCGCACGGCAGCGGCGAGCTGGTGGTTCACCCTATCACGCCGCAGCCGATTGGCGTGGTGACGATTTATCCCGGCATTTCCGCCGACGTGGTGCGCAACTTCCTGCGCCAGCCGGTCAAAGCGCTGATCCTGCGCTCCTATGGCGTCGGTAACGCGCCGCAGAACGGCGAGTTTATTCAGGTCCTGGCCGAAGCCAGCCAGCGCGGTATCGTGGTGATTAATTTGACCCAGTGTATGTCCGGCAAGGTCAACATGGGCGGCTACGCCACCGGCAACGCGCTGGCGCAGGCTGGCGTGATTAGCGGATTTGATATGACCGTCGAGGCCACGCTGACCAAGCTACACTATTTGCTGAGCCAGGATCTGGACGTGGCGGCTATCCGTCACGCCATGCAGGAGAATCTGCGCGGCGAACTGACACCCGATGAGTAAGGAGAAGCACATGACCCAGCGCGCGCTGCTACTGGTCGATTTACAAAATGATTTCTGCGCCGGCGGCGCGCTAGCCGTCCCGCAGGGCGACAGCACGGTGGACGTCGCCAACCAGCTTATCGCCTGGAGCACGCCGCGGGGCGAAACGGTGGTTGCCAGCCAGGACTGGCACCCGGCGAACCACGGCAGCTTTGCCAGTCAGCATCAGGTCGAACCCTATACCCAGGGCGAGCTTGATGGCCTGGCGCAGACGTTCTGGCCGGATCACTGCGTGCAGAATAGCGAAGGCGCGTCGCTGCATCCGCTGCTCAAACAGCAGGCTATTGCCGCCGTGTTCCACAAAGGGGAAAATCCGGCCATTGACAGCTACAGCGCCTTTTTCGACAACGGCCACCGGCAGAAAACGCAGCTCGATGCATGGCTGCGCGAGCGCGGCATCAGCGAGCTAACGGTGCTGGGTCTCGCCACCGACTACTGCGTCAAGTTTACCGTGCTTGACGCCCTCAATCTGGGCTACACCGTCAACGTGATTACCGACGGCTGCCGCGGGGTGAATATTCAGCCGCAGGATAGCAATCTGGCGTTTATGGAGATGGCCGCCGCGGGCGCAACTCTCTATACCCTTGACGACTGGCTGGAAACCCACGCATAAAATACGCCGACAGGCATTGTCCTGTCGGCGCGTTATCTCAGGCCAGAGCGGAAATCTCTTCCAGCGACGCGTTGCGCGTTTCGATGCCAAAACAAAACAGAATCAGCGCGCAAAGCGCCAGCAATAAACCAAGAACCATAAATACGGTAATCGCGCCGTAGCGGGTCAGCAGGATAGCGACGCCGTAAGGGGTAAATACGGCGACAATTCTGCCTACCGCGTTAACAAAACCTGAACCGCGCAGACGGAGATGCGTTGGCCACAGCTCCGGCACATATACCGCTGAAGCAAAGCAGACGTACATGTACAGGAAAAATATCATCACCAGACCATAGCTTAAGATGGCCCACTCTGCGGTTTGAATCGAATAGACGTAGCCGAGTACCGCAATAATTATCAGTAGAAATGAGCCAAATAATCGCCGCGGAAAACGGTCGATAATCAGCGCGGCGATAAATATCCCCACCGGCGCCCCAACCATCATTATCGCGGTCATCAAGATAGATTTCGTCACGTCGATCCCCGAATTGACGAAAATCGTTGGGATCCACACCGTGATGGTATAGAGCGAAATGTTCATGGCGATCAGTACCGTGATCGCCACCAGCGTTCGCCGCAGCATCTGACCTTTAAACAGCAGCCAGAAAGAGCCGCTTTCCGCGCACGGCTCCGCCACCGGGGCAGTACTCTGCCAGGACGGTAATGTGATGTTTTTCTCTTTCTCGATTTGCGACTCCACCTGCCGGAGGTGTTCTTCAGCCGCATGTCGTTGTCCCTTGCCGGCCAGCCAGCGTGGGGATTCAATAAAATACATCCCCGACAGATACCAGGCCAACAGCATAGCCGCACCGCCGAGCAGAAACATCATCCGCCAGCTTAAAAAAGCGATCACTACAACGCCGATGGCCGCCGACAGCATGGGCGACCAGTTGCCGACAAACGACAGTCGGGCGGACCATTTGCCACGCACCGCGGGCGGTATAAATTCGGTAAATGAGGCATAGCCCACCATAATCAGCGCGCCCATCCCGCAGCCCATCAGACAGCGGAATAAGATAAGCCAGTACATATTGGGCACAAAGGTTGCCGCACAGGCAGAGATCCCGACGATCAGTAAATTGACGCGAAAAGCTTTGCGCCGTCCGAGATAGTCCCCCATAAAACCACCGGTCAGCGAGCCGATAAAGTAGCCAAACATCAGCGCCGAGGTAAATGCCGCATTGAGATAATTATTTGACCAGCCGTTGCTGACTAATTTTGCCAGCACCACGTTACCGGAATAGCTGAGAAAACCGGTGATTAATAAACTAAAACTAATAATGCCAAAAATACGAAAATGAAATCGCGACAAGGGTAAGCGGTCTAATCTTGCTCCGATAGGGTCACATTGTTCCATCTGGATGCCTCAAATTCAGCTAAATTATAAAGTATGGCGTTGGCGGCAGGGTCACTTTTGCCGCGCTGTCCGTCATCATTAAATTTTTATGGCATTACCCAGGTGCAAACGAAAACAATATCGACACCACCAACGGCGAAGTTAATAAACCAGTTGAATATTATTTTCTTTACAGAATGCAATCCACTGTGCACCCGGCGCCTTATTAGTGATAAGGTAATTAATATGGCTAAAATCCACCAGCTGGACGAACGCTTTACGATCGAATTTGGAGTGATCGACCAGCAGAGCTACTTCGGCTGCCTGGCTAATCATGGTTTTCTTGATTTCCGCTTCCGCTTCGTTCGAGTCAAGCGCCCCGCTCTGCATATCGAGGCCTTTGCAGCTCATTACCATAATATCTACATGATAACGACTGATAATTTCCTTGGTGATCCGCCCCTGCAGCGACAGCGTGTTCTTATTCAGTTCTCCGCCGGTCGAAACAACATTTATTTCCGACTGCGCCAGCTCATGAAATGCTTCCGCCGAGTTGGTTAACAGCGTGAGATCTTTTCTCTCCTTTAGCAGCTTTAATAACTCCATCGCCGTACTGCTGGAATCGGCAGCCATGGTGGTTTTATTTTTAATAAACGGCAAGGCATTACGGGCAATAATTTGCTTCTCTTCAAAATGAGACTTTGCCCGTTTATAAAAATGAATATTGTCGGATAAAGCACTGGTATTTAATACCGCACCGCCGTACGTTCGGGTCAAAAAACCTTCATCTTCGAGCTTTTCCAGATCGCGGCGTATGGTTTCCTCAGTGACCTGAAAAATTGCGCTTAAATTAGAAACCGCCACTTTCTTATCGTTAGTCACCATTTGCTTAATGGCCTGAATCCTGTCTTTTGCCGCCACGATAACACCTCTGTTTCCCGCAAAGTAATAACCCCCTGGCTTCTGCCAGGATATGTTTGTTTTCAAAATAACATGTCCGAATAGCAGATTCCAATATTCTTTTACACAGAAACAGAGGTCAATGATGCCGCTCTTATTTTGTCTCCACCGCTTCCGCCATTCGTCTCATCAATAATGAATCATCATCCGTCAGAGCGATGGTCAGCGCGGCAATATTCTCACGCACCTGTTCGGGCGCCGTGGCGCCGCTGAGTAAGGTGATTAAATCGCTTTGCTTTAAAATCCACGCCAGCGCCAGCGCGGGGATGGTGCAGCGGTATTTTTCGCACAGCGGCTGCCACTGCTCAAGCATATCAATCACGCGCAGCATATTTTCCCGCTGGAACCAGACCTTATTAGCGCGCGCGCCGCCGGGAACATAATCGCGGCCGATAGTGCCGGTCAGTAGCCCCTGTTCAAGCGGCGAGTAGACCTGCACCACAATACCGTTCTGCTGACAGAGCGGCAGCAGCTCGGCTTCCAGCGCCCGGTCAAGAATGCTGTACTTGGCCTGCACGATATCCAGCTCGCCGTGTTTGAGGTACTCCCTGATATGCCCGACATCGACGTTCGCCGCGCCGATGGCGCGAATCTTGCCCTCTTTCTTTAGCGCGTTCAGCGTGGCGACGGTCTCCGCAATTGGCGTAAAGCAGGGCTCCACCGACTGCCAGTGGGTCATATAGATATCAATGGTGTCGATACCCAGCCTTTGCAGGCTGGCCTCCACCTCTTCGCGAATCGACTCGGGCGTCAGGTTTTTGTACAGCTGGCGATCGCCGACCTTGTTAAACAGGCTACCCGTCCGCTCCCAGACGATACCGCATTTGGTTTCGACGACGACTTCACGGCGCGGAAGCTGTTTAAGCGCCTGGCCGACAATCACTTCGCTGTTGCCGAAGTTGTAGCCCGGCGCGGTATCAATCAGATTGATCCCACAGCGATGCGCCTCAACAATGGTATCGATACATATCTGCAGGTCGAGATCGCCGTTCCATGCCGGGCCGCCGCCAATGGCCCATGTGCCTAATCCCATGCGGGAAAGCGTCATATCCGTACTGCCTAAAGGAATCATTTTCATCTGCTGCTATTACCCTTCGTATTCGTCGAGAAGTTGTTCAACCAGCTTTCTGTTCTTCACGCCCGTGGTGGCGCCTACGCTAAGCACCGAGATCGCGGCCGTTGCGTTAGCAAACAGCGCGCAGTCGCGCAGCGGCTTGCCTTCCAGCAGCGCGGAGATAAATCCCGAGGCAAAATTGTCCCCCGCGCCAATGGTGTCGATGGCGGTAATGCCAGAAACCGCCGGAACCTCCATTTTCATATCGGCACGCTTAATAAAGCAGCCTCTCTTACCGGTCTTGATGACGACCGTTTTTACGCCGCAGCTCAGGAAACAGTCGGCAATCTCATCCAGCGTCTCTTTGCCGGTGAGCAGTTTTGCCTCGGCAAAATTGGGAAACAGATAATCGACGTAGCTCAGCGCCTCACGAATATCCTCAAGGGTTTCGTTAAGCCGCGGCTTAATCATATCGGCGCAAATAATTAACCCATGCGCTTTGGCCTGAATGAAGATCTCCGTTAACGCTTTGCCGTCGAGCAGCGGGCTATTAAAAATGCTCGCCAGCGACAGCAGCGTTGCCTGAGAGAAGCGGTCAAAATCAACATCGTTAATATTCAGCTTCCACAGGCTCCCGTTGCGGTTAGTCACAAAAGTACGCTCGCCATCGGCGGTGACTAAGCCCACGTTGATTGAGGTATCGATTTCGCTATCCTGCTTCAGGCTATGGATATCAATATTCTCCCGGCGGCAGTGTTCAAGAATAAAATGTCCTGCTGCGTCGTTCCCTATCCGGCTAATTAATGCTGTTCGGTGACCGAGTCGGGAAATAATAGTGGCCTCATTAATGGCATCTCCCCCGGTGGTCATGGCGATGCGTTCTAACGGATAAGAGTCGACATCAAAGATATTTTTACTCACCGGCTGCAGAGGAATATCTACGATAGCCGCGCCCAGACAAATAACCTCGATATTATCCATATTGTCATTCCGCTTTCCCGTCAGAACCAAACAGTTTGATCTTCTCCAGCGCGCGCGCTTTCACCGCTTTGCGAACTTCACGTTCTACGTGCAGGAACGGCTGATTGTGGTTCTCCTGTACCGCCGCCATCGCCGCCTGGCACAGTTCGGTATGGATGTTAATCTTCGAAATACCTAACGAAATGGCCTGCTTAATATCCGCGTCGCTAATGCCGGACGCGCCGTGTAGCACCAGCGGAACGAATACCGCCTCGCGCACGCGTTTCACTACATCAAAATTCAATTTCGGTTCTGAGGTATAGACGCCGTGCTGGTTGCCAATCGCCACCGCCAGCGAATCGCAGCCGGTACGCTCGACGAACTCCGCCGCCTGATCCGGGTCGGTATAGTGATAGTCCGCCAGCGCTTCTTCGTAGACCGTTTCATTCCCCACATGCCCCAGCTCCGCCTCAACCGGAATACCCAGCGGATGGAAGAAATCCACCGCCTCTTTGGTCAGGCGAATGTTCTCTTCAAAATCAAAGGCTGAAGCGTCGCGCATCAGCGAATTCATACCGTGGGCCCAGGCGTTGTGGATTATCTCCATGCTGCGCCCGTGGTCCCAGTGAGCAATCACCGGAACCGACGCCTTTTTGGCCATCGAAACCATCATATGCGAAAAATCTTCAAACGAGGTATTGCCCACAAATCCGGTACCGAAAGAGATAATCACCGGCGACTTAGCCTCTTCCGCTGCATCAATAACTCCCATCAGCATTTCCGCATTCCACACGTTAAAGTGGGCAATCGCATAATGTTTATTCTGGGCATCGCTTTCCCAATATTTAATATCTGCCAGCATGGTTGTTTCTCCCTTTGCAATACATTAATGGTTAACTTTAATAACGCCTTTAATAATCTCGCGTTTGTCATTAACGGATTCATTAAACGCGCGCTGAACATCCTCAAAATCATAAATATGCGTCACCATCGATTTCACATCGAAACGCCCGGAGGAGATCGCTTCTATGGTGACCGGATAGCGGTTGGCATAGCGGAAGACGGTCTGAATCGAGACCTCACGGTTAATTTTGAGGAAATTGATGGCTGAATCACCGGGAACCGTACCGACGATCATGATTTTTCCTCCGCGCATCACCAGGTAAGGAGCCTGCTTAACGGTGATGGCAGACCCGGCCGTTTCAAAAACAACATCGGCCCCCATATCGCCGGAGAACTGCTGGCAACGCCCAACGGTGTCCTCTTTCGCGCCGTTGATAACGACTTTGGCTCCGAGTTGTTCGGCCATGGCAAGGCGTTTTTCCAGCACATCAACCACCGCGATGTCGCTTGCCCCCAGGCAAAGGCATGCCTGCAGGGTCATTAAGCCAATACAGCCTGCGCCAAGTATGACGATTTTCTTGCCCGGCTTGACGTTCGCCAGCATTGCGGCATGCATGCCAACCGCCGCAGGCTCCACCAAAGCGCCTTCAAGGGTGTCCATGTTATCGGGCAGTTTGTAAGTGAAGCTCTCCGGATGGCATAAATAGTGGGTTAGCGCGCCGCGATAATTTGGCTGCGTGGCCATAAAGTCGACGTCGGGACAGATATTGTATTTTCCCTCCAGGCAGTAGCGGCAGTGGCCGCACGGTACCCCGGGTTCAATATTCACCCGGTCGCCCGGATTAAATTTGCTCACGCGCTTGCCTACGGCCACCACCGTACCGGCGCATTCGTGTCCCAGACCAATTTCCTGATTAGGGTCTTTCGGCGGAATAAAGGGCCCCGACTCAAAACCGTGGATATCTGAACCGCAAATTCCGACGTATTCAATTTTGATCAGCACTTCATGTTCTTTGGGTACCGGGATATCGGCAGCGATAATTTTCATCGTGCCCGGTGTTTTTAATATCGCTTTTGAATTTTTCATTTTATTGCCCGTCAATATTATTTGCTGGTAACTGCATCAATACCGAGACTTTCGACAGAGACGCCTTTAGTTTCAATTCCGATGGTTGCAATAGCGATAGCGACAATAATGGAGACGGCCCCCAGCAGCACAAACACACCAGTTACGCCATAGCCGTTAAGCAGTACCGCCACCGCATAAGGCGCGGCGATACCGCTGATTCGCCCCACCGCGTTCGCGAGACCCGACCCGCGAAGCTTCGCTTCAGTCGGCCATATTTCCGGAACATAAACCGCCGAGGCGTAACAGACGTACATATAGACAAACGTAATCAGGAAGAAACCAATTAACGTAATCAGCAGCATGCTGGTTTGCAGCGAATAGATATATCCCAGCGCGGCAATTAACACTAACAGACCTACACCCATCGTCTTTCTGGGAATTTTATCCATCACCAACATGGCGATAAAAATTCCGAACGGCGCGCCGAACATACTCATGGTATTTAAGACAATTGAGTCTTTCAGATTAATACCCTGGGTCATAAATATCGTCGGTAGCCAGTTAATTAAGGTGTACTGGACGACGTTCATGGCTATCAGCACGAAGGAGCCTAAAATAACCCGTTTCAGCAATGCGCCCGTTAATAAGGCCGAATAAGGAACGGCGCGCGGCGGTTTGCCGTCATCATCGATAACTACCGGCGGCAGCGACTTGCCCGTCTGCCGAGCCACACGCCCTTCAATGGCCCGCATTATCTCCTCAGCTTCCGCATAGCGCCCGCGCGACTCCAGCCAGCGGGGGGATTCAGGGAAACTGCGCCAGGCAATCACGGTAGCTATCAGCGACAACGCGGCCGGGATCAACAGCTGCACGCGCCAGTTCCATTCCGCGCTAATTAGCGGCGTTAATGCCATCGCGATTAGCGAACAGAGCGGATAAGACCAGTTACCGATAAACGAGACCCGACTGGACCAGGTTCCGCGATTTCTGCCGGGCATATATTCGGTGAAACCGGCAAATAAGGTTACCAGCAGCGCGCCTAATCCCACGCCCATGACAAAACGACAGGCAATAAGGAAGCTCATATTCGGGGAAAACGCCCCAATGACCATGGCGATAATATGAATCGCTTCATACAAAATAAACGCGTTTTTACGCCCAATTTTATCGCCGATGATGCCGCCGCCGAGCGCGCCGAGAAACATACCTGCCGTGGTAATGGCGGAGAACGTGGCGGTAGTCGAATTGTCGGTCCAGCCGAGCTCTTTTAACTGCGCGAGAATTAATCCACCAACGGCATTACTCCAGCAGACCAGTAATCCGAAAGCGACCATGGCAAACATTGAAGAGTGCCAGCGGCAGTCAGGCAGGCGATCCAGCCTGGCGCCGCAGTGCGGTTTTGCTATCTGTTCCATCGGATAACGTTCCTTTTTATCACGGGGGTTATTCATCAAAGTCGTAAGTCATGATGACTTTGATGGCGGTTTTATCGACCATGGCGTCAAACCCTTCGCGCCATTGCGACAGGCCAATGCGGTGCGTGATCATTGGTTTGACTTTGATAGCGCCGCTGGCGAGCAGGCGAATGGCGTTGCGCCAGGACGTAGAGTCATAGGCCATATGCCCGATGATGCTTTTGTTCCACGCGGTGATATCGTTGATGGAGAAGTCCAGCGCTTTGAAGCCCATACCTACGCGTACCACTTCACCGTTGGGGCGCAGCATTTCAATGGATTGTTTGAGAGCGATATTGGCGCCGGAACATTCGATAACCAACCCCAGATTATCTTTGCCGCAGATTGCCTGGCAGCGGGCGACCACATCTTCGGATGAACCGTTGACGACCGCCGTTGCCCCGAGCGCTTTGGCAACAGGGAAACGCACCGCGACGTCCTCTTCCAGACCGACCATCACGATATTAACGGCCCCCATAATGCGCGCCATCTGTACGGCAAATAGCCCTAATGGACCGGTACCGAAAACCACCACGTCCTGACCGGGAAGAAACCTGGATTGTTGGGCGAGCGATTTATAGGCATTACAGATAGGATCCAGCACCGCAGCTTCTTCGTAATCAACGCCCGGCGGGATTTCCCACAGCGCGTGGCGATGAATTTTGAGGATCTCCCCCGGCACCAGGCAGTATTTCGAAAATCCGCCGCCCCAGGTATTGTTGTCCAGGCCTAAATTCACTTTTTCTGTACAACACAGAAAATCGCCCTGTTCGCAGGCCGGACACACGCCGCAGACGTGCCCGCTGTTGTCAGAAACCACCCGCTGGCCGACCTTCCAGTCCTTGACCTTTTCGCCAACCCGGACAATTGCACCGGCAAATTCGTGACCGCGAATGGAGTTAAATTCATCGGAGCCGCTGTCCACGTTGTAGTGTTTCATATCCGCGCCGCAGATGGCGGCGGCTTTGATTTCAATCACCACGTCATCCGGTCCGCACGCCGGCTCCGGAACATCAATCATCTTATAGCCGCCAAAGGCCTTACCAAATCTTGCCAGTGCTTTCATTGCGTTTTCCTTTGTTTAATGATTTTGCATCAGTGAAGGCCATACTTAACCACAGAGTCTTTGAGGTCAATATTAAATCTTTAAAACACAGATATTGATCTGCATTTCACAACTCAGATCACAAATACGGTAAAATTCGTCGAGGGAGATGATTGAAGTGAAGAAAAGGACGTCGTCTCACTACCGCTTCGCTAATGCAGCCGTGAACCGCTTCGCATTTTTGCGCAGCGGAAGATGCTAGGCTGCACGAGTTGTTTTTTTCGCCACGCCATTTCCGTGGCGTGTTTGCTTTTCAATGTCACTTTTAAGTCAAAGAGGATCCGCTATGAAACTTTTGCCTTTACTGGCAGCTTTACCCCTGCTCTGCGCAAGCGTTGTTTCCGCTAACTCACTGATGTCCGTCGGCTACTTTAACGGCGGCGGCGACGTCACTGCCGGTCCAGGCGGCGATATTGATAAACTGGACGTACGCCAGATTACCCATCTCAACTACTCGTTTGGTCTGGTTTACAACGATGAAAAAGACGAAACCAACGCCGCCCTGAAAGATCCGAGCAAGCTGCATCAAATTTGGCTGTCGCCGAAAGTGCAGGCTGATTTACAGAAAATCCCCCGCTTGCGCCAGCAGAACCCGAACCTGAAAGTCTTGCTTTCCGTCGGCGGCTGGGGAGCGCGCGGATTCTCCGGCGCGGCGGCGACGAAGGAAACCCGGGCGGTGTTTATTCAGTCCGCTCAGGCGATTATTGAAAAATACGGTCTCGATGGGATCGATCTGGACTGGGAGTATCCGGTCAACGGCGCGTGGGGGCTGGTCGCCAGCCAACCGGCCGATCGCGATAATTTTACCGCCCTGCTGAAAGAGCTGCGCGCGGCGGTCGGTAATAAAAAACTGGTGACCATCGCCGTAGGCGCCAACGCGGAGAGCCCAAAAAGCTGGGTGGACGTCAAAGCCATTGCGCCATCGCTCGACTACATCAACCTGATGACCTACGACCTGGCCTACGGTACCCAGTACTTCAATTCCAACCTGTATGATTCAACCCGCTGGCCGACGGTCGCCGAAGCGGATAAGTACAGCGCGGACTTTATAGTGAACAACTACCTTGCCGCCGGTCTAAAGCCGAGCCAGATGAACCTGGGGATTGGTTTCTATGGCCGGATACCCAAACGCGCCGTCGAGCCGGGTATTGACTGGAGCAAGCCGGACGCGCAGAAAAACCCGGCCACCCGCCCCTACTTTGCGGCTCAACAGATTGAACTGTTCGAATCGCTGGGTGTCGATCTGACCAAAGATACCTATGTGAAATATAACGATATCGTGGCGAAGTTAATCAACGATCCGCAGAAGCGCTTTACTCAGCATTGGGATGATGAAGCGAAGGTACCGTGGCTGTCGGTGCAGTCCGCCGACGGTCAAGCCCTCTTTGCGCTTTCTTATGAGAACCCGCGCTCGGTGGCCATCAAGGCTGACTACATCAAGAGCAAGGGGCTGGGTGGCGCGATGTTCTGGGAGTACGGCGCCGATGACCAGAATCAGTTAGCGAAACAGCTGGCCGAGTCATTGGGGATCAAACGCTGATCTGCGCGGTGTCAGCGCCAGCACAATAGGTTATGATAACCCCATTCCGCTGCGCCGGCTCCGGCGCAGCTTTTCATTTGCAACAAAAGGCATGGGTATTATGGCTTATATCCCGAAAAACTACGCCCGTCTGGAAGTCGGTTACCGCGAAAAAGCGCTGAAGCTCTTCCCCTGGGTCTGCGGACGCTGCTCGCGAGAGTTTGTCTATTCAAACCTGCGTGAACTGACGGTACACCATATTGACCACGACCACTCCAATAACCCGGAAGATGGTAGCAACTGGGAGATGCTGTGCCTGTACTGTCACGATCATGAGCACTCAAAATACACCGAAGCCGATCTGTATGGCTCGACGGTGGTTGCTGGCGAAGATGCGCAGAAAAGCGTCGGCGAAGCGAAATATAACCCCTTCGCCGATCTTAAAGCGATGATGAACAAGAAGTAACGTTGTGATGCTTCAGAGCCCGGCGCGGAGTTAGCCGGGCTGACGCAGGCCTTTTCAGCCTCAGGATTTAAAGGTCGCGATAGGCTGCGGCGTAATGCCGAAGTCAACTTTCAGCTGCTGTTTACTCTTCATCACCATCTGCCCGTTGGTATCGATGGTCATATGCTGCGCGTCAACGTTGTATCGCGCCTGCCAGAGCATCACCAGCTGCAGACAGTTCTCTTTCTGTTCGTCAGTCAACGCCACGCCGTCCGGCCATTTACCCAGCTCAACCGCCGTCGCCAGGCGCTGATAAACTTCCGGCGTCATACCGTCAATAATCCGCTCAATTTCCATCTTCCGCCAACCCCGTTTGGAATAATTTGCTGAATCGTTTTTTCAACCCTTAATTTGCTCACCGTTTTCATCATTGGTGAAGCTTAATGAGGCCGAATTAACACAAAAACGCTCTCCGGTAGGCTGTGGACCATCCGGGAATACGTGCCCAAGGTGAGCATCGCAGTTTCCGCAGCGAATTTCCGTGCGCTGCATACCGTGGGAGTAATCATTAAGGTAGCGGATAGCGTCATCGCTGACGGGCTCATAAAAGCTTGGCCAGCCGCAGCCGGAATCATACTTGGTTTGCGAGTGAAACAGCGCGGCATCGCACACCAGGCAGTGGTAGACGCCATCGCGTTTGTTGTGGAGCAACCGCCCGGTGAACGGCGGTTCAGTACCGTGATTCTGCGTCACGTAAAACTGCATCTCGCTCAAATTTTTTTTGAGCTCGTCCGAAGAGGGTTTATTCGACATTGGCTTGCTTCTCGCTGTGAAAGGACAACTTTTCACGTCAATTCTAACAAAATATTAACAATGAAGCGTGCACTTTTGTTCTAAACTTAGGCGACGCCAAAAGGCAGCCACACAATTGTGATGAATATCACATTTTTATCTTCAGTGACCTTTAAAATTCCGGGCGCAGCCCCCATATGGAATTGGGCTCAAAGGGAAAGTGGGATAAATCGACCGCGCAAAGGCATGCTCTGGATTGATTTGTCGCAATGATTGACACGATTCCGCTTGACGCTGCGTAAGGTTTTTGTAATTTTACAGGCAACCTTTTATTCACTAACAAATAGCTGGTGGAATATATGACTATCAAAGTAGGTATCAACGGTTTTGGCCGTATCGGTCGCATTGTTTTCCGTGCTGCTCAGGAACGTTCTGACATCGAGATCGTTGCAATCAACGACCTGTTAGACGCTGACTACATGGCTTACATGCTGAAGTATGACTCCACTCACGGCCGTTTCAACGGTACCGTTGAAGTGAAAGACGGTCATCTGATCGTTAACGGTAAAAAAATCCGTGTTACCGCTGAGCGTGACCCGGCTAACCTGAAGTGGGACGAAGTGGGTGTTGACGTTGTTGCTGAAGCAACCGGTATCTTCCTGACCGACGAAACCGCTCGTAAACACATCACCGCTGGCGCGAAAAAAGTCGTACTGACTGGCCCGTCCAAAGACAACACTCCGATGTTTGTTAAAGGCGCTAACTTTGACAAATACGAAGGCCAGGACATCGTTTCCAACGCATCCTGCACCACCAACTGCCTGGCTCCGCTGGCAAAAGTTATCAACGACAACTTCGGCATCATCGAAGGTCTGATGACTACCGTTCACGCAACCACCGCGACTCAGAAAACCGTTGATGGCCCGTCTCACAAAGACTGGCGCGGCGGCCGCGGCGCAGCTCAGAACATCATCCCGTCCTCTACCGGCGCTGCTAAAGCTGTAGGTAAAGTTCTGCCAGAACTGAATGGCAAACTGACCGGTATGGCGTTCCGCGTTCCGACTCCGAACGTATCCGTTGTTGACCTGACCGTTCGTCTGGAAAAAGCTGCTTCTTATGAAGAAATTAAGAAAGCAATCAAAGCTGCTTCCGAAGGCGCAATGAAAGGCGTTCTGGGCTACACCGAAGATGACGTGGTATCCACCGATTTCAACGGTGAAATCTGCACTTCCGTATTCGACGCCAAAGCGGGTATCGCTCTGAACGACAACTTTGTGAAACTGGTTTCCTGGTACGATAACGAAACTGGTTACTCCAACAAGGTTCTGGACCTGATTGCTCACATCTCCAAATAAGTTGAGATGAGACAGTAATCTGTAAGAGCGACTTCGGTCGCTCTTTTTTTTGTCTGAAGATAAAGGATTGCGTAATGATTAATAAAATTTTTGCCCTCCCGGTTATCGAACAGCTTACCCCTGTACTTTCCCGCCGCCAGCTTGATGACCTGGAGCTGATCGTCGTTGACCATCCGCAGGTGAAAGCGTCCGTGGCTTTCCAGGGCGCTCACCTGCTCTCCTGGAAGCCCGCTGGCGAAGAAGAAGTCCTGTGGCTCAGCGGCAACACCCCATTTAAAAACGGCGTTGCCCTGCGCGGCGGCGTGCCGATTTGCTGGCCGTGGTTTGGTCCTTCTGCTCAGCAGGGTCTGCCCTCCCACGGCTTCGCCCGCAACCTGCCGTGGGCCCTGAAAGGGCACGATGAAGACGACAACGGCGTGGTGCTGACCTTTGCACTGAAAAGCAGCGACGCCACCCGCCAGTACTGGCCGCACGAGTTCACCCTGCTGGCGCGCTTTAAGCTGGGCAAAACCTGCGAAATTGAGCTGGAGGCGCACGGCGAATTTGAAACCACGTCTGCCCTGCATACCTATTTCAACGTCGGCGACATTGCGGCAGTGAAGGTCAGCGGTCTGGGCGACCGTTATATTGATAAAGTGAAAAACGCGGAAGAAGGCGTATTAAGCAACGGCACAGAGACTTTTCCCGATCGTACCGACCGCGTCTATCTGAATGCCGAAACCTGCAGCGTGATTCATGACGATGCGCTGAACCGCAACATCGACGTTACGCATCATCACAACAGCAACGTAGTGGCCTGGAACCCGGGCCCGGCGCTTTCCGTCAGCATGGGCGACATGCCGGATGATGGTTACAAGACCTTCGTTTGTGTAGAAACCTGCTGCGTGACCGAAACGCAGAAGGCCAGCGAAGAGAAACCTTCGCGCCTGACGCAAACCCTTCGCGTGGTGAAACGCTAACGCCAGGAAGGTTGGCCCACGGGTTAACCGCGTGTGCGCCACATCTGCCGGATGACGGCTGAAGCCCCGCGAAGTCGGGGCTTTTCTTTAACGCTTGTTCAGACCATATCCAGCGGCGTTTTTCTGGCCGGCGCCGGGTAGGCGTTATCCAGAAGCGCAAGCTCCTCATCGTTCAGCACAATATCCAGCACCGCGGCATTTTGCCTGACATGCTCAATGCTTGACGCTTTCGGGATCGCCATTACGCCCCGGTGGCTAATCACCCACGCCAGCAGAATCTGCGCCGCGGTTACGCCCCGCGCCTGCGCAATATTTTTCACAACGGTATGATTTAAAAGTCCATTGCGCAGTCGACCGGCCTGAGCCAGCGGACAATATGCCATCACCGGCAGCCGCTGCTGCTGGCACCACGGCAGCAGGTCATGTTCAATACCGCGGGAGGCCAGATGGTAGAGCACCTGATTGGTCGCGCACTGTTCGCCGCCGTCCGCCTGCCAGAGTTCCTGCATATCATCGTAATCGAGGTTTGATACGCCCCAGCGGCGAATTTTTCCCTGCGCAACGAGCGCGTCCATGCCCGCAACCGTCTCCTGCAATGAATAGTCCCCGCGCCAGTGCAGCAGGTAGAGATCCAGATAGTCGGTATTGAGGCGGCGCAGGCTCTCCTCGCAGGCGCTGGCTATTTTGCGACCGCCAGCGTTCCACGGATAGACTTTAGACACCAGCACCACGCGCTCGCGCTGCCCGCGAATGGCCTCGCCGACAACCTCTTCGGCGCCGCCGTCGGCGTACATTTCCGCCGTATCGATCACCGTCAGGCCAAGATCGATGCCCGCGCGTAGTGCAGCAGACTCCTGCGCGCGCAGAGCCGGGTTTTCGCCCATGAACCAGGTCCCCTGCCCTATGAGCGGAACCGCTGAATGCTCGCCAAAACGGATGGTCCTTGCTGCCATGACATGCTCCTGTGTTTGATTGCACCACCGTAATGCAAAACAGGGCTTTACGCCCTGTTTTGATGCACAAATTGCACTGTAATAATGCACTATCAGAAGGAGTAAGTGATCCCGGTTGAAATCAGCCCGCTCCAGGATTTGTCCACCATCGGGCTATCGGTAATTTCGTCAGACAGGCGGGTATAGCGCGCCACGCCGTATACGCTCCAGTCGCCGAGGAAACGATAGTTAGCCGACAGCTCGAGGTACGGGTTCCAGCTGCTGTCCGGATCGTAGCTGCGCATGCCGCTGCGATTCGATTCATGCTTCGAAACACCGTAGTAGTACTCGTTCTGGTTGTCGCTGTTCCACTCCACGCCAATACCCGGCGTAAGCGTCAGGTTGCCGTTGGTATAGCGATACAGCCAGGCCAGATCCCACACGATACCGTTGCTGTTATCGAGGGTGTCCCCCGACAGCGCGGTGCGCAGGAAACCGTACTGCGTATAGTGTTCGTAGGAAAGCCCTGCCATCACCGTGGACTTACGTTTATCCAGACGGCGCATCTGCTCGCTATCGCTGTCGCCTGGCTTAAAGTACATCGGCGACCAGTAGGCGGTCACGGAGAGCTTATCGTTGGTATCATTCCACAGGTAGAGGCCACCGCCCAGGCCGCGGAACCAGAAGTTATCGCTCTCGTAATTAATCACCGGCACCGGGTAAACATCAGCATCATATTGCTTGTACGGATGTTCAACGACGCCTACACCCGCCCCTAAAGTGAACTTCCCTTCAGCGTGTACGGCGGATGCTGAAGTCGCAATCAACACACCAAGTGCCAGAAGTTTGATTTTAGTCACGATCCATATTCCTGTTGTCAAATTATTAGCGCAGGCAGTTTAACGTTGTATACGTCATGCCTCAAATTCTTTACCAGTCATTACACTGAATTCACCAGATTCTCATCATCAGATGACCACCCGCTGACAGCTGAATGACAGCGTCATGACGCGGCGAAACCCGAAGTGCGAATGAGACGCTGCTTTTCCGGATGAGTTGTTGATAAGTCATTGAAATTGATTTTCTGCGCCATGCAAGTTTTCCAAATGCATCTACGCTTTAATTTAGAAGAAGTAAATGCGGGGCACGTTATCCCGAGACTTCGCCAACCTGGCATAAGGGTTGCTGGAGATTCAGAGAGCGCTGTGCAGCTTACCTCTTCCGGGGGCTCCCACTATTCATATGAACGGCTCTCAACCTGTGCTAAAAACGAAAGGACGGCATGCCATGAATATATTCGATCACTATCGCCAGCGCTATGAAGCTGCCAAGGACGAAGAGTTCACACTGCAGGAGTTTCTTACCATCTGTCGGCAAGATCGCAGTGCTTATGCTAACGCAGCAGAAAGATTGCTGATGGCCATCGGTGAGCCGGTCATGGTCGATACGGCCCTCGAACCCAGGCTATCCCGTCTCTTTTCAAACCGGGTCGTCGCGCGCTACCCGGCCTTTGAAGAGTTTTACGGTATGGAAGATGCCATCGAGCAAATTGTTTCTTACTTAAAACACGCCGCTCAGGGGCTGGAAGAGAAGAAACAGATTCTGTATCTGCTGGGCCCCGTGGGCGGCGGTAAATCATCGCTTGCCGAACGCCTGAAGTCCTTGATGCAGCGCGTCCCTATCTATGTGCTCAGCGCAAACGGTGAGCGCAGCCCGGTCAACGACCATCCGCTGTGTCTGTTTAACCCGCAGGAGGATGCGCAAATCCTCGAAAAAGAGTACGGCATTCCAAACCGCTATCTGGGGACGATTATGTCGCCGTGGGCGGCCAAGCGTCTGCATGAATTCGGCGGCGACATCACGAAATTCCGCGTGGTGAAAGTGTGGCCGTCAATCCTGGCGCAGATTGCCATCGCCAAAACCGAGCCCGGTGACGAAAACAACCAGGATATCTCGGCGCTGGTCGGTAAAGTCGATATCCGTAAACTGGAACACTACGCGCAGAATGACCCGGATGCCTACGGCTACTCCGGCGCTCTGTGCCGCGCCAACCAGGGGCTGATGGAGTTCGTCGAGATGTTTAAAGCGCCTATCAAGGTGCTGCATCCGCTGCTGACCGCGACGCAGGAAGGCAACTATAACGGTACCGAAGGGATCTCCGCCCTGCCGTTCAACGGGATTATCCTCGCCCACTCCAACGAATCGGAATGGGTGACCTTCCGTAATAACAAAAACAATGAGGCCTTCCTCGACCGCGTGTATATCGTCAAGGTGCCTTATTGCCTGCGTATCTCGGAAGAGATCCGTATCTATGAAAAACTGCTTAACAACAGCGAGCTGACCCATGCGCCGTGCGCGCCGGGCACGCTGGAAACGCTGTCGCGCTTCTCCATTCTGTCGCGCCTGAAAGAGCCTGAAAACTCAAGCATTTATTCAAAAATGCGCGTCTATGACGGCGAAAGCCTGAAAGACACCGACCCGAAAGCGAAATCCTATCAGGAGTATCGCGATTATGCCGGCGTTGATGAAGGGATGAACGGCCTGTCTACCCGCTTCGCGTTCAAAATCCTGTCGCGGGTATTTAACTTTGACCATGCCGAGGTCGCCGCCAACCCGGTGCATCTGTTCTACGTCCTCGAGCAGCAGATCGAGCGCGAGCAGTTCCCGCAGGAGCAGTCAGAGCGTTACCTTGAGTTCCTCAAAGGCTATCTGATCCCGAAATACGCCGAGTTTATCGGGAAAGAGATCCAGACCGCCTACCTTGAATCCTACTCGGAGTACGGGCAGAACATTTTTGACCGTTATGTCACCTACGCTGACTTCTGGATTCAGGATCAGGAGTATCGCGACCCGGATACCGGCCAGCTGTTTGACCGCGAGTCGCTGAATGCGGAACTGGAGAAAATCGAGAAGCCCGCCGGGATCAGCAACCCGAAAGACTTCCGTAACGAAATAGTCAACTTCGTGCTGCGCGCCAGAGCGCACAACAGCGGGCGTAATCCAAACTGGACCAGCTACGAGAAACTGCGCACGGTTATCGAGAAGAAAATGTTCTCCAATACCGAAGAGCTGTTGCCGGTGATTTCCTTCAACACCAAAACGTCAACCGATGAGCAGAAAAAACACGATGACTTTGTCGACCGCATGATGGAGAAAGGCTATACCCGCAAGCAGGTTCGCCTGCTCTGCGAATGGTATCTGCGGGTACGTAAATCATCCTGATAGACCAGCCCGGCAGGCAGCGGCTGCCGGGCTAATAATAACTGCGAAGACCCAATGACATTCAGCGCCAGGCATATTTCGGCGCCTGAATGGCCGGGGCATAAGTTGGCAAATGCAGTACAGGAGGGCATATGACCTGGTTCATAGACCGACGCCTGAACGGGAAAAATAAAAGCGCCGTCAACCGGCAGCGCTTTCTGCGCCGCTATAAAGCGCAGATAAAACAGTCGATCTCCGAGGCCATAAACAAGCGCTCGGTGACCGATATTCAGAGCGGAGAGTCCGTCTCCATCCCAACGGACGATATTAACGAACCGATGTTTCATCAGGGGCGCGGCGGCCTGCGCAATCGCGTACACCCGGGTAACGATCACTTCGTACAGAATGACCGCATTGAGCGCCCTCAGGGCGGCGGAGGCGGTGGAGGCAGCGGTCAGGGCCAGGCCAGCGCCGACGGCGAAGGCCAGGATGAGTTTGTTTTTCAGATTTCGAAAGACGAATATCTCGATCTGCTCTTTGAAGATCTCGCCCTGCCGAACCTGAAAAAAAACCAGCAGCGTCAGCTGACGGAATATAAAACCCATCGCGCGGGCTATACCGCTAACGGTGTGCCCGCTAACATCAGCGTCGTTCGCTCGCTGCAAAACTCGCTGGCGCGCCGCACGGCGATGACCGCCGGTAAACGCCGGGAACTGCACGCGCTGGAAGAAGACCTGGACACCATTAGCAAAAGCGAACCGGCGCAGCTGCTGGAAGAGGAGCGGCTGCGTAAAGAGATAGCCGAACTGCGGGCGAAAATTGACCGCGTGCCGTTCATTGACACTTTCGATCTGCGTTACAAGAACTACGAAAAACGGCCAGAACCATCAAGTCAGGCGGTGATGTTCTGCCTGATGGACGTTTCCGGCTCCATGGACCAGGCGACAAAGGACATGGCAAAACGCTTTTACATCCTGCTGTATCTGTTCCTCAGCCGGACCTATAAAAACGTTGATGTGGTTTATATCCGCCACCATACGCAGGCGAAAGAGGTCGACGAACACGAATTCTTCTATTCGCAGGAAACCGGCGGCACCATTGTCTCCAGCGCCCTGAAGCTGATGGATGAAGTGGTCAAAGAGCGCTATGACCCGGCGCAGTGGAATATCTACGCCGCGCAGGCTTCGGATGGCGATAACTGGGCGGACGATTCACCGCTGTGTCACGAACTGCTGGCGAAGAAAATCCTGCCCGTGGTGCGCTACTATAGCTATATCGAGATAACCCGGCGCGCGCACCAGACGCTGTGGCGGGAATATGAACACCTGCAGTCAACCTTCGAAAACTTTGCTATGCAGCATATTCGCGACCCGGAAGATATTTATCCGGTGTTCCGTGAACTGTTTCACAAGCAGACTTCCAAAATTGACACTTAGTTAAATAAAATCAGCCAGTTATATAAACTTCCTGGCTGATTTTCCCCTCTTTTGAGTATGTTTTATTTTCTTATTTAATCAATGATATGCCTTTCATTTTGGGGAAGCATTCTTCCTTTTTAAGCTTAACTTTACTCACATCAAATAGGGCTATCGTCCTGCCTCAAGTCGTTGATCGCGTGCGTAGCCACCCCCAACACTTCAACATCTTCCATCGCCTCCCCTTCTATCGATTCACCTTCGACAGTGATAAAAGAACGCCCCATCAATTTTGCAAACTGCAGTTCGCCAGCCAGGCGGATAAGAAGGACGCTTCCTTGCGTCACTTTTAATGACAGGTCAAGAACAACGAAGCCGCGATCAGTCTCTATAATCTGAGAGTTCGCGCCAATGTTGCACGCAGCCGTGACAGTCAGAGCAGACTCAATATAATCAGCAGCAGGAGAAGGAAAATAGCTGGCAGTCATTACATCACCCTCCCCATGTTGCGGAGAATCCACAGCCTGTTTTCTGTGTGATCCGGCGTTTTGTCAGCGAAGCACGACTGATAGCGCTCTATCCACCGATTAGCCTCAGAGTGTGAGAAGTGAATACCGCGCTGCTGTAATGATGAAACGAAATCTCTTGTATGTAAGTACTGATATCCCTTTGAGTTACGTAAAACCGACTCGCGAAATGCCTGGTTAATGTCTGTTTGTCTAAGCACGATCTTACCTCGCATAAACACTGTTTATATATACAGTAATTTCATCGTGAATTTTGTTCAATGCAGGTTTCATCTATCGATCTTTATCACTGAGGTAACGCTTTGCTTTTTGTGGGGATACCGACTGGAAGATATTTGTAAATGCTTTTGGTGCCCACCCCAACTACATCGGCTATCTGCTGGCGTGAAGCTCCGTTCTCCAGCATGCGCCGGCAGCGTTCCACAACTTCGGTTGTCATTACCCGGCGGCGGCCACCGATACGCCCCTGCTCCCTTGCCGCGGCTAAACCGGCGCGGGTGCGCTCCACTATCAATTCCCTCTCCATCTCCGCCAGAGCGCTCATGACGTGGAAAAAGAAGCGGCCTGCTGGCGTGCTGGTATCAATGCTGTCGGTCAGGCTGCGAAAATGAATCCCCCTCTCCTGCAATTCAGATACCAGAGTGATGAGGTCACGAACGCTGCGGCCGAGGCGCCCCAGCTTCTAGACCTCGCGCCAACCAGTTAAAGCAACTGGTGTTCTCTAGCTTCATCATGTAT